>JBDTUY010000024.1:0-19418 GCA_040007495.1 Acidobacteriota bacterium | reverse complement strand
TTGAAGCGGGGAGAGATCCGCGGGTATACGTTCCGCATACCCGATAAACGCCGCCCGGTTCTCATTCTCACGCGAGATGAGGTCATCGACCGATTAAACGAAATCGTCGTCGTGCCTGTTACACGAACTATCCGTGGGTTGGCCACCGAGGTGGTCTTGACGTCAGACGACGGCATGCCGGTTGCCTGCGCCCTGAATTTTGATCATGTATCGTTGGCACAACGGGATCGAATCGGGCCGTTAATTTGCCAACTGCCAGAGGTTAGGTGGCCCGAAGCGCGGCGGGCCTTGCTCATTGGGTGTGGATTTGTGGACTAATGGCCCCAGTGCTAGGCGGCTTCCAGTTAGCCTAGAATCATTCTCATTAGGTTGTTTGCAAGCATTTCGGGGCTGTCGTAGCCGCTATCGGCCGAGGCGTTTTCCAAATAAACATCGCCGTTCGCGTTCGCCCGTATTCGAATCTGGAACTCTGCGGAGTTAACCCAGTAGATCCACAAGCTAGGCGATTCACACTTCACGACGATCAACAATGCCGGAGGCGGCCCAGCTGAGAGTTCTATCCTATTCGGCTTGGATTCCAAACGCAGTGGGCGATTCGGAACTGCAGCGTTGTACTTCTCAACCAGTCTGGTTAGCTCGACTTCAAAGTGACGCCACAAGATCGGGCTGTTTTCTTCAATGGCTGTTTTCTTTGTCAGCGCAGCCTGTTTCTCCAGGTGCTCTGCATCCTCTTGCTTCTGTCGTTTAGAAATAAACTCATCGATTGCGTCTTGCATGAACCATACTACGCCCCGGGAGAGGCACCGTCAACGCGTCGAATGCGCACCAGAAAGCACCCAGCCACAAATAACCCGGCGGCAAGTTCCTGAACCATCAGGCGAGTAAGATCAACCTGTGCCCCACGAACGGGCTCTAATCTTGACTCCACCCTGGGACCAAGAAACGTTGGAGTGGAATAGTGGACTTCCTCCACTGGCGGTGAAAAGATCCAGGAGTACCACAGCGCGGTCCCCTGAGCCTGCCAAGGCGGGCATAGTGCCATTAGAGCCATGGACAGAACACCCAATGACACGAGGACGTTTCGCAGGCCGATAACCCGAATGTACTGATTCAACTTCTGCCGATTTTCTATCAGTGCACTCGTGACCAAGAAAGTTGCGAGCAACGCGCATGAGAGGACCGGGTGCTCAATGACTGCATCAACTACATCGAAAAAGTTCTTCTGGTCTGCCATGTTTAGTCGCCCGGCGAAATATTGGTCCTGGGCAGCCATGTGCAGCCCGATTGCGAATTATAACCCGCCGGAGTTTAACCAGACCACCTTCAGACTGCCATGAGGACAAGCATACAGAACAGAGTGGTGCTAGCGTCCGGGGGCAGGCCCACCCGCCGACGCATTCCGACGATACAATAACTCCATGCGCACCTCCGGCCTCTTTCTCGCGACCACTTTTCTTTCCGCCGCCGTGTTCGGGCAGACCTCATACAAAGCTCCTAGAACGCCGTGGGGCACGCCGGATTTGCAGGGTTATTACATCAACCGGACCACCACGCCACTCGAGCGCCCGCAGAATCTCGGGGCCAAGGAATTCTACACGGAAGCCGAGTTGAAGACGATTGAGGCTGTGGCTGCGGCTCGGCCTGAGACGCAGACCGTGGCTGGGACGGCGGCGGATGCGCATTACAATATGACGCAGTTCGGCTTGGATGCGAAGACCGGCGGGACGGCGCGCAGTTTGCGGACGTCCATCGTTGTCGGGCCGACGGGACGCATTCCGGCCATGATTCCAGCAGCGACACAGAGGACGGCGGCCGCTCGAGCCGCAGCGGCTGGACATGAATACGATTCGGTGCAAAATCGCGGCATGTCGGAGCGCTGTATTTTGTGGAACTTTGAAGGTCCGCCGCTGATGCCGGGCGGCTACAATCCGAATCTGCAAATCTTCCAGGGACCGAATCAGGTCATCGTGCGGAACGAAATGATGGGCGGCGCGCGGATCATTCGCACCGACGGCAGCAAGCATCTGGACCCGGCCATTCGCCAGTGGTATGGCGATTCAATCGGGCATTGGGAAGGCGAGACGCTGGTAGTGGATTCGACCAATTTCAACGACCAGCCGGCGTTCGGACGAGGCGCGACCAAGGATCTCCACGTGACGGAACGCTTCACGCGCATCTCCGAAGACACGATCAAGTATCAGTTCACGGTCTCCGATCCGAACACGTGGGAGCAGGCGTGGTCCGGTGAATATCCGATCCGCAAATTCGCAGGCCCGATTTATGAGTACGCGTGCCAGGAAGGCAACTACGGAATGCCCAACATCCTGAGCGGTGCCCGCGAGGCAGAAAAGCAAGCCGCAGCGAAGCGCTAGCGTTAGCTCAAATCAAGCGGTTGTCCGTGAATCCTGGAGCAGACTGGATGGGCGTTGCGGACGCTTCGGGAACTCCGCTCCCTGCCGTCGCGGCTCGTCGGTTTTGCGGACGCTACGGGGTGCTCCGTATTGGCGGACGACTTGATGGTCGGGCAACAGAATACTCAGCGCCGGTCCGCAAAACCGACGAGCCGCGACGGGCAGGGAGCGGAGTGGTTGGTTCCCGGTTTGTGCCAGGCGCTCTGGCATCGATCACGAGCAAAGCCGAATCTCATCGGCAACGCTCGGCTGCTATGATAAAGAAGTGGGTCTTACGCGCATGGCCGGGGACCTTTCAGTAATGCCGGCGTAGCTCAGGTGGTTAGAGCGACGGTCTCATAATCCGTAGGTAGCTGGTTCGACTCCAGCCGCCGGCACCAGTTTCCAACCCCGCTTAACTGCGGGGTTTTTTACTTGTATCGCCCCATCAACTGATTCCACCGCACCAACGCGAGATCCGTAAACGCCTTGGCCCCGGATAGGCTGCTGACCTTCGTGCCTTCCACGTTATTCCAATGCACCGGAACCTCCACCGCTCGCAACCCGTGAATCTGCGCGATCAGCAGATCCTCTACGTCGAACCCAAAGCCGTCCAGCCGTTGCCGGGGGAAGACAATCTGCGCGGCGTCCCGACGATACATCTTGAAGCCGCATTGCGTATCCATATAGGGCAACCCCGTCGCGAGCCGCATCACCAGGTTGAACGCTCGGCCCGACCATTCGCGAAGCGGAGACTGATGCACGCCCACTAGCGACCGGTCCAGCGCGCGCGAGCCGATCGCAATCGGCGCTTTCACACGATCCGCCGCAGCCCACAGCGTCATGACTTCATCGATTGGACTCGATAGGTCGGCATCGGTCGAAAGAATCCAATCGCCCTTGGCTTCGAGCATGCCGTGCCGCACGCTGTAGCCTTTGCCGCGATTGCCCGGATTCTTCAGCAGCCGACAAAATGGATGCAGCCGCGCGAACTCCTCAACCATCGCGGCGGTCTGATCGCGCGATCCATCGTCCACCACCAACAGTTCGGCCGCATCAAAACGCCGGAAGAAATCCGCCAACTTGGGCAAAGTTACGGGTAAGCGCGCAGCCTCGTTATAGGCCGGCACAACGATGGAAAGTCGTGGCAACGTTTTATTGTACTTTGGCGATTGCCAATTTAGGGCGTGCTCGCAAGCGTATGCTCCACTGAGCGCGAACCACGGCGAGATCCACAGAGTTATGAGAGGATGAAAGCTTAAGCCTTATGGACTCTACTGATCGCATCGCACGCCTCCGAACTTTGGTACAACAAGTCAGCGAAAAACCAGCCCCGGATGACGTGGACGAGTCGCTATTTGAGAGTGGATTGCTCGATTCCTTCGCCTTGCCCGATCTGATTGCAGCCATCGAAGAGTCCTTCTCCATAAAAGTCCCGGATACGGACCTTAGTCCCCGCAAGTTCGATTCTCTGTCTCGCATTGCCCAGTACCTAGAGCAGCGAGGGTCCTAACCGCAGGCGGGCCTCTCCGCCGTCTGATACCGGCTAACAACCTGTAAACGCTGGGCTTCGGCACTTACTACAGCCTAGCCTGTATGGCCCATTCCCGCCCCAGGTACCAGTGTCATTCTGATGAAATAACAGCGACTTCACCCTACAGCCCGAGCCATGATCGGACGAAATGAAGTAGTAGTAAGTCTTAGTGGTCAATCTTAATAGGGGAACGCGTGAAGACCGAGACACCGACGGAACGATTGTTGGCAAAGTTGGCCTCAGCTCGACCGGAGCGTGACGGACAACCAGAGCCGGATGGGCACCTGGAGCGCGACGGGCAACCCGCGCCCGCTGAACATGCGGCTGGGCTGGTTGATGGCGGAGCCGTAACCATCAATGAGGCGAACTTGGTTGCTTTGTTTCGCGGTGTGTCCGATGAGACTGAGGAGGCCGAACTTGAGGTAACGCCCGCCGCTCACAATGAAGCCGCCTACCATCCGGCAAGCGAGCCCCAGGCGGACGCGCATGAGGCCGATCAGGTATTCTCTAAACTCGCGGAGGAAGCCGCCCGTGAGCGTCCATTCGCAGCTCCCGCCAAACAGGAATCTGCGCGTCCGGAACCGTTAGCCAAGGCGAGTTTGCAGCCCGTCGCGAAAGCCGTCCCGCAAGAAGATGGGGTGAATGCCGCCGGTGCCCTAGTAGAGAAAGAGCTTACCGAATCGATGCCAGAGGTTCAGCGTTCGCCTTCGCAGGCCCCGCGCTCTTACTCCACGCCGAAACCTCCTGCCAAGCCCGCCCGGACCGAACGCGTTATCGCCCGTGCGCCCGCGAAGCCTCCGGCAAAGCAAGCCCCAACAAGACCTGCGGAAGTAGCGGCGGTGACACCTGCTCCGGCAGCCCAGAATACCCGCACGGCGTCGGTGAACGACCATCCCACCGCTGCGACTGTTGCTCCAGTGACGGAGCCCGCGAGCGGAGGCTTTCAACAGAAATGGCTTGTGATTGGCGGCGCGGTGCTGGCAGTCGGATCCATGGCGATCTATTTTTCTCGCGGATCGCAATCCAAGCCACCCAGCCCGGCACAGGTGGTCGCTAGTAATCTCCCCGCACAGACGGCTCCGCCGCCAGACAGTCTGGTTCCGCCGCCTCCGGCGCAGCCCGGCACTCCGAATCCAGCGGCCGCCACTCCCGCCGCCCCGGCACCCGCACCCGTGAAGCAACCTGAACCGCCGAAGGCAATCACGCCTCCGCCCGTTGCCGCGCCTGTGGCAGCTGTAGCGCCCACCCCGGCCCCGATTGCTAAAACGACGGCTAAAGAATTCGTTCCACCGACTATTGCTTCGAATCGTCCGGCGACCGCTTCGACGGTACCCACGGACGCTCCTCCCACCATCGGTACAGTTCCCGTTGGCGGGCTTGGGGTAGTCAACACCACGGGAGCCAATATAGCGGCTCCGCCACGCCCGGCACCCCCTGCCCCAGCTCCGCTGGCGGCAACGGCAACCCCCACTCCGGGTAGAACAGCAGCAGCGGTTTTGGTCACCAAAGTCCTACCAGCGTATCCTCTGGTCGCCAGGAAGAACAAAATCGAAGGCAACGTCGTTTTCTCAGTTAAAGTTGGCAAGGATGGCAAGGTAACCGGTTTGCAGCCCGTCAGTGGCAACCAACTGCTCTATCAGGCTGCCAAAGAAGCCCTTCAGCAGTGGGTCTACAAGCCTGCAACCGTGAATGGCGAAGCCCGCGAGGATACCGTTCAGGTAACGCTGAACTTCTCCTTGCGATAGAGAGAAGCCCCTCTGGCGCAGGGGTCGGAGACACCAACTTCAGGCGGCGACGATCTTCAGCGCCCTTGCGCTTTTCACTGCAAGCCCGCGATCGTCGCTTCCAGTTGTTCCAGCGCCCCAGCAAAGAAATGGTCTGTCGCCTCTACCTGGTGTAGTTGCTTAGGCTCCGGAAGCGCCGCTATCACCGCCTCTAAATCGGCTGTCGGGCCGAACTCATCATTGGTGCTTTGCACAAAGATGCGAGGAATCGTGCAACCCTCCAGATAGGATCGATCACGATACACCGTAGGAAAACCTACCGCAATCACGCGCCGCGCTGCCGAGCCGTCGCCTCCGCTTTCACATCCCAACCGCAAGGCGATCCGGGAACCGAAGGAAAATCCCGCCAAAGTGAAGGGCAGGTTGGGGTAACGCTGCCTTAGGTAGCGCAACGCAGTCCTTGCATCCTCCAACTCGCCTTCCCCTTGCGCGTAAACGCCCTGGCTCAGGTTCACGCCCCGGTAGTTAAACCGCAGCACGACACAACCCGAGCGCCTAAGACCCCTGGCCAGCCGATACACAACCTTGTTATGCATAGTCCCGCCATGCTGCGGATGCGGGTGGCACACCAGCGCCGCCTCGCGCGGCGGCAGCGGCTCCCCCTCTGAGGATTCCGGCTCCTCCAGCAAGGCTTCCAATTGGCCTGCCGGACCTGGCAGGAAGAGAGATTCTATTTTTCTAGGCATAGCCGGTCAAAGCACACAGTATGGAACGATTGTACCTTTCCATCTCCGATGTTCTCCCAAAACTAGTCAGATGTGCACCGATCCCAGCGCCGGTTGTCCTCAACGGAAGGGCCGTGCTCGTCTTGTTAAAACTACCTAGTACAATATAGACGACACCTGTTTAATGTTGTCGAAATTAAGGTTCCGCTGAGAGAGTTTTTTCTGATATCTTCAATGATCGCGGCCCCCAAAGCATCGTCTTAATCTGGTGAGGCCCGACACTTGTATAAGTCAGGAATCGCTCCATGGCGGAATCAACCATCTCACTCACGATCAACGGCACGAAATACACCAACGCAGTCGAGCCCAGAATGCTGCTCATCCACTACCTGCGCGAGGTGATCGGCCTGACCGGCCCGCATATCGGCTGTGAGACTTCTTTGTGCGGCGCGTGCACTGTGGAAGTAAACGGCAAGGCGATCAAGAGTTGTTCGATGTTCGCGATCCAGTGCGACGGCGCCAGCATCCTGACCATCGAAGGCCTGGCCGTGGATGGCAAGCTCCATCGTATGCAGGAAGCGTTCTGGAATGAACATGGAGCGCAGTGCGGTTTTTGCACGCCTGGCATGATCATGGCGGCGAAACACCTGCTGGATCGCAATCCGAACCCCACCGAAACCGAGATCCGTCACGGGATAGAAGGCAACCTGTGCCGCTGTACCGGCTATCAGCACATCGTGAAGGCCGTGCAGGCTGCGGCAGCCGCGCGCGGTTAATAGCGCCGTTCATTGACTAGTTGCGAACAATATCTGGAGCAGACATGGCAACCACCATCACCAAACCCGACACCCTGATCGGCAAGCGGATTCGCCGCAAAGAAGATCCCCGCCTGATCACCGGCACCGCGACCTATGTCGACGACATGAAGCTGCCCGGCATGCACCACGCCGTAGTCGTGCGAAGCCCGCATGGCGCAGCCAGAATCAAGTCGATCAACATCGCGCCAGCCGTTGCCATGAAGGGCGTGGCGTTGGTTCTGCTCGGCAAAGACGTCGCCGATGTAGCTGCCGTGCCTTGCGGAGCATCGCTACCCGGGTTGCGCGTGCCGGTACACACCATCCTGGCGACCGACCGCGTATATTTCGTTGGACATCCGGTGGCCGTAGTTGTGGCAACCGATCGCTATATCGCGCAAGACGCCGCCGAAGCGGTCGAGGTCGAATACGATGTGTTGCAAGCCGTCGCCGATCCGGAAAAGGCTCTGGCGGCCGGTGCGCCTGCCGTGCATCCGCAATGGCCGGACAATACGGCGTTCACCTTCCATCAGGAGGGCGGCGACACGGAGAAGGCGTTCCAGGAAGCCGACTTGATCGTCAAGCAGAGGATCGTCAGTCAGCGCCTGGTTCCATCTCCAATGGAAACGCGTGGTGTGGTGGCCAACTGGCATGTGGCCGAACGCTCCTGCACCTTGCACACGTCCACACAGGTTCCCCACCTGGTGCGTACCCTGGTCGCGCAGATGCTGGGCTTGGAAGAAAACCGCATGCGCGTGGTTGCGCCGGAAGTGGGCGGCGGCTTCGGCTGCAAGCTGAACGTGTACGCCGAAGAAGCCTTGATGTGTTACGTGTCGATGAAAATCGGCAAGCCCGTGAAGTGGATTGAATCGCGCCGCGAGAATTTCCTGACCACGATTCATGGCCGCGGCCACGTGGATTACTACGAGATCGCCGCCAAGAAGGACGGCACCATCACCGGCATCAAGGTAAAGCTGATCCAGGATCTCGGTGCGTATCATCAATTGTTGACGCCCGCGATCCCGACGCTCAGCGTGTTGATGTTGCCCGGTTTGTATCGAACCAAATCTATCTGTGCCGACATCGTCGGCGTGTTTACCAATTGCGTACCGACCGACGCCTATCGTGGCGCGGGTCGTCCGGAAGCAACCCACGGCATCGAACGCATGGTGGACATGCTGGCCGCAGAATTGAAAATGGACCCGGCCGAAATCCGTCTTAAGAACTTCGTTCACAACGACGAGTTTCCATTCCCGACCGCGACCGGCCTGATCTACGATTCCGGTGACTACGCTGCGCCTCTGAACAAGGCGATGGAGATGGTGGATTACACCAAGCTCCGGCAGCAACAAGTTGAAGCTCGAAAAGAGGGACGCTTGATGGGCATTGGCATGTCGGCCTACGGCGAGATCTGCGCCTTTGGCCCGTCGCCTGCAACGCCTGCGGGCGGTTGGGAGAGTGCCACGGTCAAGGTGGAACCCTCCGGCTCAGTAACAGTAATGACTGGTGTTTCGCCGCATGGTCAAGGTGAGGAGACCACGTTCGCGCAGATCGCGGCCGATCAACTCGGCATCGGCTTAGACGACGTGATCGTGCTGCACGGAGATACGTCGATCGTGCAGTACGGCATCGGCACGTTCGGCAGCCGCGCCACGGCCGTCGGCGGAACCGCTCTGTATTTTGCACTGCAGGAAATCATAGAAAAGGTCAAGAAGTTCGGCTGCGTGATGCTGGATTCGGAAGAAGTCACGTTCTCCGGCGGTCAGTGCACCTGCAATAAGACTGGCAACTCAGTCTCGTTCAAGCAAGTCGCGGGCGCGACGTACCGGGCTATGAAGCTACCGCCCAACACCGAGCCTGGCTTGATAGCCACCTATTTCTGGGAGCCGCCCAACTTCACATTTCCGTTCGGTGCTCACATTGTAGTTACTGAGATCGACCGCGAAACCGGAGCGATCGCAATCACACGTTATCTCGCGGTCGACGACTGTGGAAATATTCTCAATCCACTAATCGTCGACGGTCAGGTGCACGGCGGCGTGGCGCAGGGCCTGGGTCAGGCGTTGTGGGAACAGGCCGTCTACGATGACAACGCGCAGTTGATCACAGGCGAGTTCATGGATTACGCAATGCCGCGCGCACCCATGATGCCGTGGATCGAGAGTGCACACACAATTACGCCCAGCCCGGTGAATCCTTTGGGCGTGAAGGGTGTGGGCGAAGCCGGAACCATCGGCGCATCGCCGGCAGTCGTAAATTCGGTGGTCGACGCGCTGTCACAGCTAGGCGTTCGTCACATCGATATGCCGATGACGCCGGAGAAGATCTGGAAACTGATCAATGCCTCAGAATTGGGGAAAACCGCATGATTCCGCAAGCATTTGAATACTCCGCTCCGAAGACGTTAGATGAAGCGTTGGGGTTGTTGGCCGAGGGGGCGAAGCCATTGTCCGGCGGCATGAGCCTGGTTCCGATGATGAAGCTCCGCTTGGCCGCGCCGGAACATCTGGTGGATGTGGGCCGCATCCAGGCGCTGAACTATGTGCGTGAGTCCGGCCCAGCGATCCACGTCGGCGCTACCACCACCCATCATGAAGTGGAAATCGCGGGCGTGTTGAGGAGTAAATGCCCTCTGCTGGCTGAGACCGCTTCGCATATCGGTGACGTGCAGGTACGCAACTCGGGTACGCTTGGCGGCAGCGTCGCGCATGCCGATCCGTCGGCGGACTATCCAGCAGCCTTGCAGGCGTTGGAAGCACAGATCGTGCTGAAGTCGAGTTCCGGAGAGCGGACCGTTTCTGCCGACGAGTTTTTTGTCGACACTTTCACCACCGCACTGGAACCGGGCGAACTGGTTCGCGAAGTGATTGTTCCCATCGAAGAATCGGGAACCGGCGTCAATTACCAAAAGCTGCTGCAACCGGCCAGTGGATTCGCCATCGTCGGAATCGCCGTCCGCGTGCGTAAATCGGCAGGCAAAGTGAGCTTCGCGCGTATCGGCGTAACCGGATTGTCGAATCGCGCCTATCGTGCGACCGCTGCGGAGAAGGCTCTGGAAGGCTCGGCTGGTTCGGAGGCAGACATTCAAGCGGCGGCCAAATTGGTGGCCCAGGGCGTGGACGCGAACTCAGATCTACACGCCTCGGCTGAGTATCGCGTGCACCTGGCGGCGGTCTACGCAGCCAAGGCCATCAAGGCCGCCATCGGAAACATCGCGTGAAGATTTCGGGAACCTACCAACTGGCACTTCCGCCGGAGGAAGCCTATAAGCGCATGCAGGACCCAACGGTTCTGGCCGCTTGCATGCCCGGCTGCGACACGCTCGAAAAGATTGGCGAAGACGAATACAAGATGAAGATGAAGCTCGCCATGGCGAGCCTCTCGGGCGCGTTCGACGGCAAGGTCCGCATCACGGAGCAATCGCCGCCCGATAGTTTTCGGTTAACAGTAGATGGTTCCGGCAAGCTGGGCTTCATGAAGGGCGAGGGTCTCCTGAAATTCACCGCAGTAGGCACCGGTAGCGAGGTCAGCTACGAAGGCGACGTGCAGGTCGGCGGCACGATCGCGGCCGTGGGCCAACGTTTGATTGACGGCACGGCGAAGATGATGATCAAGCGATTCTTCGAGAAGCTGGGTTCTGCGTAAAGCTACCAGCTTAGATAAAAGCCTCAACCGATAGGCGAAACCACTCCGCCAGTCGACGTGCGTGCGTTTTACTGATCTCTCGTTTTCCGTTCAACACCTGAGAAGCCACAGCACAGGAATCGAACACGTCGAGAAGATCCACTGGCTGCAATTCATTTGCGCCATGAGAAACTTCAAAACTTCAAGCGGAGTTGACGCCGGAGGCTCAACCGTTCGGTCTTCATACTCAGTGCAGAGATGGGCAAGCAAGGCCTGCAATTCGCACTCTTCCGCGTCCAGTTCCCGTTTCTCCTCGGCAACGTCGAGAGCTTCGAGTTCCGCTGACAGCCGCTCGAACTCTTCATCGCTTTGGATCATGCGAGGGCGATGCTTGCCCAACAATCGGCCGTATTTCTTTTCATCTAATACGCCCACTTGTGCCATATGTTCCTCTCGTAGCGCAGGCACAACCGCCTACAGCGGGATGTTGCCATGCTTCTTGCGCGGCATTGTGTCGACCTTTGTCTCTAACAATCGCAGCGCGCGGATCACGTAGCGGCGGGTTTGTCGCGGCTCGATCACGTCATCTATGAACCCGTGCTCGGCTGCGATGAAGGGGCTTGCGAAGCGGTCTCGAAACTCTTCGATCTTGGCTGCGCGTGCTGCGGCTTGCTGTTCTGGTGTACCTGCTGCGGCGATCTCGCGGCGATAGATGATGTTCACCGCGCCCTCGGCTCCCATCACTGCGATCTCGGCATTCGGCCACGCGAGGTTCACGTCGGTTCGCAGATGTTTGGATCCCATCACGCAGTAGGCTCCGCCGTAAGCTTTGCGCGTGATGACGGTGATCTTCGGCACGGTAGCCTCGGCGTACGCGTACAGCAGTTTCGCGCCGTGGCGAATGATACCTCCCCACTCTTGTGCGGTGCCGGGCAGGAAACCGGGGACGTCTTCAAACGTCACGATCGGGATGTTGAAGGCATCGCAGAACCGGACGAAGCGCGCGCCCTTCACCGACGAATCGATGTCGAGGCAGCCGGCCAGATGCGCGGGCTGATTCGCGACGATTCCAATCGAACGGCCATCCATGCGCGCGAAACCGACCACGATATTCTTGGCCCAGTGCTCATGCACTTCGAGGAATTTGCCGTGATCGACTACGCGCTGGATCACATCTTTGATGTCGTAGGGGATGTTGGAAGCAGCAGGCACGATGGAATCGAGCGCCACGTCTTCGCGATCGGGTGAATCGGTCGCATCGGCGCGCGGAGCACCGTCGCGATTGTTCTGCGGCAGGTAACTCATTAACTCGCGGATGTATTGCAGGCACTCCTGGTCGTTGTGCGCCATGAAGTGCGCCACGCCTGACTTGGAATTATGCGTGGACGCCCCTCCCAGTTCTTCTTTCGTGACGTCTTCGTGCGTCACAGTCTTGATGACGTCGGGTCCCGTGACGAACATGTAGCTGGAGCCTTCGACCATGAAGTTGAAGTCGGTGAGCGCAGGCGAATAGACGGCTCCGCCGGCGCACGGGCCCATGATCGCGGAGATCTGAGGAATTACCCCGCTTGCTAGGGTGTTTCTCAAAAAGATGTCGGCATAGCCTGCGAGCGACAACACGCCTTCCTGAATGCGCGCGCCGCCGGAATCGTTCAAACCGATCACAGGCGCGCCAGTCTTCATCGCCAGATCCATAATCTTGACGATCTTCTTTGCGTTGGTCTCTGAGAGCGATCCACCCAACACCGTAAAATCCTGCGCAAACACATATGCTGGACGCCCGTGAATCAGACCGTAACCGGTGATGAAGCCGTCGCCCTCGGTGATCTGCGACTCCATTCCAAATTCATGCGAGCGATGGCGAACCAGTTTGTCGGTTTCGACAAAGCTGCCCTCATCGAGCAACAAGTCCAATCTTTCGCGGGCCGACAGCTTGCCTTCAGCGTGCTGCTTGGCATTGCGCGCGTCGCCACCTCCGGCTTCGGCAAGAGCGTGGCGGCGATGGAGTTCGGTGAGGCGATCAGACATACCTAACCAGCGTAGCGCGAGCAGGGTGTTTTGGGATCTAATTGACAAGGCGGCATTACTGGCCGTGGAACCGCTGGTATTCCCATTCGCTGGCCACGGTTGTCGACCATATCAACAGCAGATCCTCAATTGCTGAGCCGATGTCCAGTCTCTGCGGGATTATGATCAATCCTGAGCTGGATTGTAGCTCAACAAATCGTCCTACTTCGGATGCGCTCAGGATGTCGATGGACCGTTCGCGGCGGCGGAGGCCGACCACTATTTTGTGATTCAGGTCCGCATCGGCCTGAAATCGGGGCCGCATTTTACTGAGCGCGGACCTTTTGGCGGGCTTCGGCTAGTCTTGCGTAGAAGGCGGGATTGGTGCGCTGCGACTGTTGGCGCGTTACTTCAAACTCGGCGTGCTCTTGGTTGAGGTATTGGTCGATGGTTTGCTGGTTGGCGGTGTAAAAGGCCAGAGCACCGAAGATTTGTTCAAGGTTGAGAGCTGGGAAAGACTCGGCGATGCCTTCTGGGGATTCGCCGCGCAGGTAGGAGCAGACTACAGAGTCCAGGGATACTCGGGTGTCTTTG
This sequence comes from Acidobacteriota bacterium, assembly GCA_040007495.1. Lineage (GTDB taxonomy): Bacteria > Acidobacteriota > Terriglobia > Bryobacterales > Bryobacteraceae > Palsa-187. The sequence continues at coordinate 6,026 of JBDTUY010000024.1, read as the reverse complement.
ACGTAGTAGCCTCCTTCGCGTTTTTCAATATAGTCTTTGGCCATGAGGTGCCTGCCGTTAGTATAACGCCGCCCGTGGGCGCATCGCCGATACGATTGGTTGTGCGAGATCGGTCGCGGAAAATGGACAGCGGGCATGGCACGCTGATCCACTTGGGGCGATTCGTTGCGGACCCGAAAGTCCTCTGCTCGATTAAGTCGCGCGCCACATCAAGAAAAGGGCTGTTGGCGACCTTAAGAACACAAACCAAAATAAAAAAGGGCAACCAGCGACGGTTGCCCTTTTTGACTTAGACCCCTACTGCCCCAAACCGGCGGTGGTTTGCCGGAATCTCGTATGAACTACTTATAGCTGCGAACCGCTGTTGCTTCGTCTTCAAAGACATCGAAAACGGTATACAGCTTGGTGATCTGCAACAAATCCTGCACGCGCTTGGTCAGGTTCAACAACTTCACCTGGCCACTCTGGTTCGTGACAGTCGTAAAGCCAGAAACCAGTTCGCCAATGCCGGAGCTATCAATATAGCTGACCTCGGCCAAGTTTAGCAGAAGTTTCTTCTGTCCGCCTGCTAGCAGATCCTTAATGGCATCGCGGAATGTACTGGCACCGTCGCCCAGCGTGATCCGGCCTGCCGCGTCCACAACTGTTACGTCACCCACTTGCCGGGTGCTGATTTTGACACTCACCGAAGCCTCCTCTTTACGTACACAATCCGTCGCGCCGTTGCCGTCGGCGCTTCCCGTGTTTTGCTGCTGTTCTGCCAGGTACTTCACCATTCTAATCTGTGTGCCACAAGGCGCACGCTGCGAAACTTCAAATTCGTCCATGAAGGCACGAATCATCATCACACCCCGGCCGGACTGACGCAAGATGTTTTCTTGGGCCAAGGGGTCCGGAACCTCTTTGACTTCAAACCCATCGCCTTCGTCGCCCACCAAAATTTCAAGACCCTGCGGAGTCCGCGACAACCCAAGATGCACCTTTTTACGGGCGTTATAACGATTGCCGTGGACTACGGCATTCACCATGCATTCCCGCAAAGAAATGCCGATCTCATGCTGGGCGTCTTCATCGAAACCCATCGCCTGAGCTTCGCGAACCGCTTGCTCCTCGGCAAGATCGACACTTTCCAGCGTGCTTTCCAAGGTACTTTCCAAAGTGGGTTTCAAAGGTTCTTCCACTCGTTTAGACTCAGGCCCACCGCAGCGAACGCGCAAACCGGGCGCGTCACACGGTCGAATCGTTACGGTAATCCACCGGGGTCGCGAAAGTCAAGCGCTGGGGGTTCCGTGGCTAATTGCACGAACCTTTAATAAGGGGCTGGCTTCTTAAAGGATATGGCGCTTCCCCTTAATTAAGGAAGTACCGCTTATGTGTTTTCAACAAGTAACGGCGCCCTTCGCGGCTGACCCGACCAGTTGCACGTACTTCTTGAACACACCCGTCGGGTATTTCTCTGCCGGAGGCGTCCATTTTGCCAGCCTTGCAGCGATTTCGGGTTCTGGCACTTCCAGCGCGATGGTGCACTTGTCGATGTCGATCGCGATGGTGTCGCCTTCCATGATCACCGCCATCACTCCGCCCGCCTGCGCTTCGGGAGCCACGTGGCCGACCATGAAACCGCGGGTCGCGCCGCTGAACCTGCCGTCGGTCACCAAACCTACCGAATCGGCCAAGCCTGCGCCGACAATCGCGCTGGTGACGCCCAGCATCTCACGCATGCCAGGGCCGCCCTTGGGACCTTCGTAGCGGACCACAACCACGTCGCCTGAAACGATCTTGCCGCCGGTGACGGCTTCCATTGCGTCTTCCTCACGATTGAACACGCGCGCTGGACCACGACGGGTCTTGTTCTCAATACCGGTGGTCTTGATCACGCAACCCTCGGGTGCGAGGTTGCCCTTCAGGATCGCCAAGCCGCCGTGCGCCTTGATCGGATTTGATAGCGGACGAATCACTTCCTGCCCGGGTGTTTCCTTGGCTTCATTCGCTTCCTCCGCGAAGGTACGGCCTGTGACCGTCATCGCGCCGCCGTGCACGTAGCCGCCGTCCAGCAGGCGCTTCGAGATCACCGGGATGCCGCCCGCCTTGTCGACATCCACGGCAACAAAACGCCCCGCAGGTTTCAGGTCGACCAGTAGCGGCGTGCGGTCGCTGATGGTCTGGAAGTCTTCGATTTTGAGGTCCACGCCCGCTTCATGCGCCATGGCCAATAAATGCAGTACGGCGTTAGTCGAGCCGCCGGTCGCCGCGACCGAGGCAATGGCGTTTTCAAACGCTTCACGCGTCGCGAGATCGCGGGGGCGGCGGTTGTTCAGCACTGCGTCCACAACAATACGTCCGCAGCGAGCGGCGACCGCTTCTTTGCGCGGGTCCACCTGCGGAACCGCCGCCGTGTTCATCGGAGCCAAGCCGATAATCTCCATCACCGTGCCCATCGTGTTGGCGGTAAACTGGCCCCCGCACGACCCGGCACCCGGGCAAGCCGCATTCTCGATCGCCAGGAATTCCGCATCAGAAATCTTCTTAGCCGCGTGCGCGCCAACGGCTTCAAATACGTCCTGCACCGTTAGATCCTTGCCATTATGGTGGCCCGGCATGATCGTTCCGCCGTACAGCACCACACCCGGCGTATTCAGCCGCAACAGCGCCATCGCCGCGCCAGGTATCGTCTTATCGCACGCCACCAGCGCCACAATGCCGTCGAACATATGACCGCGCGCGACCAGCTCAATCGAATCGGCAATCAGATCGCGGCTCAGCAGCGAGGTCTTCATGCCTTCGGTACCCATGGTCACGCCGTCGCTGATCGCGATGGTGTTGAATTCCATCGGCGTGCCGCCCGCTTCGCGAATGCCCTTCTTCACATGCTCCGCCAATTCGCGAAGTTTGAAGTTGCACGGCATGGTTTCGATCCAGGTGTTGGCTACGCCGATGATCGGCTTCTTCAGATCCTCGTCGGTGAAGCCAATCGCCTTCAACATGGCGCGTGCGGGGGCGCGATTCGGCCCCTGGGTGATGGTGTAGCTGTTGAGTTTCATGGGGAACTTTCAGTTTAGCGGGTCTGGGTGTAGTGGGGAAGAGTGGCAACCGCTCCCTATGGCAATAACATACTTGGCTGACAGGCCGGTCTAGCCCTAGGCTAGCTCAGTCCCCAGTTTGCGGTGCGGAGTCGAAACAGAAAGACGCGCGTGGGAACTGAAGGGCTGCAAGATCGCACGTGTGCGATGATACACTCTACCTTACAGGCAGAGTTGGAATTGTTTTAAGTGAGCGGTTAGACACTGTGAATGCTTGGCGGCTTTCAGTGTATCGTTCGGTGAACGCTATCAGTGTATCACGATGCCGAACAACGCCTTAAACCTGTCCATTCGTCGGCCTAGATGGCGCGCTGTGCTCCAAGCATATTTCGACGAAAGCAAGAGCGACAACTTAGTCTCGGTTAGCGGTTTCGTTGGTCGCGAAGATCAATGGCAAGCCGTCGGAGACCAATGGCGCGCCGCATTCAGACTAGTAGGAATACCCTACCTGCACATGGCCGAGTTTGTCTCTGATAGATCGCCTGTCTATCAGCACCTAACTATGAGTGAAAGGCTCACTATTGTCCGGCATCTGGCGACCATTCTTCGCAGAAACATAGCTATATCGGCTGATGTAACACTGGATGCCAAGAGCTTTGAAGCCGGAACCTCGACCAGATTTAGAAGCCAAATAGGCACTGCTTACACTATTTGCGCAGCTTCGGCGGTGATGATGATTGGAGACCAGCTTCGAGAAGATAGCATTGATTGGAATGTTACCTGGACCTTTGAGCACGGGCACGCAAACAGTGCTCAGCTAGCCTCGCGCTTAACTGTTCTCAATGAAGCTGCTGGGCATGAGTTCAGGATTCAGGGATTTGGATTTAGCAGCCCTGCCCCTGGGGTAATACCGGAGATCCCACTCCAAGCCGCTGATATGTTGGCATACGCATCGATCCAGCCCGATGACTGCCTCGATGCTTTCTCTGAAATTCATGCAGATGAGCCATCCCGCATTATGTACAATTTTTCACTTCCTTTGAGTACTCGTCTTGTACGTAAAATTTGGGGTCCGATTGCAGAGCTAGAAGCGCACCACAGAAAGGTTATGAAACTTGCAGTAAAAGGATTAAGTATCGCGGATGGCCTTGGCTCTCGCACTCACGTATACGAGGATGAGTTGCCAGCTATGCAGCGATCAATCGACAAGCTAAATAAGGTCGCGCGACTACTTAAGATCGAGCAAAGAGCTAGGATAGTGACTGAGGACAAGGTGATCGAATGAAGGCAGCATCCGAGATGATCGAAGGAACGGAAGCTTGGAGCCGCTTCAACGCAGGCATGCGGTCGATAATGTCTGTATCGAAGACGGAACTGCAACGGCGCGAAGTAGAGTATAAGAAACAGGCCGACGCGAATCCCAACAAGCGCGGCCCCAAGCCGAAAGCCGCTAAGCGGGCTTCTTAGGCCCACGCGGTAGCCTTCCCTTAACCGAGTGGCGTTTCCGCCTCCTTCCCGGTCAGTTCGGCGTAGGTAATGCGCTTGCCTACAATCTGACGCATCGCTTGTGCAAAGCGGTCTGCGTCGTTCATGTCCTTCCGGTTGTTAAAACGAAACGCCTGTTCATCGGCATAAGCTTGCAAGTGGAACGGCTCCACAGAAACATAGGTTCCCTTCAGGGATCGCTTCATCAAGCTCCAAAAGTTCTCTAGCCCGTTGGTGTGAACTGCGCCTTCTACGTAAGCCTCGGCATGGTCGATGAACTCATGCGCGAATCCATCCAACGGCAGACCTCGATACGACTTCAGTGCGTCGCTGTAAATGGTCGAACCAGCTTCAACGTGCTCCTGAATGGTTCCACGCAGTTCGGTCTTGCGAGTGGTCTTTACGACCTTCACACGAGCCTGTTTGGTGTTGCGGTCGAGCAAGCCCATAACAATCGCCTTGCCGTAACCGCCGCGATCCAGTTTGCCAGCCATCTTCATGCGGGTGCGCTTGTCCAAGTGCATGAACTCAGCCTTGCCACCGAAGTAGCTTTCGTCGGCTTCAACTTCACCGGCCAGCTTCGGCGCGTTGGGGTCCTGCATCGCAAGGCGAACCCGATGAAGCATGAACCACGCAGTCTTCTGTGTCACACCCAGTGAGCGGTGAAGCTCCCAGGACGAGATACCGTTCTTGGCGTTGGTGATGAGCCAAACGCAAGGCAGCCACTTCTCTAACGAGATCGGAGATTCTTCAAAGATGGTTCCAACCTTCAGGGAGAACTTCTGTTTCGCGTGCTTCTCATAGCACTTGTACAACTTGGCGTTGGGGAGCCAGTCGACGTTCTCAGAATCGCAATGGGGGCACCGAACTACACCGTCGGACCAGCGGAGATTGACCATGTACTGGCGGCAGTTCTCAACGTCCGCGAAGTAGATGATTGCTTCCTGTAAGGTCTTGGGGGCGTCCATACAAGAACTTTACCAGAACAAGCGATGTCAGTCAAGTATATTATTGCCCTCCCTATGGTCGCCCGTTTGCGGGCAAGGCGGCTCTGTTACGGCGTCGTTGGAGGATCGCGTACATACTGAGCCGTGACCAAAGGGAGCGGTTTAAGATTTCCTCAGAACTTCCCGGATATCGGTGCGTCACCCGTCAAGGCGTACTTCCGGCCCACCAAATCCACATCGAGCCTGGTCCCCTTGAACCGCTCCTTGCCGACTTCAACCACTACGTGACCAATAGCTGAGCAGCTCCGAATCGGGTCGCTACAGACCAATTGATCGGCGTAAATCGTCAGCGCCTCCAACGACAGCCCTGCCCCAGACCCATACCGACCATCACGAACAACCCCACCAGCAGTCTCATCTAACCAACCCTATCAAGTATCGGCACGAAGCGATCACCAACAGTCTTCAGTGCGAGAATGAACACCATGCGCGCGCACTGGCGGGACCTCTCTGGTTAGCCTCTGGTTCCGCGTGAGCTGTTCCTCATGAGCGTGATCGGTTTAAGACAGTTGTC
>JBDTUY010000023.1:0-19546 GCA_040007495.1 Acidobacteriota bacterium | reverse complement strand
ACCACGTCGGCCTCGGGGTACAGTTCGTGAAGATATTCCGCCACATCCTGGCCGTTCCAGCCATTGCCGCCGAAGCCGAGGATCAGTTCGCCTCCCGATTTGCCCGTGCTAGAGGGGAAATGGACTCCCTTGAGAACCACCTCGCCGCTGGCCTTCATGGTCCATATTTCGCCGTCGGCGGGCAATGGTCCGGCCAGCACGTACGTTGCGCATCCCGAGTTCTACGGTCCGAAGGGCGTTGGCTTAAAAGGTGCGATCTTCATGTCGGCACCGGGGTTCAGTATTCTGCCTGCGACGCCTCCGTCGGGTAATGGCGGAAGCTGTAATTCGGCGGACGGATCACCGGCTGCGGCTGCGAACGGCAAGGGTAAGGGCGGTGCTCCGGGTGGCGCGCCCAAAGGCGGACCTGGAGGCGGCAACGCGAAGGGCGGAGGTCGAGGTGGCGCGCCGCAACCAGACGCTGCCACGCTGCTGGCTCGCTCTAACCTGCCCGGTCTGATCAAGACCAAGATCTCTTTGATGGTATCGGTGGCCGAACTCGATCCGCCGAATGTAACCAATTTCGTCGAGACGCTCAAGTCCGAACTATGCAAGGCAGGGCACTGCCCGACGTACCTTTTCCTGAAGGATCACAGCCACATTTCAGAAGTTTTGTCTCCTGGTACGACGGATACGAGTGTCACGGGTCCGATTCTGAAGTGGATGAAGAGCGTCAAGTAGGGTACGAAGATCGGGGGCTTCGTGGTGATACATTGGATATACGGAGTCGCCGATGGTGAAGAAGCTCACAAAACACGGAAACAGTCTGGCCTTGGTTATTGACCGGCCAATTTTGGATCTGCTGAATATCGATCCAGACACTCCACTGGATGTCAGCACGGACGGGAAGCAGTTGATCATCGCTCCGGCGAAGGCTAGCGCCCGCCGCAAAAAATTTGAGGCAGCTCAAGATAGGGTTCATCGGCAATACGGTAAGGCGTTTCAAGAGTTGGCCAAGTAGTCATCGGCGACTGCGTTGATGGAACCGCTATTTCTTTCGCTCGACGAAGTATTGGAGATCCACGATCAGCAAATCGATCGCTACGGAGGCGCATCTGGTTTGCGCGATGCTAGCGGTCTTGCCTCGGCAGTTGCGATGCCCCAGGCGACTTTCGGCGGTGAATATTTGCACGGTTCTATTCCTGCGATGGCCGCCGCTTACTTGTTTCATCTCTGCCAGAACCATCCGTTCCTTGATGGCAACAAGCGGGTTGGAGCCAACGCCGCGATTACCTTCTTGTTAATGAATGACTGGGAACCGAAGTTCGATGAGACTGAGTTGGTCGACCTGGTTCTTGCTGTCGCGTCGGGCCGTGTGCTCAAGCCGGAGCTAACGGAAGTTCTTGAGCGCCTCTGCCGACGCATTTCGTAGGCCAGTATGTTGTTGGACTTCCTGGGGGCGTTGACACCCGGCTGCGCATTTGCCATATTGGCCGGGTATGGCTTTAAAACATTTTTGCCTTCGTTTGTTTGAGGCTTGGAGAGCGCACCGGTACCTTCGCACGGTTCGTTGCCCTCGTCCTTCGCGATAGACTCTCACGCAAAGAGTATTGAAGAGGCGTCCGATTCGCAGTACTGTTGAGGCATGGCAGTTCGTGCGATCGGAGTGTGTCGATTCAGCTTAATTGTCGTCTTGCTGTGTTGCGCCCTCAATGGGTCGGGGCAGGTGACGCGCGACGCGGGCAAGCAGCCCCCTAAGTATTTGGGGCGAGAGGTCACGATTCTCGATCCGGGGATGGGCGACGAGGCGCAACCCAAGGGTCCGGCTACGGTGTGCATTGAGGGACCTCCGGTGCGGCAGTGCTACACGGCACCGGAAACATTTGAAAACAATCCCGACATATCCTTGGTGCTATTCCCCAACGAACCACCTGCCCTTTTCTTCTCCGTGGCCAACATGGGAGGCAGTGGGTATTCCATTCATTTTGCGCTGCTTCGTCCAGGAAAAGGTCAGGTTCTACAGAACCTGCTTCCAGGCGAAATGTCGATTTCGAACCAGAGTGAACATGCGTTGTGGTCGGATGCATCGATTTCTGATTCGCCGATATTCTTGACGGCCGACTTTGAATGGGGACCCGGCGAAGCCCATTATGGTGATCATCGTTATATGATCTCCGCCTATGTGCGGAAGCCTAATGATGTTTTACTTGAGGACCCCAAGTACTACTATCTTGAAGACCGATACCTGACCCTTCGTGCGTATCCATTCTGGGAAAAGAATCGGGCCATCCTTGCTTCTGAGAAACCGGAAATCTTGGCGCGGCTGCGACGGATACGGGCCGAGGAGCAGCGACGGGCGAAGGTTCCCAAGAAGCAGCAATAGGCGTCGAGACGAGTCTCGACGCGGCACGCAAAGAGTGCGTGCGCCACGCCTAGCGGGGGACGTAGACCACGTAGGCGGCTAGCGTGATCAGCGTGCCTATTACCGTTATGATCAGGCCCAGCTGGCGGCGTTTGGGCAACGCTAGTAGCATGATGAAGCCGGTGATCGAACTAAGTGCGATCCAGACTGACACTATGTCGAGCACCGCACGCCAGGCCCAGCCGGTTTCAGCACCCTTGTGCAGGTCGGCCAGAATACCCACCAAGCCTCGATTTTCGAAGCTGCCTTCGGCCACGCCTGTGTCGCGGTGAATTACAACTTGCGTGTGCTTCGAGGGTCCCGCGAAAGAGACTTCCATCTGGTCCGCGTCGTCGGTGAATTGGGTCATCGGGAGCGTGATGCCGAACGCGGAACGGACCGCCTCGACAACCGCCTTCTGGTCGTGCGAGCGCGTGATGGAGGCAGCGAGTTTGTGCTCGGCTGTCGTGGTTATGGGCAAGCCCATGCCGAAGTTGTCGTGCGTGAGCATGACGCCGGTGACGGCGAAGAACAACAGCATCGCGAAGGCCGACAGCGAGAGATAGATGTGCAGGGTCCGGGACCACTTGAGCGCCCCGCGTTTGAAGTTCGCCCACGGCGTCGCCTCGCCGCGAGGCATGCGGGCAGTTGCTTTCTGATTTACGACTTCACTGGTCGGAGTACTCACGCAACTGCACCTGCCGGTCCGAAGTCTACCTTGACGGCGTCAAATTCCGGGGATTCGCGCAACGTCACGCTGGAGGGCTTGTCGCTACAATCGATCATCGCGCTTTCCTGATAGTGGCCGCCGTGTTCGCGTGCGGTCTCTACCCAGAGCTTATAGGTCCCGGTGGGTGCGGCTTGGCCTGCGTCCGTCATGCCGTTCCAGAGGACGTTATATTCGCCTGGTGCGCGGGTGGCTCTGGCCATCTGATACAGCGCATTGGAACCGCTGTTGTGTTGCCACCAGGTTCGCAACTCTTCCAGGTAGCGCGGCTTGGAGGCCCACACAGCGATATTACGGACGACCTTGCCATTGGCGTCTTCAGCCCAGACGGCAACATACGGGCGGCGGTTGCGGTCGCCGAAGCCACCGCCGCGTCCGCCAAAACCTCCAGGACCACGTCCACCGCCACCTCCGGGTCCTCCGCCGGTTGGTGCCGCCGGGGTTTTGAGAGTCAATTGAATGGACACTTGAAAACCGTTCGGCCAACCGGACCAGTAGACTGGTGCGATGCGAGGTGCGGGTGATTCGAGCGCCGCGAAGCCAGAAGTTCGGTGTTGCGCTCCGTTACGATCGATCAGAATCGCTTCCGCACCGTGGGTGTTTTCGACCAGTTGCAGGCCCTGTTCCGGCGGCAGGACGCACAGCGCCGTGGCGAGTGCGTTGGCGGTCATGCAATCTGCTGCGACTACGGTAACGGCAAAAGCTCCGGCGGCAGGATGGCCGTTGCGGGGATCGATAATGTGTGGGCCGCGCGCATAGGTTCCGCTGGTGGCAACCGCCTGATCGGCGAGGTGGATGTGTGTGAGCGGCGTGCCGTTATCCCAGGGGCTGGCCGGATCGGCGATGCCCAATGCGAAGGCCGAGTTGCCGACCATCTTGATGTCGCCGCCGATGTCGAGCATCAGACTGGTCGCGTTCGGTGCGGCTGCGTGGGCGGCCGCCGTTGCCTGATCGATGATGAAGGCCTTTCCCAACGCGTCCACGTTTATTTTGCCGTTGATCTCCGCTTGCAGCGATCCATGCGTGCGGGTATTCCAGCTCCGGTAGGCAGCAAGGACGTGATCGAGTTCGGAGGAGCGCTGTGCAGCACCGGTGACGCCGAGACGGCTAATCTCGCTTGCGGGATCGTAGGTGCTGAGGATTTGACGCAGGCGCTCGACCGTCGAGAGCGCGGCGTGCTCTGCGGCTTCCGCCGTTGCTTCTGAAACGCCGGTCACCATTAGGTCCAGTGAAGTGCCGAGGATGTGATCGTGCTGGAAGCGATGAACCTCGTCGGCCTGTAGGCTTGCGATTCCCGCTTTGGCAAATGTAGGTGCCAGTAGAGGAGCTACGGACATCGCCAACAGATTTCGTCTGGTGAAACCGGTAAAAGCCTTGGATTGACTCACGCGTTCCTCACTTGAAATTCTAGTTACGAAGCTAAGACGTTGGACTTGCGATAGCGGGTTACGGTAGGAAGAGGCTGTAGTCTCCCCAAGTAGCTGCCCCGGTGTTAAGAATACGCAAAATAATATCAAATTGCGAGTTCCCCAACAGGATTTAACACAGATGCGTTCGTAGGGCACCTTAGTATCGTTTTTTGTGGATGCGAGTTTACCGCGATCCGACGTGACCACCCTGTACAATTGAAGCTCTATGGCTAAACTTGCTCTTGTGTATGGAATGCGGCTGCTGCCCGCAGATGAGTTGGAAGACGTCGGATCAGCGGAGATCAAGCTCAAGAGCGGGAAGACAGCTCAAGTGACGATGCACTTGATCGAGGGCGGGGAACAGCAGATTCGCGAGCAGCTGGAACAATCGCTCGATGCGTTCTTTGAGTTTTATCCTGAGATTTGAGGAAGCTTAGGTCGTTCACTGCCGTTCGCGGTTCTGGCCGGAACGAGTTATCAGCACTGTTTCGCTATTCTTGCGCGGGCATTTGGGAATCGGCGTCGCGCCAGGCGCTCGTCTTCAGGCGGCGGCATACCCAGCACAAGCCTTCCGACGATCCTGGGGCGCAGTCGCCACTGCAGACTACGCAGCGGGCGGGCTTCACGACCCGGTCGGAGGATAGCGAGGCTTTGGCTTGCGCGAGCAAGGCCTGGGGCACAACAATTTCCTGAGTTTCAGCATCCGAGGATGTGGCGCGTTTCCGTTTCACATTTCTACTATAACAGGGTGCGGTCCGAACTGAGCTTTCGAGTTGGACACGGACTACTTCTTCTGCGGACGTGCCGGTTGTGAACCGGGTGCGGGATCGGATCCCGCCTTCCCTAACAGGGTGCGCTCCGGCCCAGCTTTCGAGTTCCTGATGCAAACGGGCATCCGTTTGGGATCAAGCACTAGAGAATCACAGTAAAATGAGAGATGCATGTCAAAAATCGCTTTTCTCTTTCCAGGGCAGGGTTCGCAGTTCGCCGGTATGGGCGCGACGCTTGCGGCGGCGTATCCAGAGGCCGCTCGAGTTTTTGAAGAAGCCGATGACGCCCTAGGGTTCAAGATTTCCCAACTGTGTTTTGAGGGTCCTGAGGACCAGTTGAAGTTGACCGAGAATACCCAACCCGCCTTGGTGACGGTTTCGATCGCGGCCTTGGCGGTGTTGGCGGCCAAAGGCATTCGTCCGGACTATGTGGCGGGCCACAGTTTGGGCGAATACTCAGCGCTGGTGGCAGCGGGGTGCATCACTTTGACGGACGCGGTTCGGGTGGTTCGCAAGCGTGGCCAGTATATGCAGGAAGCCGTGCCTGCGGGTGTGGGTGCCATGGCGGCGTTGTTGAAGCTGCCGGCGGATAAGCTGGAGTCCATCTTGGCCGAGGCGGCGCAGGGCGAAGTGGTGACGGCTGCCAATCTGAATTCCCCCGATCAAGTCGTAATTGCGGGGAATGCCGGTGCGGTGGGTCGAGCAATGGAATTGGCCAAGGCCGCCGGTGCCAAAAGAGCGATTTCGTTGCCGGTCAGTGCGCCCTTCCACTGCCCTCTGATGAAGCCCGCGCAGGAGCGGCTGAAGGCCGATCTGGACGCGATGGAGTTTCGAGATTTGAGAGTGCCGCTGATCAACAATTTCCAGGCGCGTGAGGTGCGGACTGGCGCTGAAGCGCGGGAGGGGCTGTATCAACAGGTCCCGAATGCCGTTCGGTGGTGCGATTCGGTGCTGTTGCTGGCCAAGCTCGGCGTGACGCGGACGGTCGAGGTCGGGGCGGGTGGCGTGCTTACCGGAATGCTCCGGAGCATCGAAGGATCGCTTGAGGGAACCCGGTTCGGTGAGGCTGACGACTGGGGAAAGATGTCCGCCGCCCACGGGTAGCGGCTGGGTCCAGCTGTCCCAAGGCTGTGTCCATCTTCCACAGGTAGGCCCGGGCAATTGTATGCAAGTCCTTTCTGTTGTTGCGATTACGCGGTGGAGAGTATGGCTGGGCGGGTGCAAGTCATTTAGTGACGCATTATGTTTTCACGCCGACATCTCGACCGGGCGCTTGATTGCAGTCGTTCCAGCTTGCTGGCGATCGCCTGCCTGCTGGTCGCGATAACTGCCGGGGCGACCACGCTGGTGCAGTTGAGCATGACCCAGATGATCCAGCAATCGACCGCGATTGTTCGAGCACGGGTAACGGGGTCGTACGCGGCGGACCGAAACGGACAGATTTACACCCACTATCAGTTACAAATCCTGGAGACGCTGAAGGGTACGGCTACCAGCGACGTCGCTGTGCCGGGCGGAGTACTTCACGGGACGCGGCAGTTGGTAGCCGGAGCGCCGGAACTGAGTTCCGGGCAAGAGTATGTCCTGTTTCTGTGGACCAGTAAGTCGGGTCTGACGCAGTTGATCGGATTGTCGCAGGGTTCCTTTGACGTGGTCACGGACGCGACGGGAAATGCGCAATTGGCGCGGGGTGTATCGGCCACCGTACCGGGCGCCGTTGTAATGGATGCAGGCGGACAGCCGGTGGCCCGCAACGGTCAGGGTGCGACCGGATCATCGGAGGCGACCAGCCTATCGCTGGTGGATCTGCGTAGCACGGTCCAACAGGTTTTGGGAGGCGGCAAGTAATGCAGTTTGGCCGCAACCTGCCGGGTTCTTTACGCCGTTTGGGCGCGACGGCTATGCTGTTGGTTGCGGCTTCGTCGCTGGCGTTCGGGCACTATCACTGGAGCTATTACGCGCATCGAACCGGTCCCTACCGCGACGTGCCACTCAAGTACGACTTGAGTGCCTTTCAAGATAAGACACTGCCGTTTTTCATCTCGAATGCGGGTCCTTCCAAGTTGGTGGATGGCGATAGTTTGCTGTCCCTGATCAGCCAGATCCGGCGCGCGGCGGAGACTTGGAATTCGGTTCCGACTTCGGCTTTGCGTCTGCGCTTTGGCGGCATGATCGATTTGCCGAAGACGCCTGCTACGTCTGCCGATCTGGTGGCGAATAAGACCACGCCGTCGGTAGAGGTGATGTTCGACGACGATATGCCTCCGGGCATCCTGGCGTTGAGTTGGCCGCAAACGGTTGACGACTTGAGCTATCTTGCTGCGGCTGGGACGGCTGATAAACCGACGCCAACCTTTGCTCCGTTACTGAAGGCGCGGTTGCAACTGCGCAGCGATCTTTCGGCGTATGGTCAGGCGAGCTATTCCGACGATTTCTTTCTGACACTGGTGCATGAGTTCGGGCACACACTGGGCTTGCAGCATTCCAACGTTTCGGCTGTCATGTCGACCGCGATCACCTCAGCCGCGAATAAAGTGAATCCGCTTGCCGCGGACGATATCGCGGGTATCTCGACACTGTACCCGGCTGACGGTTATCTGGCGTCGGTAGGTAGCATCTCGGGCACAATCACCGTGGCAGGGACGAAGAATCCGGCCAATCTGGCTAGCGTTGTTGCGTTGTCTGTCGATGGTACGACGGCGATTCATGGCATGACGAATCCGGATGGAACGTATCAAATCGACGGGCTGCCAGCCGGCGATTACTACGTGTACGCGCATCCATTGCCGCCCACTCTATCGGGGGAGGCCTATCCGAATGCGATCGCACCACAGGTGGTGGTGGATGGCTCCAAGCCGGTAAATCCATTTACGGCGACGCTGGGTTTCGAGACTCGATTCTTCCCAGGGACACGGGAATGGACACAGGCATCGAAGATCAAAGTGCAAGCGGCTGAGGTGACCACAGCCATTAGCCTCGATCTACCAAAGATGTCGGGACCAGGTGTCTACAACCTCAGGACTTTCGCGACCTTGGTTGAGCCAACGGCCACACCGATCTACGCTCACGCGGCGCCTGTGGTTCCGGGATTCCATAATTGGCTGCTGCTAAACGGTCCAGGCATGGTGATTGCGGGAACTTCAAGGCTGACTCCAGGACTGCGTCTGAGCGTAATTGGCTCGGGTGTTCCAGCGGTGGTCACACAATCCACTTTGCAGTATTGGACACAATATCTCGGTCAGGACTTCCTACTGATCCTGCTGGATGCGGGTGCTGTGAAAACGGCCACGCCGGTGGCACTTGCGGTGAATACCGATGCCGGTCTCTATGTGCTGCCTTCTGCGTTTAGCGTGGTTCCTACACAGCAGCCGAAGGTATCCTCGGTTTCCGATAGTGGGAATGGCGACCAGACGGTGTTGGTGCAAGGCAAGAACCTGGATGCGGCTACGCGCGTGATGTTCGATGGAGCGGACGCGTTGTCGGTGCAGGCGAATGCGGATGGATCGCTGACGGCGAAAGCTCCTCCGGCGCAGGGAGCGCAGAGGGCTGCTGTCGAAGCGGCGTCGGTCAGCGGGCAGACATCTTGGCAGGTTACGACGGATGCAACTCCACAGTTCTACACCTATGGCGGTCCGCAACCACCGTCCGTGGTCGTCAGTCAGGGAGCAGATGTCACAGCAGGCACAGACGCGCTGGTGCGAATCGACGGCGTCAACACAGGTTTCCTGGCGAGTCAGATCAAGAGCGGTCAGACGGTGGCTGGATTCTCTTCGAGCGATATTACGATTCGTCAACTGTGGGTAATCAGCAGCAGCCAATTGATGCTGAACATCGGAGTGAGTGCATCGGCCAAGGCCGGACCGGTCGGTCTAACGATCGCGACGGGATTGCAATTGGTGACACTGCCAGCCGCGATTCAGATCCATCCGATCGGGTCTAATCCGATCACGCTGCAGGCGCCGATTCTAAATCTAGTGACAGGGCTGCCGGGTGTTCCCGCAGGCGGCACGGTAGTGATGCAGGTATCCGGGCTGACCGACGAGCTATCTGGCTGGACTGTGATGGTCGGCGGAGTTTCGGCCCATTTCACCCGTACCGGTCCCACGCAGTTGCAGGTGGATGTGCCCTCGAGTATTGCGCCAGGGGTAGTTCCCGTGCGGTTGATCTCTTCGATTGGGGCGGGACCCTCGCCGGTACTCTTACAGGTAGATCAGCCTCCGCCGCATATTGCAACTATGGTGTCAGAATTAGGCACAACCTTCCAAGGTCTTCCCCAGGTACAAGCGGGCGGTCGAGTCTTGATGCAGATAGATGGATTGGTCCGGGACGGATCTACCGTCACACCGGACATGGTGCAGATTCGGGTGGGCGGCATTTCGCAACCTGTCGAGAGACTTCTGCAAACCAACGGGTCCAGCTTTCAAATGACGTTCATCCTGACGGCGAACCTGCCAGCAGGCAGCACCCAGGACGTAACGGTAGGCGTCGCGACTCGGGTGTCGGATGCACGGTCTCTAGCGATGGCCCCAGCCGCGCAGTAGCCCGCCTATGCTTTCCGGTTCCCGAGAAACCGGTCGATGAAATCCAGGTCGCCTTCCAGGAAGTCGAACTCCGGCAATCGCACCGGCTCTATCCAAAGAATCTGCTGAAAGTCGAGATTCTGCGGCTCCCCTTGAAAAACAGTCACGCGGTAGAACCAAAGCGCTGTGACTGGATTGCTTCCGTAGCGGAATTCGTAGCGATCGATCTGTTCGCCGATCTCCGCCGTTATCGCCAGCTCTTCCTGTAATTCCCGCGCCAGCGCAGTCTCCCGCTCTTCCCCAGCTTCGACCTTCCCACCCGGAAATTCCCACTTTAGAGCGTGACGGCCCTTGTTTTTGCGTTGTCCGATCAGGATCTTACCATCTCGTTCGATGATGGCCGCGACTACATGGACGGGTGGCGCGGTGACTGGATCGATGGGCATGAGTATTGGAACGGCGAGGCGAGAAACAGAGAGAAGTGGCGGAGGAAGAGGGATTCGAACCCCCGGTACCCTTTCGAGTACAACGGTTTTCAAGACCGGCGCCTTAAACCACTCGGCCATTCCTCCATTTCTATCTTACCTGATTCCTTCGATTTACAGCTAGTGTCACTATGCCGTCAGGCCTGTTTTCCAGTTGCGGGGTACTATTGTCACTACTTTGTCACTGGTACTCAGTCTACCCACTGCCCGACGCTTGGTCTCGTCGTTTGAGTGAGCGTACCGCATTGTGGTCACGATGTTGGAATGACCCAGCAGTTCCTTCACGGTCACCAGGTCCTCTCCGTTGCGCGTAAGCCGCGAAGCAAACGTATGCCGGAAAGTATGCCAGGTGATCCCGGATAAGCCCGCGCGCGTAAGAGCCCCCTTCATCCCTAGCTTCACATCGAAGAATCTATCTCCGGTTGCCGGGTTGTAGAAGACGAACGGGCCATGCTTCATGCCCAGTCGCGATTCCAGAAGGTCGTGAGCCGTGTCGTTGAGCGGAACGTCAAGCAGGCGTCGTGTTTTTCTAACCATCAAATTGAGTCGTCGTTTTTCAAGGTCTACGTCCTCCCATTTCAGATTGAATATTTCACCCGACCGAAGCCCGGTATTGAGTGCAAACAGAATCATGTCGCGCAGGTATGGAGCCGAACAGGAGAGCAGCTTCTTCTCATCTGCTTCACTGACCGTTTGGAACTTGAGGTTATTCTCCGGTAGAAACTTTACCAACCGGACGGGATTTACGCCGTGATGCAATTGCCACCGTTCCGCCACATTGAACATATGCTTTAGCAGAGCCGTTTCACGATTGACAGTCGCCGGACAGACCTTTTGAATCCGCGCCTGCTGGTAACGTTCAACCCGAAGTGGGTTGATGTCCGCCAGATTTGCGGTCCCAAAGAATCGTTGAAGATGTCCAAACATATGCACGTCCCGGTCCCAAGACCGTTTGTGCGTCTTGGCATACCCCAAATACTGCTCCCACAACTCCGCGAGCGAAACATCAACGGGCTTAACGTACACCCGTCGTTCGACCTCGGAGATCCGCAAGGCCAGGAATTTCTCAGCCTCACGTTTGTTGCGAGTGCCCGTGCATTCCTGCACCCGCTTCCCCTGCGCATAATAATCTGCGTACCAGACTTGGCCGCGTTGGTAGAGTGCCATTGATAGCTCCTTCTACCTCTTGCCAGCCTCTTCGAGTGTAACGTGACGGAGCGTTTGGAAGACGGCGTCGTAGTCGAACCGCAGGCACCGCCCAGCTTTGAAAAATGGGATACGTCGCAGGTATACCCAGTTGTAGAGGGTCCCCTTGGACAGCGAAAGCCGTCGGGCCAGTTCGTTTATGTCGATAAGGTTGTGAGTCTCCCGACCGGCCTGGGGAGTTGATGACGGGATTTGGTGGGATAAAGACATGGCGCTCTACTCGAAAGCATGAGGGATGGCGCGACGCCGGAAAAGATAAAGGACGTTAAGGGTGCTGTGCGTCAACGAACCGAGGGCACGTGAATCGTGTTCAGCAGATCCACGAACTCCGGATAAGGCGTGCGATCTCGGTATCGGCCTGATCCGCAAGCTTTGCGAGGGTGAACCATGCGCGGTGGGAAATCTTGGAAGAGGAGCGGAAGGGCTCAGAAATGTTTGGTACTGATGGGAGCCAACCGTGGCGGTAGGCTGTCTTGAGTACGTGTCGCAACGTGATGATCTCCTGATGGATCGTCTGACGTGCGGGGGGCTTACCCTTCGCTTCCACAGTGTGGAGGTGGCGCTCCATCCGATACTCTTGAACGATTCCTGGCGTGATCTCGGTGACTACCTTCTCTCCGAAGAAAGGAAGCAAGTAGTTCTCTAAACGTCGGCTCTGCTGGTTTACGTAGTGCGCGTTACGATGACCTGCGGCCATCACGGTGTACTCTTTGACAAATTGTGCGGCGGCTTCTCTAAAAGTCTTGCCGTCATGAATCTCTCCACGTTTATACTTGCCTTTCAGTTCGAGATACCAGTCTTCGGCGAAGTCTTTGGCCTGGGCTAGTCCCTCCTCCTTTGTGCTCATTCTGCGGTTGTGACCGCCGAGGAACGTGGAGCATTGCCAATATCGGCTTTTGTCGCGCTTGTAGACGTGCAGCCTGCCTCCCATGAGTTCGTGATGTGCCATGTACCCTCCTGAGTGTGAAAGTGTGTAAGGAGTGTGTAAGGGTATTTGGCAACGTTCTTAGAGTCAAGAGAAAGGTGCGGCCAGCCACTTTCTCGTTGGTAAACAGTAGGTTGGTGATGGTGCCCGAAGCCGGAATCGAACCAGCGACACAGGGATTTTCAATCCCAGCTAACGACCACTAAGCTCTTGGAATGTCTATCTAATACCATCCAAGAAATGTGACTGTGTAAGAAACTGTGTAAATTCCGCCCACAAAACACCAGTTTCTAATAGCAGGTCCCGAATCTGACCGCAACCGATAGATGCTCGCGATTGACGGAAGCAGGGAGGACGGTTTAGTCTGCACCGCCGACGTCCTGGTGAGGTCTAAACTGGTGGAAGCATCAAGCGCAACGAAACGTCCGGTCCAAACCGCTCGAAGTGGCGCTGGTTCCATGTATAGATCTGAGCCGCACCAGAGTGCAGTGCGCAGGTCGCGATGAGGGCATCGTAAACGGTACCGCCCGCGATGTTCTGCGACGCGGCATTCTGTATGGCAGCGACGTATGCCGGTCCATCGAGACTGATTAACCGAAATCGCTTGGCGATCTCTTCAATGCACTTGATCGCCTGTTCAGGCGACGCACGATGGGGAGCCGGAAGCCGTGTCAACGTCGAGTAAACTTCGGCGAGGCTGTGACCGGCGCAACAGGCGGTTTCTGGCGTGCAGGTTGAGAAGAGTCCCAGGCTGGCGAGGTGATGTGGGTGGTCAGCAAGGAATACAGGCACGAGAACGGACGTGTCGAGGAAAATGCTCACCTACCGCTGTCCAAGAACCGAAAAATCCCGTTCGCGCCGGACAGCGTCGAGCGTGTCAATCACAATGGATGGATCAAGGGGATGCCCAGTGCGAAGCACGGGTATGCCTCGTTCTTCGACCAGTTCCGGTCGCTGCGCCGACTCAGTGGACGGAACATGCGAAACGAGAACATCCGTGACTAACGCATCCACCGATACACCCTTAGTCTGAGCGGCGCTGAGGTACGCTTGCTCGACATTCTGGGGGAGATTGATGGTGACGGTCATGGTTCGCTCCTGTCTCTAATGCTAGCATTACCCGACAAAAAGCATCTTGTCACGCTGGAAGTGCTTGGCCCTGTTCGCCGCGCGGCTAAGGGGATCGCCTTCCCATCGAGACACAGTTTCTAGATCGCTCGCCGATCAATCTCGGATAGTGTGTCTCCGACACGGTACGCGTCGACCTCCATCAACTTCTCGAAAGCGATCATTCCTTGCTCCCTTGTTTCGGGGAGACGCTGCAAGGTCAGTGCGAGATCGATGAGGTGCTCGGCGCAGCCGGGCCAACTCGTCCGATGGTCTCCTACTTCGCTTCCGTATTGGTTGAGTAAGGAGACCAGAAGATCGCCGATGCGTTCAGGCGAGAAACCCGTCTGCACTAGCTCCTCCAATCTTTCCAGCAAAGACGAGGCATGTGTCTTAACTACTTGCGGATGGTTCGTGAGCGCTTCGAGGATGTGCGCCGTGTGTTCGTCCGGCGCTAACTGACCCGCCGAATAGAAGATAGTCGTCCAGGCATTTGCGATCTCTGGAGTGCAGTCCAGGAGAAGCTGGAGTAGAATCCGCGTTGCGGCCCTCCTCGCCCCTTGGTCCTTCCACAGATGCGCAGCCACGTGGGTCAATCCCAGCCGTATCCGGCGGCTATCGTCCACGGGTTCTTTTAGGAATTGGCTGACAAGGTCGCCAGAGAACGTTTCTTTGGGTACTAGCGCATACCGTAACATCGCGATCTCGGCTGCGGCTTGGAGCCCACGGGGCCACGCAGTGTTCAGCCAGTGAGTGAGGCAGTACTGAATCAGCGCGTCCGGGAGCCACCGGTGCGCCCACGCCATGAATCGGACTGCCCCTCTCGTGTCTAGGCAGCGGGGATGGTTCGTGAAGAGTGTCTCAATGAGATTGACGGATCGCTTCCGATTCGCACCCGAAAGGTGCGTCAGCTCTCGACCGGCCAAGGCGTTCCAAACACCTAGATTTTCACGCCTGTTGATGTGACGTTCGAGAACATCCAACCACAGATCTGGTTCAGCCGGAGTGCGGCACAGGCAGCCCAGGAAGATGGCTCGGAGAATTGGGTAGTTACCATGGGGCAAGAATTCGAGTGATCGCTCGAGGATCAGGCTACTGGGTGTGTCCTTTTGATTTACTGGCTCTTCGTCGCTATCCTTTGGCCTTGAAGAGTCGGACAACCATGATTCCAACAAGGTGCAGGTCTGCGCATCAAGTCCATTGTTCCTTCCGGCTATTGTTACGAGCGCCCAAGCTGCGGATTGACGGAACGTGTCGGATGAAAAACCACGGGCATGAAATTCGTGGATTGCCGCTATCAAACTTGCATCGTTGAGTGGGTTGGTTTCGGCTATTTTCTGGAGCGCGTCACCAGCGTATCGTTCATGTCGGCCTGGCTTAAGCTGCGCGAATAGTAGAAGGGCACGCCGTGGGTCACGTTTTGCCAACTCTCCAAAGGCTTGCGCTGTCTGAATGCCACCACCTCGGTCCCAATCCTTGGGGTGGGTATGGCCTGTCTGGTCAGGCAGTTTGTCGAAAAGGTTAATCAGGTCAGCATCGGTTGCGAGATTCATCTGTTCGGTGGATACAGGACTGCCGATTTGGTGGGCTTCTCCAATGTGGGTATCCCAATCGTTGGTATACGGAAGAGCGCGAGACTCTTCTTGGATGAGCGTCTTTGTAGCCAGAGAGACTGTGGCCAAGGGCAGTGCCCGGAGGAGCCGTAGACGATGCTGACGATTCCATTTCAGGCAGTTGCGCCTATCCTCAGGCGTGGCTTCAGAGTCATGCTGGAAGTAGTGCCACTCCGTAATGAGTTTCTCCAGCTCAAGAAAGCTTACTGGGCACAAGTGATCTGCAATCGAACGGATGGCGGCACAAGTTTCTTGGTGGATATTGCTGCTAGAGCCTATTGCTAACCTCCTTGGGCTAGCGGCGACATATCGAAAAGTCCGCTCTGCTTCAGAGGAAGGTAAATGGCACGAGCCCAGTAGCAGCAAGCGGTGCAGGCTCAGAAACTGACTGTGTTCGTTGCTCTCTCGAAATGATACGAAGCGTTCAGGTTGAGCACTCGCAAAGCCCTCCGCCGCTGCGGATAGGGCTTCAGGAAACTCAGAGCCGAATCCGGCTTCGTCTCCGGCTAGTTGAACTATATAGTCGCCTTGATAGGTGCAAATAACGGGATTCAATGGACGGGCATACTTTGATGAGACGTGATCGATCCAGGGCCAGACCTGGAGAAAGAATTCTGTGGGCGCGGCCTTCGCTACCTTAGCAAGGCCATACCAGCGATTGGGTGAGTCCAGAAGGCTTGTAATCTTCCAATCTGCTCCTTCCAGGTGCCGCTTCATGGAGGAGACGAGCGACGTGTCGCCGTCATCTGACGGAATCTCGGGTGGTGGCTCGGCTTCAATTGCATCAAGGGCAGCCCACAGATCTGCTGCGACGATCCGAGGTGCTAGGTCTGGATGGACCTGGGAAACTGACTCCAGGAGGTGGCGGATGTCGTCAGATGTTCTGCGAACAATCAACTCGATAATTCTGACCGATCGTTCATCCCACGCCTTGAATTCCCAGAACAGTTGAAGCGCCAGTCTGTCACGTTGACGATCAGGCAGCCAGATTTGTTCGATGAGTTCAAGCACGTCCTCGCTGGCAAAGTCCAACGCTCGGCGAAGTATCCATGAGGCGTGCCATGCGGCTGTCGCGTCTCCTTGCATCAGAGGAGGCAGATGGGCCTTGAGTGCTCGGTACCACGCAGGACGTCCCTCTAGTGCCCTGAATGCTTTCGCCCGGAGACCTACGTTATCGAGCAGCCCAACAATGATCGTAATGTCATGAGGGGTGGGATCGTCGATCCTTCCGAGGAACTCGACCAGAAGATACCGGACATGAGGACGGAGATAGAGATTCTGCCAGAGGGTATCAAATTCTCGTACAAAGCCTTGAGGATCTGCCCGACGCATGTAGTGAAGCGAGCTCCAAAGCGTGGGGCGCACGAATAAGGCATTCTGTCGGGCCAAGACATGTTCAGAGAGACTCGCGACCTGAGAGGTAAAGGCTCGCGCTCGGATGAAATCGAAGATGGTCTGGTGACCGAAGCTAATTCTCAGGCTGTCATCGCTATATCGAATGAGACCCGCCGCGCAGAGGTGATCTATTTCTGCCAGGGAACAGTTTTGGAAGGGGACCGCAGCCACCCAAAGTCCCTCTTCTTTGGCCATATGACTGGCAAGCTCTTCGGCAGTTCTAATCGCAGCAGCGCCCCACGGCTGGCGGAGCACCCGGAGATTCAACATCTCCTGAAGCATGCTGTGGTAAGTGACAAAAGTGGGAGCAGATTCGTGTACAAGGTACTGCACGAAGATGCTCAGATGTTGTGGCCTTCTCAGAAGGTCGCGCGTATCTGGATGCCAACCTGATGAGTCAATTCCTCGATCCATCAAAAACTGGGTGACAACAGTCCATGGAGGGTCGCTCATACGGACGGGTGAGAGCGCGAGCGATCTTAGCCTTACGTCATGGCGGAACTCGAAATCTCGGCACGACAGGATGATGTGAACGTCGTCAAGGTTACGGAGCTGCTGGAGTAGACTCAGCAATGCGCTGAGCCGTGAGGTATGCTGGTCCATCAGTTCGGAGATTGCGTCCACTTGGTCTATCAAGAGGACAACGGGCGTTGCTTCAGATAACCCTCGAACACTTTCGACGAGGGACGAAACACCGAGATGCGCATCGATATCGGCTGTCGTTTTGACGTGTTTGGGTAGATCGTCTGCTTTGAGAGCCAGAAGGCAGACTCCATTGTTTCGGAGGTTCGCACCTAGCCTCGCGAGCAAAGCGGATTTTCCGCAGCCTGGTTCGCCCAGAAGGGCCGCAAAGGTTGGCTTCCCCGTATTTAGCAGATTCTCTAGTTCGGTTAGTTCCGGCCTCTCGATCCAGCGTCCTCCCGTTTCCTGTGGCCAATTCAGAAGCGCGGATGAAGCGTTCCCGAAGAGGCGCAATAATTCTTCTCGCGGAAACGCGGATGCCGTCGCTTGAGACTGATCGGTCTGCGACTGGTCACCAATTCCCGCCAATAGGCTGAGGTCCGATGAATTAATGAGGCCGCTTTCTAGCGCGGAACTGATCTTCGGAAGTAGATCATTAGCTTTTTTTTCTTTGACGTGTTGTTCTATTAATTGTGCAACTCGTTCGGCTCTATTGGCTGCACGTATTAGATAGATTGACGTAACGCCTAAAACCAGATCTCGCTTTTTTCCATTGCAGGGACGGCATGACGGTACGAGGTTCAGGTCACTGCCGATATCGAAATCGAGGGGAAGGGAGTAGTCCTTTAGAACTTGTTCGAGCTCAGGCTGGCCTTGGAGGTGCTCAGGGATCAAGTGATCAATCTCAAGCAGTAGCCACGGGATGGTCTCCCCGCAGTGGACACATAGTCTATTGTTTGCCTGCCACAGGGCTCGACGCCGGTCCTGATTTAATCGCTGGGTGGACATTGTACAAGAGGTCTAGAAGGGGCCGACGGAGTGGCGCAGGCCCAATCCCAGTTTACTTCCTCAGTTTGATGCTCCCTCACGATGTCCGACAGGAGTGAGGTCGAAGCCGTGTCAGGTTTTCTAGCGAAAAAGTGACGTTCTTCTACAAGCGTAAAGCAGAGATTACCAGGGACGTTGACGACGGGGTATTCCCTCACCTCCGAATTTGGCAACCCGACCGTAGACAAGGCACAATAAGTGATCCGTCTCGCTATACAACCTTAGTCTTTTGCGGGGAATAATGAAAATGTATGTTCGAGTTATTTGCTTGATGCTGCTGGTGGCCTCGGCGAGCATAGCGCAGGAGTTCCGCGCCTCTATCAGTGGGACGGTCCGCGATTCGCGTGGAGGATCTGTACAGGCAGCAAGGGTCGTTGCGCGCAATGTCGAACGTGGTCTACAGTACGAATCCCTGACCGACTCCAATGGGCAGTACAGAATTGACTTTCTACTCGCTGGCTCTTACACGCTTCGCGTCGAGAAGCCTCAGTTCAAAACGTTCGTGCGCGAAGGATTGTCTATTTCTTCGACGGATAGGATCGCGGTGGACGTACCTCTGGAGTTGGGAGTCATATCGGAGAGCATTATAGTCGTCGGTGATGCACCGCTGCTGCGCGAGGCAGACGCAACCAGACTGGGTGTCATCGAAAACCGAACGCTGGAACGGGTCCCCGCTGGTGGCCGCAACGTCTTCGCATTGCAGTATGATTTGCCGGGAGTCGTTAAGACCAGCACCTATTGGGGCTCGATGGAGTTATACGCCTTTGGTAATGTAAACAGTGTCAGCATCAATGGGGGCAAGGTTGGTGAGAACGAAATCACGATAGACGGCCTTACCGACACGAAGAGTGATCGGAGCGTCGTTTTCGTTCCGGCGCTGAGTGCGATTCAGGAATTCACGGTCCAAACGAATTCGTATGATGCTCAATTCGGTCGCCTGGGTGGCGGTGTGTCGATGCTCAACCTAAAGTCGGGAACGAACCTATTGCATGGCCAGTTGTACGATTACTTTAAGAATGACAAGCTGAGGGCCAACGACTGGGTCAACAATAAGAACAGTAGTCCGAGGCCCCCATTCAAGAACAACACGTTTGGATTTGAGTTCGACGGTCCAGTCGTCATCCCTGGGGTAGCAGATGGCCGCAACAAGGTGTTCTTCCTGCTTTCGTATGAAGGGCTACGCGAGCACGCGGCGGGAGGGCAGGTGCGTACCCTTCCCCTACCTGAGCAGCGGGGCGGCGATTTCTCGCAGCTTTACAACGATGCGGGTAATCTCATTACTTTGTACGATCCTCAAACCACTCGCCTGGGTCCTGACGGGAAGACCTACGTTCGCACTGCATTTCTGGGGAACATTATTCCCCTGAACCGGATCAACCCCGTCGCGGCGAAAGCAACGTCTTTTTATCCCGTGCCGAACCTCCCAGGCGATGGACCCGGTCATCAAAACAACTACTCCAGGGTCTTGCCGAATACGAATGGTTATGATTCCTGGCTCGG
>JBDTUY010000022.1:0-19593 GCA_040007495.1 Acidobacteriota bacterium | reverse complement strand
GGTGCGTGAAGCCATTATGATCCTGACGCCAGACAAGAGAAGAGATCAGGATGTTGAGAGATGAAATAGAAGCGCGCCAGTGGAGTTCAAATTTTGATTTTTCCAGCCATTTGGCATGCTGGTTATACATCGAATCGATGATGTGGACAAAAGCCTCATAGGTGTTAAACAGACCATGACGGCCCGTAAGCAGGTAGCCTTCGAGCCAGCCTTCCAAGGTGTGCTCGCTAAGCATCTCCATCACGCGACCGTCGGGCGCAATGTCTGTTCCGTCCGCATCCTCCGGTTTGATTGCCGCCAGCCATGTTTTCGGACTTGCGGCGTAAACGTCCTGCAGTCGATTGGAAGCATTCTCATCGGGGCTGAACAGCCGGAAGCTGCTCATGTTGTTACGCATCACGTCGCGCAGAAACTTTCCGAGAGTCTCGGTCGGCGATGTTGATTTTGTTCCGGGGCTGTCGATCGAAATGGCGTAGTCGCGAAAATTGGGTAGGTCGAGGGCCTTTCGCAACTTTCCCCCGTTCGCATGAAGATTCGCGCTCATCCGGCGGCTTCCCACGGGTGCAAGCTCACGCAGTTCTGCGATCAGCGTTCCCTGTTCGTCGAACAGCTCCTCCGGACGATAACTGCGCAGCCAGTCCTCAACGATAAGCAGGTGTTCGGGATTGGACTGAACATTCGTAACGGGAACCTGGTGGGCCCGCCAGAAGTTTTCCACCTTATGTCCGTCGACTTCCTTCGGACCGGTCCACCCTTTGGGCGAACGCAGAATGATCATGGGCCAACGAGGCCGGGCCGGTTTGCCGCTCGCACGCGCTTCATTCTGAATTGCTCGGATCTGCCGAACACACGTCTCAACCGTGGCCGCCATCTGTTGATGCATGAGCTCCGGATCGTCGCCTTCCACTACGTGCGGAGTCCAACCATAGCCCTTGAACAGACTGTCGAGTTCCTCCGGCTCGATGCGGGAAAGCAAAGTCGGATTGGCGATCTTGTAGCCGTTCAAATGGAGGATCGGCAAAACCGCACCGTCACGAATGGGATTCAAGAACTTGTTAGAGTGCCATGACGTCGCCAGCGGACCGGTCTCCGCTTCTCCGTCGCCGACGACCACACTGACGATCAGGTCTGGGTTATCGAACGCGGCTCCGAATGCATGCGAGACGCTGTAGCCAAGCTCCCCACCTTCGTGAATCGAACCCGGAACCTCCGGCGTGCAATGACTCCCGAGCTGGCCGGGAAACGAGAAGGCCCGGAACAGCTTCAGCAATCCTCTTTCATCCTGGCTTTTCTCGGGATAGATCTCCGAATACGTCCCCTCCAGGTAACAGTTGGAGATCACGGCTGGAGCGCCGTGGCCGGGACCGGAGATATAGATCATATCCAGATCGTATTTTCGGATGACGCGATTCAGATGCACCCAAACGAATGTCTGGCCAGGGTCGGAGCCCCAATGCCCTAACAGACGATTCTTGAAATGCTCCGGCCGTAACGGCTCTCTCAATAGAGGATTGTCGCGAAGGTAGATCATGCCAGCGCACAGGTAATTACATGCCCGCCAGTAAGCGTCTATCTTCCGCAATTCCTCCGCCGTGGGCGGTGTGTTGAACTCTTCCGGCAGCTTGGAGGACGTCATCGGGATTTAGCTCTCCTATCACTTTCCTGATACGGTCGAACTACGACATCCTCTAACATTGAGGGGCGAGGATCGAATCCTAAGCTTGTCATAGATATCAATCTGTTTTATTCGGATCGCATGACATCCAGACTTCCTACATGTCCGACAAAACTATTCTCGTCATCAATACCGGCTCGTCCTCGCTAAAGTTCGGCTTCTACGAAGAAGACAATGGCAAAGAGCGCTTAGTCGTCACTGGACTGGCGGAGGGTATCGGCAGCCGTGGCGGAAAGCTCAGTGTGACCGACGCGGGCGGGCACGTGCTCAGAGCGGAACAAATCAGTTTCGCCTCACAGAGCGAAGCGTTGGATCGGGCATTTCAATGGCTGAAGGATACTTCGAGCACAACTGCGTGCGCGATCGGCCATCGCGTAGTTCACGGCGGACCTCGCTTGCGCACCCACCAGCTCCTCACGCCTGCA
The DNA here is from genome assembly GCA_040007495.1 of Acidobacteriota bacterium. Taxonomy (GTDB): domain Bacteria; phylum Acidobacteriota; class Terriglobia; order Bryobacterales; family Bryobacteraceae; genus Palsa-187. The sequence continues at coordinate 17,493 of JBDTUY010000022.1, read as the reverse complement.
GTGCGCGCGGAGTTGGAAGCGTGTCTCCATTTCGCACCGCTTCACCTCCCCGTCGCGCTTCAACTCATAGATCAAACGCAGAAGCTGTATCCTCAGATTCCGCAATTTGCATGCTTCGACACGGCCTTCCACGCCACCATGCCGGACCTGGCTGTACGTTTACCGCTCCCAACCGAATTGTTTCAGGAAGGCATTCAGCGGTATGGCTTCCATGGTCTTTCCTACGAATCCATCGTTCATCAACTGTCCGGGAATCTTCCAAGTCGGACAATTGTCGCCCACTTGGGTAATGGCGCGAGCCTGACCGCGCTGCGAGATGGGCGGTCCATCGACACGACCATGGCGCTCACTCCTACGGGGGGGATTCCCATGGCGACTCGAAGCGGCGACCTCGATCCTGGCGTGCTTCTCTATCTCCTTCGAGTGAAGCAAATGGATACGGACACGGTGGAGAAGCTGTTAAATCATGATTCCGGCCTGCTCGCCCTCTCTGGCGGCCAGAGTGATATGCGCGACCTCGAAGCAGCCGCCGGTCTTGGAAAAGCGGATGCACAGCTTGCCCTGGATATGTTTTGCATGTCGATTCGCAAAACGATTGGAGCCTACGCAGCGGTACTGGGCGGCCTCGACATGTTGGTTTTCACAGGCGGCATAGGCGAGTACAGCAGCACCGTACGAACGAATGTGTGTCAGGCACTCTCCTTCCTGGGTATCGGCTTGGATCAGACTGCAAATAAAGCGCACGAAAATGTGATCTCGGCTGACGATAGTAAAATCGCAGTCCGCGTGGTTCCCAGCCAAGAGGATCTCCAGATCTCCCGCCACTGCCGCGCGCTGACATACACTAGCCGACACTAAGCTTTTGCCTCCCACGCCCCTTGGCAAAGCTGATAAAGGAAATGTCCTTCCGTCTCCTCTGGTGTTAATCGGAAGCTCTCGGAGAAGGATCGGCTTGCCGTTTGAATACGAAGGTGATCATCCAGGACCATTAATGGATCCCGAATCGTCGCGAAGACACTCTTCAGCATCAGGGACCGTGAAAGGGACTGATAGGCGGCCGATGCGAACTCTCCCAGCGCGGTCAGCACCCTGGTGTCTTCCGAGTCGAACTTCCGACTCTGGTCATGTGCGATGACCCAGAGCGTGCCTACCGCCACACCACCCACGTGGAAGGGAATGAGTAGAGCCTCCGCAACGCGAGGCTCCACCTGGGCAAAGTAGGCAAAGTGACGGTCCAAACCCGTCATTAACTGGACTGCGTTTGTATCCAATACGGTTCCACAGGGACTGAATTCGCGCGGCGTCGTGCCTCATAGGTGAGATGAGTACTGACCCTGCAACGCCATGCCAGCGGAAAATCTTGGCACCGTTTTCTTCCTCTAGCAAACTGATCCCGGCCGAGTGGGCCGCACACAACTCAAGGGACGACTGCACCAGTTCTTGCAGAATGAGTTCAGGGCAAGCCGCGAGCGACTTCGCCAATCTGATCAAGGCCCCGCTGAGCGCGTCAGGGTCTGCCGTTCGGGCCGGACGGCGAATGAGTTCCTTTGTGCTGAGGATGACTTCTAAGGATACCGGCAAACTCGTGGTAGCGTTAGCGGGTGCCCTTAGACCTCGTACGCCGCATCTCGGAAAGCTCGCACGTGGCTTGCTCGAAGAGCGCTACAAATTGCATAAAGGTTCTTTCTTTGCCCGGTTGATCCAGCGGCGACTGATAGGAAGAAACCCACCAGCTATCGATGAGTTCCGGTTAGGCCCTTATACTAGCACTAATACGAGTATTCCGAGGTCGCGCGGCCCACCAGTTGCGGGATGATAAAAGCGGCCAGCAAACGCACAAGTAAGGAGACCAGTCGATGGCGGAAGCAAAAGACAGAGCGAACGTGCCTAATGTGTCCACTCAAGGCGACGCAACGGTACCACAGGACATTAAACCACCATCGGAGCCGCAGAGCGGCAAGTTTCCAATCGTCGGGATCGGAGCTTCAGCCGGTGGACTCGCCGCATTTGAAGCTTTTTTCTCCACCATGCCTGCGGACAGCGATCCGGGTCTTGCCTTTGTCTTGGTGCAGCATCTGGCGCGGGACCACAAAAGCATCCTTTCCGATCTGATTCGGCGCTACACCCGAATGCAGGTCTTTGAAGTAGAAGACGGCATGGTGATTAAGCCCAACTGTGCCTATATCATCCCGCCCAACCGCGATATGGCGCTTGAGAATGGCGTGCTGAAGCTGTTTGAGCCCACTCTGGCCCGCGGCGTTCGGCTGCCCATTGATTTCTTCTTCCGATCGCTCGCGCAGGACCAGCATGATCGGGCGATTTGCGTTGTCCTTTCAGGTACCGGCAGCGACGGCGCTCTGGGCGTCCGGGCGGTGAAGGGTGAGGGCGGAATGGTGATGGTGCAGGCCCCCGAATCGACAGAGTACGACGGTATGCCGCGCAGCGCCATCGCTACGGGTATGGTTGATTTTGTGTTGGTTCCGCACGAAATGTCCGCGCAACTGCTCGCCTACGTCTCCCATGCGTATGGGACGTCGCTACTTCCAGTCTCCGAACTGGCCCCACAACCTTCGGACGGGCTGCAAAAGGTCTTCTACCTGATCCGCACCCAGACGGGCCATGATTTCTCCCAATACAAACGGAATACGATGATCCGCAGGGTCGAACGGCGAATGGCCGTTCACCAGATCGATAAGCTCGAAGACTACGTCCGCTATCTGCAACTCACGTCGGGAGAGGTGGATGCGCTGTTCCGCGACCTCCTGATCGGCGTTACCAATTTCTTTCGCGACGCCGATGTATTTGAAGACCTTCAGAAGAATGTCATCCCGAAGCTCATGTCGGGGAAGCACGCTGGGGCAACGATTCGTGTGTGGGTACCCGGATGTTCGACGGGCGAGGAGGCGTACTCCCTTGCCATGCTGTTTCGCGAATGCATGGAGGAGTTGAAGGAGAATTTCAAGGTCCAGATCTTTGCCACCGATATCGACCGTAAAGCCATCGACCACGCCCGTGCCGGTGTGTACCCATCCAGCATTATCGCCGACGTTTCCGCGGAGCGGCTGGCCCACTTCTTCTACGAGGAACATCCCGACGGCGAGACCTACCGCATCCACAAGAACATCCGCGACATGCTCATTTTTTCCGAGCACGATTTCATAAAAGACCCGCCGTTCTCTAAAATCGACTTGATCAGCTGCCGCAACCTCCTGATCTATATAAGCAGCGAACTACAAAAGAAGCTGATGCCGATGTTCCACTATGCGCTAAACCCGGGCGGCGTTCTGATTCTGGGATCGTCTGAGACCGTCGGAGAATTCGGGACACTCTTTGCGACGTTGGACCGCAAGCTTAAGATCTACGAACGTACGCGTGGCGTGCTGGGTTCTCACTCCTTCGGCGGCCTTCGGGCGCTCCCGTTCGGGACTGGAGACGGAATCGCACGGCGAGGCGGCGACGGCGCGATACCGGAAATCCGATTGCCGTTGAGTGAGATCGCCCAGCGCGCCATGCTGGAACACTATTCCCCGGCCGGAGCGCTGGTCAACGAGCACGGAGACATCCTCTACCTGGTGGGCCGCACCGGCCGATACCTGGAACCGACGCCAGGGGAAGCGCACATGAACATCTTCCGCATGGCGCGGGAAGGGCTGCGCGGCGATTTGACCATCGCCCTGCATCGGGCCGTATCGGTGGGAATCCCGACGCGCCACGCGGGTTTGACCGTGAAAAGCGATGGAGTTGTAACGACCGTCAACCTGACCGTCGTGCCAGTGGCCCCGGATCGGGAAGGCGCACTACCGAATCGGCTGTTTCTGATCATCCTCGAAGAAGTGCTGCCCGTGGAACCCAAACATTCCCTTGCCGGAGCGGCGGACATCCTGGATGGGGCGGAAGTCCCGCCGGATTTCGACACCTACATCCTCAAGTTGAAGCAGGAAATTCGGGCCAAAGACGAATACCTGCAGACGACCGTTGAAGAGCTGGAAACTTCCAACGAAGAGCTCCGTTCCGCCCATGAGGAAATGCAGTCGGTGAATGAGGAGATGCAATCCACCAACGAGGAGTTGGAGACTTCCAAGGAGGAACTTCAATCCGTGAACGAGGAATTGGCTACAGTAAACGCCGAACTACAGGCCAAAGTAGCGGATCTCTCGCGAGCCAACAACGACATGATGAATTTGCTGGCCGGCACCGGAATCGGCACGGTGTTTGTGGACCATGCCCTCCGCATCCTTCGTTTCACGCCCCCGGTTTCGAAATTGATCTCACTGATCGAAACGGATATAGGGCGCCCCGTGGATCAGATCCGCTCCAATTTTATGGGGTACGACGGTTTGGCGGCGGACATCAAAGCCGTGTTGCAGAGCCTGGTGCCGAAAGAACAGGAAGTGCGGACCGAAAAGGATCAGTGGTATCTGCTACGTATTCAGCCCTATAGAACGCTGAATAACGTGATTGAGGGGGCGGTAATCACATTCACGGAGATTTCCGAGATGAAGAAGGCGCAGGCCGCGCTGCGGGATTCCGAAGCTTTGCGACGTTTGGCCGTGGTGGTGCGCGATGGCCGCGATGCCATCCTGGTCCACGACATGACGGGTCGCATCCTGGCCTGGAACCCTGGGGCGGAGCGAATATACGGCTGGAGCGAAGCTGAGGCTCTGGCGATGAACATGCGAGATCTGATTCCGGAAGCCGAGCGGGAGGCAGGGCTACTAGCTATCCGGGAGCAGTGCCATTCGGGCGTATTGGAGCCGCTACGCCAATTGCGGCTCGCCAAGAACGGTCACGCCATCAAGGTCTCCCTGATCGCCGCCCCCTTGGTGAATGAAGCTGGGGAAACCTACGCGATCGCGACGACCGAGCGGGCTGTGTGAACGCATCCCCTACGACGTGATAGTCCGCCGTCCCTCCGGGCCGTGCCGTCGCGACTGGTCCGCCCCTTGGCTCAGCAATGGATTATGGGGTAGTGACCACCTGAGGTCAGGTGACCAAGTCTCCAGGGTCACTATCCAAGGGGAGAATCCATGGGAAGCGGTTATATGGTGACTTGGGATAGGACGCAACTTTCGCCTTAAAGTGTTCTATCTCAGCCATTTGCTCCGCTAGACCCAAACGCAGCCTTCGGGCTCGCTGGTTTGGTGCTTTAGGTGCGTACTCACTTTTCTCCGTTGTTTTCGCGAAGGGTGCACAGGTGAGTATGTATGACAGCTTTATTCCAAGGCTTCAGATCTCTTGTTGAAAATAGTCCCGACGCGATCTCTCTAATCGATTCGGAAGGCTACATTCTATACGGGAGCGGCGCGGCCAACGAGCTTTTTGGATATTGTCCAGACGACTTAGTTGGGCGCAAGTACCTCGACCTAGTTCATCCCGATGATCGTGACCATTCAAGCCGCGTCTTGCGGGATGTACTTGACCGGCCGACTAAACCCGTACAGTGGGAAACGAGGATTCTCCACCAATATCGTCCGTGCTCGTGGGTCGAAAGCAGCGCGTCCAACCTGCTGCTCGACGATGATGTGAAAGCGATCCTCGTTCAGACACGGGAGATCAACGCGCGCAAGCTTGCTGAGATAGAACTGCAGGAACGAGTTGAAGAACTGATTCGTTGCAATTCGCGGTGGGAGGAGTTTGCACATACGGCAGCTCACGATTTAAAAGAACCCGTCCGCACCATCTCTCTTTTCACCGAACTGCTTGTGAGAAGAACTCAAATGAATCCCCCTGCCGAGCAGATGGCCAAACTTATAGTAGACTCAGCGGCCAGGATGATGACGCTGATCGACGGTCTGCTTTCGTTCGCCAGCACCGGCACTCATGAGCCGCTCTGTCGAGTCAACCTGGAGGATGTACTTCCGCAAGTGATGGAAAATCTGGCGGTGTCGTTGGCCGAGAGTGACGCAAAGGTGTCCCTTGATCGGTTGCCCAGCGTCACAGGAAACTACACGCAATTTTTGCGGATTTTCCAAAACCTGATCAGCAATGCTGTGAAATATCGACGGGCAGACTCTGTAGAAATTCACATCGCTGCTGACCGGCAAGACAGGGATTGGGTTCTCAGAGTCAAAGACAACGGCGTAGGTGTGGCGGAGGACAACAAAGGGCGCATATTTAAACCATTTCTTCGACTGGCTGGCCGGGAGACGCCTGGTAACGGCCTCGGGTTAGCGCTCTGCAAGAAATTGGTGGAAAGCTGGGGCGGCGCGATCTGGGTAGAGTCCGAGTTAGGCATTGGTTCAACCTTTTGTTTCACGATTCCGGTGGCAGTCGAAGAAGCCCAAGGATCGGCGCAACACCACTGTGTGTTCCAATCGACGCCGTCGTACCCGATATGCTCTGGCGGTCTCAGCTAGAGGGTCACCGGCATGTTGTAATCCAAAGCCAATCCGCCAATCGGTGCGTCTCAGACGTTTTCACGGCCTTTCGAGCCGCACGTATCCGTTCAGGGTTGCACCACTTTCCCTATCGAATGGCTTCATGACACCTTAGCAGATCCAGAACGGGCATTGATCCGTCCCAGATTCGGGGATCCAGCGACCGCCTAGTCAATCAGGACAAAGCGCGGGCCCGTTGTGAACAGTAAAATACTGCCTCGGTTTTTCCGATCGATTTAGGCGTGGTTGGCACGCGGCGAAGTGTGCTCTGCCAGCACCTGTACTAGCGTCGCTATATGAATGGGCTTGGAGATATAGTCGTCCATACCTGCGCGAAGACATCGATCCCGATCGCCAGTCATGGCGAGAGCAGTCATTGCAACAATCGGCGTATAAACGCCCATCCGCCGTTGGATCTCGCGAATCGCCAGGGTAGTCTCGAAGCCGTCCATCTCCGGCATTTGGATGTCCATTAGGATCACATCAAACATGCCGCCCTCGACGAGCGCAATCGCCGCTTTCCCGTCACCGGCAAGGGTGACCTTGTGACCAGCCCTTTCAAGAATGACGGTCATCACCCGCTGATTTGAAACATTGTCGTCTATCACCAGGACATGGAGGCCCGAGCCTGACCTATGTTTACGACTCGGAACCGACGTTCTGGAAGACTCTACTGGTGTGTTCCTGCGGGGCTGATCGGCGAGTGCAGTCACGATACAGCTTCTCAGCTCCGCACGCCTGACGGGCTTTGTGAGGTATGCGGAGATTCCCATCTCACGGCAGCGATGCAGGTCACCTTTGCGCTCCCCAGAGGTCAGCATCAGGATAAAGGTTCTCGTCGTGCAGGGACCGCCTTGGATCTGCTCCACCAAATCAAAGCCATCCATCTCCGGCATGTGGAGATCCGTCAAGACCAACGAATATGGTTCGTTCCGTTCTGAGGCGTGGTTTAAATACGCGACAGCCTCTAATCCGCTCCCCACCGCCGTCGCCTGCATATCCCAAGAACTGAGCAGATCTGTGAGAATGAGGCGATTGGTCAGATTGTCATCCACAATCAAGACTCTGACGCCCGCCAATGACGCAGTCATATCCAGCGGCAGGCTCGCGGGCTCAGTGGAAACCCCCAAGCACGCCGTGAACTGAAAACAGCTTCCACGACCCAGCTCGCTTTCCACCCAGATCTTGCCGCCCATTGCCTCGACAAGGCGAGAGGAGATGGTGAGCCCGAGTCCGGTGCCGCCGTACTTCCGCGTGGTGGAGCCATCCACCTGGGAAAAAGCGCTGAAGATCAGGCGCTCCTTGCCCTCGGGAATTCCGATGCCCGTATCGCGAACCGAGAAGTGCAGCATCAATTTGTTGTCGTGCCGGGATTGGAGGTCGATGTCCAACGTCACCTCACCCTGGGAGGTGAACTTGATCGCGTTGCTCAGTAGATTTGCCAGAATCTGGCGTATCCGCACGGTATCCCCAACCACGCGTTCCGGCACGTCGGTCTGCACGTTGTACGTCAACTCCAGATTCTTTTCGTGTGCCTTGACGGCGAGCGACCGCGTGGCCTCTTCGACGAGGTCCCGCAGATTGAAGGAGATCGGATCGAGTTCGAGCCGACCGGCCTCAATCTTTGAAAAGTCGAGTATATCGTTAACGACCGTAAGCATCAGCTCAGCCGAGCTTTGGATGATTTGCAGGTAATCCCGTTGGTCGTCGGAGAGGTCGGTGTCGGCCAACACTTCGGCCATGCCCATAATTCCGTTCATGGGGGTGCGGATTTCGTGGCTCATGTTGGCGAGGAATTCGCTCTTTGCCCGATTGGCGCTCTCGGCCGCTTCCATTGCCCGCCGGAGTTCTGCCTCGACACGGTTTTTGTCGGTGACGTCACGGTAGATCGCCGAGATGCCCTGTACCTTGCCGAATGTGTCCTTGATAGGCGAAAGAATAACGGATACGTCGATCGGCACGCCGTCCTTACCGACGCGCACGGAGTCAAATCGCTCGATCCGTTCATGCGCCTGAAACTTCTGGAGCGTCTCGATGATGCTGCGTGCCAGTTCCGACGAAAATAGCAGCGTGACCTGTTTGCCAATTGCTTCCTCTGGGGTGTAGCCGAAGAGGAGTTCGGCACCGTGGTTCCAGCTAAGGATCTTGCCCTGCAGGTCGGTCCCCACGATACTGTCGTCCGAACACTCGACAATGGATGCCAAGAAGAACTGCGTTTTCTGTGCAAGAATCCGTGCTGTGCAATCCTGGGCAATCCCGATCACCCGTTTGAGCGTTCCGGAGACTTCCCGATATGGAAATGTCCGCACAAAGATCCACCGGACTTCGCCATCGCGCCGAATGATCCGGTACTCTGATTGAGACGCGCCCACGACGCTGGCACGGTCAAATTCAGTTAGGACGTGTTCACGATCCTCGGGGTGAATGGAGTCGAGCCAAGTCGACGGCTCGGCATACGCGCTTTCGCAGGGCCAACCCCAATCTTCTGGTAGGAATGACTGACGAAGGATGGCCTCAGGCTATCAATATTGCGCCAGAAAAAGACCTCATCGATGTTTTCGATGAGGCTTTCGGCGAATTCGCGAAAGCCGGCCTCAGTCTCACAAGGCTCCTTGTCTCCGTCGTGAACTTGAGTAGTTGGTTCCGAGTAGGGTTCAGCAAGCATACATAGGTCGCCTGTATTTTGATCGGCATGGAGGGCCTATTACCTTAGGGTCGGCATATGCTATCTCCAGTCACTTCGCCACCTTGCGGATGCGAATCCCCAGCCTATCGCGGAACTAAGCTACCTGGATCCTCTGTCTCCTCCCAACGACGAATCTGCGGCTAGGGAGTGGGGTACATGTCTACCTGAACCACGAGCCAATTTTTGATTTTATCGAGCCAAACGGGGTCTGCCTGCTGGTAAGTTGCGGTTATTTAGGTTGCTCGCTCATGTTTTTCGGCGCCTAGTCTCAGACGGTCGTGCTTCATCGTATCTTCCCGTTCGCGGTACTCAATTGGCGTGAAGGCTACGTTCTACCAAACTCCGCTCAGCCGGAAACCGCAAACATAAGGAATCGGCGACTTTTTGTCGTGGATGATGTGGCACAGGTAGATCTGCAAATTCAGGTTGTCCTCTGCATCATGCTGAATCCTAGCAACCTCCAGCGTTACGACCCTACCAGCTTGCCGAGCCGCCCCAGGATACCGAGTATGGGACCATCCGTCGGCTTATCTTCTATACTTCCTAAACTTCGGGCAAGGCTGAGGCACGCCTTTGCAAAGTTACTTTCGCGGCTCGCCAGGCGGGATTCTAACGCCGAGTCTTTTACCTCGCGGTAATCGTTGGGCAGCATTGCAAAGATGGGCCCCCCGACTGCGGCTTCCACGTCTCCCTCTTTCACTCGGCCTCGCTCCCAACGATTTACGATGACTCGAATCTTCTCCGCCGGAATATCGCACGCCGCCAATTCGGTTCGGCGCAATGCTGCCAGCTTAAGGGAGGCCAGTTCCGGCTCACAGACGATGAACACGCCTCGTGCACATCGGGCCACTTCCGCCGTCGCCGGATTGATCACCTCCGGTAAATCCGCCACGACGTACCGATAGAGAGTCTGAGTAAAAAGGAGCAATTGGTAGTAATTGACCCAGGATGGAAGAGGTCCAGGTTTAGACGGATTGGAGAGTAACAGATCCAACTTGCCGATCGAAACCAAATAACGCTTCCATACCATCCCCGTTAGATCACTGGATTGGCTCAACACTTCAGACAAATAGGCGCGATCTTCAGCATTCAGGTTGATGGACAGAATGCCGGAGCGCCGGTCCGTTTCGATAAGCAGCGTAGGATGATCCAACCGATTCGCTAAGGCAGCCGCGGTGTTGACCGCCACTGTCGAACAGCCACTGCCTGCTTTTGCCGGCAGGAAAGCGAACGTATTGGCATTCGTTACTCGTCGTCGCAAATGAACTGCGCTGTAGATCACTGCTTCGAAATCCGCCGGCGACGACAGCTCCGATAGGAGTCCGACGATTCCAGCTCGTTCAAAGGGGGTTTGGTCCTTAGGGATGTCCTCTCGGCACAACCCCACAATTGCCGTTTGCGGCTGGGCTTGGCTCAAGCGCGCGACGATATCGACCTTATACTGCCAATCTTCGACGTCAAACAAAATGACATCCAAATTGATTTTCGCTAACGCCCCGAACAGTTCAGAAAGTTGTGGGATCGGGCAGGCAGAGTAAACACACTCGCAAAGGCCGCTTTGCTGCGCCAGGCGCGCAACTTCCACGCCCGCAGTGCGGCTACTAACCAACATGGCAAAACGAATCATCGCTTAGATATGGCTGCGTCCAGAGGCCTGATCATGCCCATTCTAGCGTCTGGGAGCCCTGCGCCCAAGGCCCAACACTCGCGTATGATTTCGAATTGTTTAAACTTGCCGGACCAGTGCGACCGTCCGTGAACTTCACTGGGAAGACACTTGGCTCCATCCGGGGTTGATGGCGGAATCTCCTTCTCGGATGGGCCGTTCGACGGAGGTGTTGGCGAGGCGGCTGCCGAGGAGTTCAATCTTCCGAATGGCTTGCTGAACGATGCTGCTGGTTTGCGAGGGCGGCGATTCAATGGCCCGCACGAGTGTGGCCTTAATCGCTGAGAGTTCCCGTAATGCGTTGCTAGACATGTTTTATGCCCCCATCCTGACCGCAACCGCCCGGCAGCCGAAGTGAATTTTATCTGCGTCCTCACTGCCCGCTAGCGAACCGCCCCACGCGTGGGGGGCCTTCAAGTTGGGCATAGCCGGACTCGCGAAATAGATGAACCCCCGGAATACACCAGAAGACTGACAGAGAAGGTCCTTTCCCGCGGAAACGTCTAGCGGAAGATCCCGCAAATCGCCAAACGCGAATCGGCCGACGATGGGAGAGGCTGGCATCACACCAAACGGAAAGACCTCCGCTTTTTGTGAGTGACTGGTAGGTGCCAGCGGTTCTCTATCTCTTTCGCCCGAGGCTACCGGGATGCCGTTGTTCTCAAGGATGAAAGCTCCATTCAGGAAACCACGCCTGGAGAAACGCGCAGGCTCGCGCCGAAATTGTTTGCTTGCCATCCGCCGTTAGAAGCAACTTTAAGACCAAACCTTTCGATTTCTCAGAGCCCACGCGAACCCATATTATGGAGCGCCCCGTTTCCTGCTTTGGGGGTCATTTGGGTCCGCGCGATTGAGGCTAATGCTCTGCATTCCAACGAGATAGCCATGATCAACAAGGGGCACCTGATGCGGAGCGCACTACTCGTAGGGTTCTCATCGTTTGAGGCTCACTGCCCTTCCGCAGTGCTTGCTCGAAGGACGATCCAGATCATCGCTTGAATTCTCGCTCGCCTGAGTGACCATGGGATGCCACATTGGCAAAGGAATGTCAGTCGGGAAGCAATACGATCGGGAAAACCGGAGACTCTGTTGATTGGTCGAGTTCGGTAAAACCTCCCATACGCTCCTCGTCAAGTGAAACGGTATGAGTGCGATACCGCTTGGGGCTATTTTGAGTGACGACCCGCTGCGGACGTGTGCGCCCTAGAGATCATTGCGGGAGATGCCTAGCCTTTTCATCATGGCGTTCAACGTGGTGCGCTGCAAACCAAGCCGGAGGGCAGCCGTGCTGATTACGCCGTGGCTCTCACGAAGAATACGAAGGATATGTTCCCGCTCAACTTTGTCCAAGGTGAAACTGCCCTCGGTCGCCTGCACCGATTGCCGCAGTTCCTCCAGTGGAGCCCGCAGGGTGGAACCCGGAGAGAGGATTACGGATCTCTCGAGAAAATTCTCCAACTCCCGAACGTTTCCGGGCCAGGACCATTCCATCAGAGCCCGTATTGTTGTCGGTGGGATTCTTTCGATGATACGCCCCATTTTTGCCGCATATTTTTTTACGAAATGCTGCACCAGAGCGGGGATGTCCTCCACATGGTCCGCCAGTCGAGGCGTGTAGATCGGGAAGACTCTCAATCGATAGTAGAGATCGCTACGAAAGAGCCGATCCTTCATCATCTGTGTGAGATCGCGATTCGTGGCCGCGACCAAGCGGACATCGATCAGAATCGTCTTGGTGCCACCGAGCCGTTCAAAGGACTTTTCCTGCAGCGCTCGAAGCAACTTAGGCTGCAATTCCAATGGGATGTCGCCTACCTCGTCCAGGAACAGCGTGCCATGATTGGCCATCTCAAAGCGGCCGATCTTCTGAGACAACGCGCCGGTGAAGGCACCGCGTTCGTATCCAAATAACTCGCTTTCTAAAAGTCCAGTGGGAATCGCCGCACAGTTAAGACTGATAAAGGGACTGTGGGCACGCCCGCTCAACCGGTGGATCGCGCGCGCGATCAGTTCCTTACCCGTGCCGGTTTCGCCCAGAATTAAGACGGTAGCATCCGTGGGCGCGACCACAGCAACAAGGGCGTTCAAACGCTTCATCGTCTCGCCGGAGCCGACCATCTCCGTAATAGGTTGACAAGTCGCCTTGCAATCCCGGCCATCGTCCGGCCGATCCGGCACGCTGAGATCTTGTACCCATGTAATCCAATGAAAAGGCAGCAAGGTTAGGACTGCATTTGTGATTAAAACCAGAACGCGACTGCCGTCTTTGCGGACAAACTCTTTCTCAAAGGGAGTGCATGCGCGGAAGCGCAAGGCTTCTTCATGGGCCAGTTCGTCCACTTCGGAGTATCCCGGAGGGGTTAGCTGGGGCCAATTCACTCGGTTCATGTTCAGGTCGTCACGGCTATAGCCAACCAACTCCAGAAATGCATCGTTCGCGTCCAGGATTCTGGTGCCTTCGCCAGAAACGATTCCCGCGATCAGCGATTGCGCGGTGAGTGGCAGTGCCTGTGAAATGCCCGCTTCCAATTCCGCAGGTTCCGACCGTCCGCTAAAATCCCGGGTGATGCGGGCGAACCCGGCGAGATGGCCTAGGTCGTCGTGCAATGCCAGCGAAAGGAGGTTGGCCCAAAAAAGGCTGCCATCTTTCTTGATATGCCAACCTTCACACGCATAGTAGCCGGAGGCACCTGCCCTTTTGAGAGGGTCTGTTTGCTCGTAGCCAGTGTTCCCCTTATGAAGGGCGGATGCCGGACGGCCCACTATATCTTCGCTTCTGTAGCCGTAGATCCGCTCCGCGCCCCGGTACCAAGCCACGATATTCCCATCCACGTCCACCAAGTCCAGAGCGAAATCTACGGCGCGGTCGCCGGGGCGCGGGCAAACCCAGGCATGCAGGCGGGGCAAAACGTCCGCCTGGACATAAAATGTGAAGTCCTGTTTGCTGTCGCTGTCTCTAAGAACCGTACTCGCTAGATCCAGGTCAGGATCGGACAGATTGAGCGATGGGAATTCCTCTAAGAAGCGCCCTTCTGTTCCTTCGCCCAATAGGACGGTGCCTCCGGCGCTTGTTCCGCGGCACTGGCGATCATCGTTCATTAATACCACTGGAACGGAAGTTTGGAGGATGCAAGTTGCTAGCAATTCCTCTAGAATTCCGGGGCCATTTTTCAAGAGCCAGCCCAACTCCAAGACACTAGATTGCCATGCCATGGCGATTTTCTTGCCTTCCAGACGGATTCACCTTTTCCGTTAGCGGACGCGGACGCGCATTCTTCAACTCAGAAGCGATGCTTAAGAGTAGCGCATAACTTGGGTCAGCACATCATAACAACTGGCAAAACTACCAGTTTTAGCGCCCTGACGCCTCACCCCTGCCAAGCGAATTGTTATCGACTTTGTAATGCGATGGCTCAGCAGACGGACTGACCCCTTATTGGCAGGTGACCATATATTATCGTTTCCTCAAGATAATGTCAGGTAAAACAACGGACTTCTATCGTTTGATGGCCTTAAATCAAGTGGACTTCGGCGTGCCTAAGGGAATTCCTATGAGCTTACTGGTTTGCCTTCGTGGTTGCGACGGCTTGGTCCTCGCAACTGATAGCCGTGGCACAGTGGGAGACCCACGCGGGGCCACCGCACAGAACGATCGTATTAAGAAACTCTACCTCGCAAACGAGAAGGTAGGAATTCTGGTTGCCGGCGCCGGAGATCTCGGGAGCTCCGTAGTTGCCGGATTTTTGGATCTACCAGGAGTCTCGTCGTTGGATGTAACCGAACTCACGATGGCTCTGCACCGCTACGCCAAACGGCAATTTCGAAAATGGTTTGACTTGTTCGCAATCCGTCCAATCGGAAGCGACACTCGACCCGCGCGGCCGGATCTGAATTTTATCGTAGCTGGTCTGGGATCGGATCAAATCCCTAAAATATTCCGTCTGTCCTCAAGCATGGACTTCGCTCCTATGCTGCACAACTACGGGTTTGGAATGGAAGGTGTCACGCAATATGGGCACTACCTCCTAAGTCGGCTATACGATGCCGACAATGGCGTTGATGAACTTCAGGAGTTAGCCGCGTATGTTATCACGGAGACCGCTAGCCAGGATGGCAAAGTGGGAGGGCCGGTGCAGGTTGGCATTATCGCGGAAGACCATGCCGAGCGTCTGGACATGACAGCTATTGACGCTATCGTGCTGGCGAACCAAACGCGAAGTTGGCTCTTACGGGAATCCTTTAAGAGGAAAAGCTCCATGCCGGGTCGAACGAATCTTGAAAACCCGCTTCACTCGAGTCACGACCATGGCTTTTTGCCCCCTCAATACTCATCTGCTTTCGACGGGGCGCATACTGCGGTCACTCATGAGGAGGCCTCGGCCCTACCAGCTGTAGCCGACGAACATTTTGCCACCGGTGTGCACTGGTGATATGGCTGCGCCCCCGATGAAGCGGCGACATTATTAAGCGCTTATTGGAGCAAAACAACATGGACTACCCATTTGGACCTCAGGAATTGGAAGACGACCTTCAGGGCCGGGATGAGCATCCCACTCACGAAGAGATGCAATCCTACTCGGAAAGAACCCTCCGATCTTTCGCCGAGATCGGCCAGGACGAGTTCTTGAAGTTTGAACAACATGCTTCGGAGTGTGATAACTGCCTCCTCACGCTCATCGAAACTCGCATCCAACTGCTGAATAAAAAAGCCAACCGGAAAGCGGCAACCTGAGGTCATCTGGCACCAGAAGGCCACGTACCACAGCCAGCCACAAATTATTGCGCCAACGTATCCTTAACAAAAAAAGAGGCATATTCATCCTGTATCTAATGTCAGATCGCGATGGCCGATTGGACCTGAGCGTGCTTTTTAGAAGCCAGTGCCTACGCTGCATTAAAACATTCAATTCAGGAGAAACATTGCTAATGAAATCCACTTTTCTGGCTCACACCATTTCGGCGACCGTCTTGGTCATAACGCTGGCTGCAACCGCAAGTGCGACCGTTACTTATAACACGGATTCTATCGACAGTAAATTCGTTGGCTTCGGGCAGACGCTTTCCAGCACCTCCGGCCCGGTGGCGACTCTCACTTACCAGGGAATCCCCGACTTTGTAACCGGCGTTCCGTCGAGCATCAACTTGGGGGCCTTCCAACTCGAATGTGATCTCTGTTCCACCCAGGAAAACGGGCTCGGAGCAACATTCGATTCCTTCGTCTTTAACTTGGTTTTAAATAGCACTGCCAGCGGGACCTTTGTGGGTACTTCCACCGGTGGCCAAGTGTTCAGCGATGCGAGCGCGATTTCGATCCTTTGGTCGCCGCTGACACTCGGTCCGGGGACCAATAATGCAGATAGCGGCGACTTCGGTGCAACCTTCTTCACAACGTCGAACTTCACACCGATCCTCGCGCCGAATGCAGGTGGGCAAACCACGGTGGAAGGTTTCGTGGATGAGGTCGCCGCGCCGGAACCTTCCACGTATGCCATGGTCAGCGCCGCACTGGTGGGAATGTGGTTCACCGCGAAGCGCAGGAACACTAGAGGCAAGTAGCAACGCGGACGGGTACTTAGGAATCGGCCGGAAGGAGAGTTTCTCAATGCATTTGCATGCACAGGCAACATCAGTCAGATGGCTCGCGGAGAATGGTCCGGCAGAACTCGAGTTAATTTTTCAAGCGATCTGCCTTCCGCCCTCGATGTCGGCCCTGTTGACCGATGACGATCGTCTGTCTAGCGCGGCGAGCATGGGCGCAGGCAAGTTGTTCGGCCTTCCGAGGAAAAACCTTCTTGGATGTCGCTTGGATGAATTTGAGGAGCAGGACTCGGGTCCCGTACTCTCGGAACGCTGGGAGTCCTTCCTTAATGATGGCTATCAGGAAGGTAGGCTTCGCCTGAACGGACGGGACGGAACGCCCCGCAACGTCCACTACACCGCTGTGGGCAACGTGCTTCCGGCACGCCACCTGGTGAACTTGCGTGAGGAGTTCGATTCCACTACGACCTCAACCCAGGAGCCCTCGAGCCAAAAGGCCAACCACATTCCCCGGTGGGCGCAGGACTGCGCGTTACTTCTGTTGGACCCTAAGGGTCATGTGTTCGCTTGGTATGCGGGTGCAGAACGCATCTACGGCCACAGGAAAGAAGCCTGCCTCGGCCGCCACGTGGCCATGTGTTATCCCCAGGAAACCGGGCTATCAGGCACCGCTGGGGCTGAACTGGGGCGTGCCCTTAGGGAGCGCCACGTCTGCACCGAGACCTGGCATCAGAGAAAAGATGGTTCTCGTTTCTGGGCGAATATGGTGACGAAAGCCTTGAGAGATCAGAACGATATCCTGTGCGGCTTCGCGGTTGCGGTGCGCGATTTCAGCGACCGGCAGGAGCGTGACGATCATTTACGGAACAATCGTAGAGAGTTCCAGCCGTCTACGGTCGATGCGCCGATCTCGGGCGTAGTTTGGGGCGCTTTTGATCGAGATCCGGAGGCGAACGATGCATTCCTGGAGCTCGTCGGCTATAGTCGCCAGGGTTTGCAGGATGGTTGCGTGCACTTGCTCGATCTCACGCCGTCGGAATACACCCCACTGGACGAACTAGCCCGCGAAGAAGCCCTCCAATTCGGAGCGTGTGTACCATTTGAGAAGGAACTGCTTCGAAAAGACGGAACCCGTATATCGGTTCAAGTAACCACCGCCCTTTTGACACTTACCCCTTTCCGGTGGATCACGTTCATACACGACCTGAAGCCAAGCGATCGGATCG
>JBDTUY010000021.1:0-20105 GCA_040007495.1 Acidobacteriota bacterium | reverse complement strand
AACGGTGCTCGATATCATTCGCGACGCAGCGCTGCAGGTAGAGCGACCGATCTTCTTCTCGCTGATGATCATCATCTCGGCCTACATACCTCTGTTCACATTAGAGCGCGTGGAGCGGAAGCTGTTTACGCCGATGGCCTTCACCGTGAGCTATGCGCTGCTGGGTTCGATGCTGCTCGCACTGACCTTGATCCCCGTGCTGGCTACATACCTATTTCGCAATGGCGCGAAGAGTTGGGAAAATCCTATTCTTCCGTGGCTCGCCAAGCGTTACGAAAGCGTCCTGGGCATCGCCTTGCGTCGACCTATCGCGGTCTGTCTGCTGTCGGGCGTCATCGTAGTCGCAGCTTTTGCTTTGGGAGGCCAACTGGGAATTGAGTTTCTTCCCAGCCTGGACGAAGGCGTCATCTGGGTGCGCGCGAATCTGCCAGCCGGCATTTCGATTGAGCAATCTTCCAAGATCGCTGGACAGATTCGTTCCATCATCGGCAAGCATCCGGAAGGTCTACTGGTTTCGTCGCAAACGGGCCGTAATGATTCGGGAACCGACCCGTACGGTCCCAATCGCAACGAGTTCTTTCTGGCTCTGAAGCCCTACGATACATGGGCTCCAGGCATGGATAAGCAGAAGCTGATCGAAATCCTCAGCAAGGAATTGAACGCAGCCATTCCTGGTGCGGCCTTTAGCTTCACGCAACCGATCATCGATAACGTGACGGAGTCCGTCACTGGTTCTGCTGCCGACCTTGCGGTGATTATTCGAGGTCCCGACCTGGTCAAGTTGCGGGAGCAGGCACAAAAGACGCTCGCGATCATACGCGATGTTCCAGGTGCAGCCGATACCGCGATTGAACAGGAACCCGATCAGGCGCAGCTGCGATTGCGCATCGACCGGCAAGCTGTGGCGCGCTACGGCATCAACGTGAAAGACGTGGAAGACGTGATCGAGATGGCGATCGGCGGACGTGCTGCGGGCACGATGTTTGAAGGCGAGCGCCGCTTCGATATCACGGTCCGTTACGTTCCATCGGCCCGCACGAATATCACGGCCATCGGCAACGTGATGGTGCCGACCCATGAGGGCGGTCGCGTTCCGCTGTCACAGCTGGCCGAAGTGAAGGTCGTTTCCGGGGCCAGCATCATCGCCCGTCGCGAGAACGAACGCCAGATCACGGTGCGCACGAATATTCGGGGTCGCGACCAAGGCAGCTTCGTTGCCGAAGCACAAGCGCGTTTCGATAAACAGATGCAGATCCCACCGGGCTATAAAGTAGACTGGGGCGGCCAGTTCGAGAATCTGCAACGGGCCAAGAAACGCCTGACGGTGATCCTGCCGATCACAATTGCCATCATTTTCGTGCTGCTGTTCTTCATGTTCGGATCGCCGAAATACGCGGGGCTGGTGCTGATGAATGTGCCGTTTTCGCTGGTGGGCGGAATTCTGTTCCTCTACATACGGCATATCAACTTGAGTGTGTCGGCAGCGGTCGGATTCATTAGTCTATTCGGGGTCGCTGTGATGAGCGGCGTGCTGGTGATCGCTGAAATCAATCGTGTGAGAGAAGCCGATCCCGACCTTCCGGTGCGCGAGGCGATCGCCCGGGGTGCCGTCGCGCAATTACGGCCTGTTTTATTGATGGTGATCGTCGCGTTGCTGGGCATGGTGCCAGCAGCACGTGCGAGCGGTATTGGGTCCGACGTGCAGCGTCCTTTGGCGACAGTGGTTGTGGGGGGCTTGTTGTCCACACTATTCCTGACGTTGCTCGCATTGCCCAGCATGTATGCACTCGTAGTTGGAACCAAGAAACCGAAGGCGGCCGCATGACGACCAAGTTGCAACTGACCATCTACATCAAGCAAGCCGATACCAGCGGCGACCTTGCGATGTATGAAGCCATCATTCGCCACCTGCACCACGCGGAGGTCGCTGGAGCCACGGTTCTGCGAGGCTCGATGGGCTACGGGCGCGACGGGCACGTGCATCGCAAAGGGCTGCTAGGGATTTCAGATGATCATCCGATGATGATTGTGACGATTGACGACGCGGCCAAGATAGAGGCTGTGCTGCCGGCGCTGCGCGAAATGGTGAAAGGTGCGCTGATGACGCTGCAGGAAGTCAGTATCCCGTAGGAAGGCGGAGCGCTCGCTCCGCACCGAGGTGCCGACCTCGGTTACCCCTGGAATGCCATAAGCGGAGGCAGCGCCTCCGCGCGGGCTAGGCGGCCCGCCTTCCATCGCACTAGCGATAGAGTCCGTTGGTCTCGATGTAGTCTTCCACAGCCTGCGACACCTCCCGAGAGGCCCTGCCCTGCTTCAAATCGGATCGGATATGCGAGGACGACGTCGGCATCGCGACTGTGTCCAAAGGCAACACCCGAGCACCTTCGGGATTCGCACATGTGTGCCCTGGCCGGGCTACTACGATGAAGGTGACCATCGGTAGCAGCTCTCGCCACCGGTACCAAGTCTCTATTTCGGCAAACGCGTCTGAACCGATGATGAAGAATAGCTCGTCATCCGAACCCATTGTGGCTCTTACGCCTTCGACCGTCAGGATGGAATAACTCTTGACTTGGCCCTGTTCCAATCGCGAAGGGATAAAGCGAGCATCACCCGTCTCCGCGCAGGCAAGTTCCACCATCTTGTAGCGATGCTCGTAGTCCGTGCCAGTGTGCTTATGCGGAGGATTCGCTGCTGGAATGAACAAGACTTGATCCAGCGCGAACTGGTCCGCCGCTGCTTTCGCGATTCGCAAGTGGGCAATATGAATGGGATCGAAGGTGCCACCAAAGATCGCCCGTCTCATCGCGCGAGTCCTGATCTGACCTGACGGAGAAGCTCGTCCTCGTTGTCGATCTCCACTCCGATTTTCAGGAAGTGAATCTTCAGCGGCGTGATCTGAACTTCTCCCAGATTCATACGGTCCTTCTCGGTTGTGACCAGAATATCGGCACCCGCCTCCTTCGCGTTGCGTGCTAAAACCTGTAGGTCCTCCTGTGAATACTTGTAGTGATCCGGAAATGCCTTACGATAGACAACCTCAACACCAGCTTGTTCCAGCATTCTCCAAAAGCTTCCGGGTGATCCGATCCCGCAGAACGCTGCAACCTTTGGCTTGTCACCTTGCCGTAAAGGTAGCTCAGGTTCCCAGCCCCGCACCACCATGCGCGACCGATAGATTGGAGCCGTGGCATTGTACTTGCGAATCAGCTTCTCAATACCTGCCGTTCCCCTCTCCGCGCGTGTGATCACAATCGCCGTGGCTCGCGCCAAGCCATCCAACGGCTCACGCCGTAGACCGAGAGGAAACAGGCCACCGGCCAGCGGATCTTGCGCGTCCATCAATACGATATCTTGGTCGCGATGGAGGCGGATATGTTGGAAGCCGTCGTCTAAGAGAACCACGCCTGGCTTTAGCTCGCGTGCTAATTGTTGCCCGACCGCAAATCGGTCTGAACCAATGCCTACGTGCGCAACGTTCTGCCCGATCAACCACTGCGCTTCATCGCCCGTCTCGCGAATATCGGCCGAGCCGCCCTTCGGCACAATCACGACGGCCTTGGATTCCCGGCGATACCCACGCGTCAGAATCGCTGGCGCAAGGCCTGCTTCTAATAAGCGCCCCGCGAGATGGGCAACCATCGGGGTCTTGCCTACACCGCCCATCGCGATGCCTCCGATGCTCACGACACGCGTGTTGAGCTTGCACGCCCGACGAGACGCGAGTGCGATATTGGCTTTGTGGCCCAACCACCACAGACCTGCGAGGGGCGCAACGAAGACCCTTTTCAACAGTGGCGGAACCGGCGTGGACACACCTTCACCCAACGCGTCGACCAACAGTTTCACCACGCGGTCTACAGCTCCGCGTTTGGCGTTGGCTAACGCCTGCGCACTCTCGCCTACCTCACGCGCGGTTTGTGCATCGTTGAGAAGCCGACGGACCGCTGCCATCAACTCACTCGCATCGCGAATCTGGACCAGAGCGTCGCTGGCCAAGAACTCCTGGGCGATCTCGGCAAAGTTTTCCATGTGCGGACCGACGATGGTCGGTTTGCCGAAGAACGCAGGCTCCAGAATATTGTGTCCGCCGCGCTGGGCGAGGGTTCCTCCCATGAATACTACGTCCGCGCAGGAAAACGTCGCTGCCAGCTCTCCAATGGAATCGAGTAACAGAACTCCGGAGCCATCCACGCGCGACGACTCTAAAAGCTGACTTCGCCGGACGAAATTGACTCCAGCCTCCGTGAGCTTCTGCGCGACTACGTCGAATCGCTCCGGTCGGCGCGGCGCAAGGATCAAGAAGAGATTCTTTTCGGATCGGCACAATTCCGCGAACGCTAGGATCACAACCTCGTCTTCGTCCACATCGTCTGAGCTGGTGGGCGGCATCGTGCTCGCGGCGATCCACACCTTGGCAGGCTGCGTTCGTTGCAGGAAGCGCTGGATATCGTGAGCAATCTCACCCGGAGCTTTGAAGTCGTATTTGATGTTGCCCAGCGTCAGCACCCGAGCTTCAGGCGCGCCGATTTGCCCATACCGCCGTGCGTCTTCCGCCGACTGAACCAGAATCGTATTGGGAAGTTCGAGCACATATCGCAGCAGACCCAGCCAGGGAACGTATCGAGGTAATGCTCGACTTGAGATGCGGCCATTGACCACTACCAACGATGCTCCGGACCGACGAGCTTCGCGATAGAAGTTGGGCCAGATCTCAGTCTCCATCACGACCACGAGCGCAGGCCGTAGCTTCCGCAGAACTCGTCGAATCACGGAGCGATAGTCCAAGGGGAATGGCGCGAAGAAGACTGCGGTCGCCAAGCCGTTGAGGCGTTGTTCGGCCATCGCGCGGCCCGCCAGGGTCGTAGTCGAAACGAAGATCTCAAGTCCCGTCACGGCCTCCCGCAGGCCGCGAATCAGTTCGACTGCGGACAAGACTTCCCCGACCGAAACCGCGTGCAACCAAACAGATCCGGGTGTCGTCCCACGTATTTGGGGCAGGAAGCCCAGCCGTTCGCCAAGGTGCTCCAGATACTTGCGATCCCGCAAACCCCTATACACTAGATAGGCGGCGACCAGCGGGGCCAGCAGGATCTGGAGTACTTGATAGAGGAAGAATATGAGACGAGGAAGTATATGAGACGAATCGCCTTAATCGTCCTTTTGAGTATAACCACCGTGTCGGCGGCGGACAAGGACAAAGCCCGCTTCGCCCCGCAGCCGGCCGCATCCTATCCCGGGCACCAGACCACTGAGAAGATCACGATCGCGGCGGTCCCGTACAATACCGACGCACTGGCTGCGACTGTGTTCGACAAAGCCAAGCCACATCAATTGGGGATTCTGCCGGTGCTTCTGATCATTCAGAACGACACCGGTAAAGCGATCCGTGTGGACCTGAAAACCGAGTTTGTGACCTCTGCTGGCGACCATCTGGAGCCGATGTCGCCGGAAAGCGTCAGGTACTTCCAGGGTGTGCAGAGCCGTCCGGATATGCCGGGTCCGCAGCGCATTCCGATTCCGTTGAAGAAAGCGAAGAAAGGTCCTTTGAACACGCCGGAGATTGACGGCCGCGCCTGGGCCGTGAAGCTGATTCCTCCGGGAGAATCGGCCAATGGATTCGTATATTTTCGCGTGACGAGTGTAGATAGTGCGCAGTTGTATCTGACCGGTTTATCCGATGCGGCCACGCGGAAGCCGTACTTCTATTTTGAGATACCGCTGGATGCGAAGTAGCGCTGCACTTGTTGTGCTGGCTTTCCGTCGTTCGGATCCGTGACCGGACAGCTTGCTTAGAGCATTTGGCCTTGCTTTCAGGACACGATGCGGAGCTAAAGCTCCTATGCAAGCTGAAGCTCACGCCACTAACTTAGCGCTGGTAATTCACGATCGCCGCGAAGCTTACCGGGTCCAGGCTCGCGCCACCGACTAGTGCGCCATCCAGATCCTCTTCGTCCATCAGGGCCTTGATATTGTCCGGCTTGACGCTGCCCCCATATAGGATTCGGCAGGCCTGCGCGGCTTCGCTCCCATAGTGTGCCTCGATTTGCCCACGAATGAAACTGTGCGCGGCGGCTGCCATTGCGGGGGTTGCGGTTAGACCGGTGCCAATCGCCCAAACGGGTTCATAGGCGATCACGATGCGGGAGAACTGCTCTGGCGTCAGCATGCTCAAGCCGCCGATGAACTGTACGGCGAGTGCCGCGTCGGTTTGGCCAGCCTCACGCTCGTCCAACAATTCGCCAATACAGACGATCGGCTTCAGTCCGGCCTCCAGGGCCGCCTCCACCTTGAGCGCCACACTCTCGTCGGTCTCTCCGAAATATTGCCGCCGTTCGCTATGGCCGATGATGACCCATTCGCAACCAATGGACGCGAGCATCGGCCCGGAAACCTCGCCGGTGAAGGCGCCTTGGGACGCCCAGAACAGATCCTGTGCTCCGCACTCCACGTTCGATCCCTTGGCCGCCATCGCCGCCGGTAAAGACAGGAACGATGGGCACACCACGATGTCCACGTGGGTGGCATTTTGCACAAGGGGGGCGAATTGGCGTTGGAATGCAGTCGCCTCCGACGGAGTCTTGTACAGCTTCCAGTTACCGGCAATGATCGGTCTACGCATGTGGGAGTATCTAAATAGTGTAGTGGGTTGGTTGTCCCTGCCGCTCCATACCGAGGCAATCGCCCAACCCTGCGCCGTTTAGTCAAGGTTCTAATTCCGAGTCAGGCGGTCTCGAATAGGCCTTTGGCCAGTTCCGATTGGCGAATGATACTCAGCAGCGTTCCTCTTCTCACTGGATTATGCAGTGGGACTGGGACGGTTACGGTAGTGCCTTCCGTCCGCTTTTGCATGATCCGATGGCTGCCTCGTTGGCGGACTTCAACAAATCCCTGCCGTCCGAGGATCTGACAAATCTCAGAACCTGAAAGGACTCGTAGCCTACCCAACAGGGACCTCAACCTGGGTCACGAATACTTCGCTATGGAACCGGCGTGACACCTCAGATGCAGAAGCCGTCTCGAAGAACAGCGTGAGCGCCTCGATCAGGTTCGCCCGGGCCTCTTCAATCGAGACGCCTTGGCTGGCGATGTCCAGTTCGGGGCACAAGGCCACGAACCCATCGTCTTCACGCTCGATAATTGCCGTCATTTGCCGGGCTTCTCGCATATCCCTAGTTTATCGCCTCAGGGCACAGGCGCGAGGTTGCCCGTTAGTGCGGGTCATGGAGTATGCGAATACCCTAGAGGCTGCCTATTCGCAGCCCTTGACGCCTTTGGTGAGGCAGATCGACGAGGTAATGTCGGGCGGGATCGTCAGACCCTGTTTAATCATCAACGCCTTAATAAATTCCGCCGTTTCGGGGTGCGCCTTCGCAGACTGGACGCCGACACGCACCAAGCCTTGAGCATAGTGCAATGGGATCCACGTGAATCCCAACATGGCGCCGTTTACCGTATCCCGGCTGCCCATGTCGTGCGCGTCTAGCTTGGCCCCCTTGTCCACTAACATCTGGATCACTTCGTTGCGGCCTTTATGAGCCGCGCCGTGCAGCGCCACGCGTCCTTCGTCGTCGGCCTGGTTGGGATCGATGCCCAGGTCCAACAACATTTTCACCGTTTGATCATTCTTCTCGCGCGACCATTCAAAAGTTACGCCTTCCACCCATGCGATGCCCGAGGCAACCGACAGCGCCGTAACGTCATGGGCGGTACGGATCTTCGGGTCCGCGCCACGCTCCAATAGCAACTTCATCAGATCGAGGTCGCTCGATTGGGCTGCGCGCAGGAACGGCGTAGCGCCGTCCTCAAACAGCCACTGCATGGTGAAATTGGTGCGCGTCTCGGTAGAATCGCCTTTGCAATCGGTTGCCGTCGAAGCCGTACCGCACACTCGAACGTTGGGGTCGGCACCCTTGTCCAGCAAGGTCCGGATATAGGCCAGCTGGTCCATGTCGGCCTTGGGAACCGGATAGTCGCCGGTTTCGATATTGCGATTGTCGGTTGCCAGATATAGAGGCGACCAACCGCCATTGTTCTTCATATTTGGATTGGCTCCGCGCTCCAGCAGGAACGTCGCGAGTTTGTAGTTTCGATTCTGCGTCGCGGTCAGCAGAGGCGACCAACCGTAATGCGTGGTCTGGTTCACATCGGCACCCGCGTCCAGCAGGATGCGCGCGCAGTCCAGGCAGTTCTGACGCGAGGCAAAGACCAGAGCCGTCAACGCACCGCCGTTGGTATCGCGCGTACGACCGAAAGAAGCCTCGGCAGCCGCTGCATCCGCCTGACCGACTACATCCACTTCGCCTTCTTTACCCTGAGCCGGTACTGCGCCCTTGGTGGCGCCGCCCCTGGCAGCTCCACCCTTGGCACCGCCTTTCGCCTGAGCACCACCCTTACCCTTACCCTGACCGCCCTTGCCTTGACCAAAGCCCCCGCCACCCTTCGCGTCGCCTTCGGCACCGAATGCCGACTTCAAGCGTTGCTTCACCGGATTGGCGAGGTAAGCACTGTTGCCTTTGGTGTCGAACTTCGACTCGGCCTTGACGTCCGCACCCGCCTCCACCAATAGCTTTACGGCTTCGGGGTGAACCTGCTCCGCAGCCCACATCAGCGCTGTGGTGCCGCGCAATTGTTCCTTGATGTTGACGTCGGCCTTGGCGTCGATCAGCGCCTTCACAGCCGCCGGGTTGCCGTTCTTCGCGGCGAACATCAGAGGGGTTTGCCCGGCAGGACCCAACTCATCCGCGCTGGCTCCGGCCCGAAGCAACCTCTGAATCATCTCCGCGCTACCGTTGATCGCGGCCAGTCGCATCGCAGTGGCACCATCGTGATTCGCCAGCTTCACATCCGCTTTGGCGGCGATCAGAATATCGGCCAGCGCCAGATCGTTGCGATAAGCTGCCCATTGCATCGCCGTGGCACCATCGGCCTGCTGCGCGTTCACATTCGCCTGTTGCTTCAGCAGAGCCTGGACCGCAGCCGTATCGCCTTTCATCGCCGCATCGGCAATGGGGCTGTTAGCAGCTCCCAGCACGGTAAGGTACGCGGCCGACAGGATGAGTGCGGTACAGACCGCTACAGTATTTCGCGTGCGCATGATGGTGGATGTTTCTCCTTCTAAACGGCCTGGACTAAACCAGACCTGGCAGCACGCCTGTGCTGTCGCCAAGGCTCTGCTGTTGGACACCGTACATATTCAGGATGCTAAGCATCAGGTTGCCGGTGGTGGTTGTCTTTGTCTTGAAGGACAAGTGACGCCCGCCCTTCAACTGTCCGCCCGCACCACCGATCAGGATGTGCGGGACGTCGTAATGCAGGTGCTGGTTGGAATCGCCCATGTTGGTTCCATACAGGATCAGCGAATGATCCAGCAGCGTTCCGTCGCCTTCTTTGATGCTCTTCAATTTTTCCGCGAAGTAGGCCAGGCACTTCACGTGATACTTGTTGATCAGTGAGTAATCCTTGATCCGATCCGGATTCTCAGCGTGATGCGAACCGCCGTGGAAGCTGGTATTGGTCTCGGCAGCCGGGAAACTGCGACCGGTCAGATCGCGCGCATACAGCAGGCTCGAAACGCGTGTGATGTCGCCTTGATAGGCCAGAGCTTGTAGGTCGAACTGCAGCTTAATATGTTCGTCGAACGAATCCGGAATGCCTGCGGGAACTACGATGCCTTCCTGATTGGCTGCGCCGGTGGACTTCTTGGCTACTTCCAGGCGACGTTCGATTTCACGCACACTGTCGGCATATTCGTCGACCCGCACGCGATCGGCTGCGCCCAAGCCCTTCTTGAAGCTGGCCAAATTGCTGGTAATGGAATCGAGGATGCTACGATCCTGATCGCGGCGCGCGGCGCGCTCGGCCGGGGTCTTGGCCTGCACGTCCCCAAACAAGCGCTCAAACACCACCTGAGGATTCAGCTCCATCGGCAGAGGAATGTTGTTGGTCGCCCACGAAATCGAGTTGGTATACGCGCAACTGTAGCCTTCGCCGCAGTTGCTGGAATTGGCACCCGGATCCTCAATCGCCTGCTGCAAACTCGGCAATGGATTGTCCTGGCCGATCCTGTTCGCGATCAACTGATCGATCGTGATGCCGTTGTGCAGATCCGCGCCGGTCGCCTTCTTGGGCTTCTCCGCCGCCATGTACGCAGCCGCAACCCAATGGTCGGCACCGGTGACGCCCTCAGGCGGTTCAGCCGACTTCGCCCACAAACCGCTGAGCACGACGGTCTGGTCGGTAAGGCCCTTCAATTCCGTCAAAATCGCGGGCAGCTTGTTCGGGTCGAGCGTGGCACCGTCCGGAATCCAATAACCAGGAGCCATACCATGCGGGACAAACAAGCCGGAGAAACGGGTCTTCACATTCGCGGCAGTGCGCGCGAGAGGCGTCTGCGCGGGGATCATCGAATCGAGCAGCGGCAACGCGAGCGCCACACCAGCGCCCCGCAGGATCGTCCTTCTTGAAATGTATTTCTTGGTAATGAACATAAATGCCGTCCCTTCAACCATTTTACTGCAGTCGATTCGCGTTAGCGCGAAGCCCGCTGCTGTATTTGATTCTCAGTCTGTAGCTTCTGATTCATCTGGAAGGGCTCGCTCCTGACGACCCCTAAAACCAGTTCCGAAAATTTATAGTTGCTCTTAGCCGCATTCTTTACGATCGAACGGACTAGAGGCATGTCGTAGTATTCGGTTCCGCGGCCCAGCGCGTAAATCAAAAGTTTTTCGGTTCCCACACGAACAAACTGTGGGGAGTATTTGACTAGCGCGCCGCGCAGTTCCTTGACACCCTTCAAAGGCGTCCCGTCCACCAGCACGCCGGTCGCGTCGATCGGCTGCAAGCCATCTGTATCGCGCCACGCACCGACGGCGTCGAAATTCTCCAGCGAGAACCCGATTGGGTCCATGATCTTGTGGCAACTCATGCAAGGTTCCACCGAGCGATGCAGTTCCATCTGCTGACGCATAGTCGGCGTAGCTTCTCCGTGCGCGGTCGTGTCGGCGGTTTCCTTTAAGCCCGGGACGTTCGGAGGAGGCGCAGGCGGCTCCACTCCAAGGAACGTCTGCAGTACGGTCTTGCCACGCTGCACAGGCGACGTGCGGCCTGGTTGTGAGGAGATCGTCATCAGCAGAGCCTTGCCCAGCAGACCGCGCCGATAATCGAGCGAGGCCGGAAGTTCCACGCGGCGGAAGTTGCTGCCGTAGACGTTCGGAATCCCGTAATGCTTGGCCAAGCGTCCGTTGACGAAGGTATAGTTCGCATCAAGAAGGTCCGTCAGAGGACGGTCTTCCTGAATGATGCTCTCGACGAACATCTCCATTTCTTTACGCATTGCGTTGCGCAGGTTGTCGTCGAAATCCGGGAACAGACCCGCGACCGGGACCTGCGTGGCAATCGCGCGAATACTGAGCCACTGCCCCGCGAAGTTATCGACCAAGGCGTGCGACTTCGGGTCCTTCAACATGCGGCGGACCTGCTGTTCCAGGATGCCCGGCTGCCGCAATTGATTCGTGCTGGCGAGCTTTAAGAGTTGCTCGTCAGGGATGCTGCTCCACAGAAAGAAGGACAAACGCGAGGCCAGTTCCAGGTCGCTGATGCGATAGGTCGAACCAGCACTGACCGTCGAGGGTTCCGTCTCTTTGCGGAAGATGAATTCCGGGTCGGACAGAATACGGCGCAGAGCCATCTCAATGCCGTTGTCGAAGGTACCCTGATTTCGACCGCGCTGATAGAAGCCCAGCAGAGTCTCGGTGTCCCGAGCCGTCACCGGTCGGCGGTAGGCTTTGCGCGCCAGATTGTTGACGATCTGGGTGGCACAACTGGTCTCCTGCGCGGCGGTCGCCGGAGTGCAAACAAAAATGCGCTTGCGGGCTTCCGTATTCTTCGCGCCCTTTGCCTCATACGGACCATCGATCACGAACTTGCCCACGTGCGGGAAGAAGCGGAAGCCGGGTAGACCGCCAGTTTCCAGCGAATCGCGCAGGAAGTGACGATCCAGATCATTGCCGGGGGCGTCGTTGGTCGCCGGGAATGTCACCACCACACGATGGCGGCCAGCGGTTACAGGAAACTTGAAGCTAAACGTACCTTCGCCGCGCGCCCGATCCGAATCCCAATTGAATTCGTGGATGCGCGCGCCATCCAGCAGCAATTCGAGCTTCTCGCCCGGAATCTCGCCGAACGGATTGTTGCTGCCCATGTTGCCTTTGCTGATCGGCGTAATCTGAATGTTGTACTCGCCGTCGGTCGGGAACTCATGGTCGGCCATCAAGCCTCCGCGCGTTCCGAACGGCATGCCTTCAATGTGGTAATCCTGCGAGGTATCTTCCGGAACGCGGTATGTGGTCTGGACAGGAGTATTGATGTCGCCCAACGCCGCCCGGCTGATCTTGCCAGCAGCGGTCACGTAGCCTTCCAGCAAGGTCGGCGAAACGCTCAATCCAGCTGCGACGTTGTCGAAACCACGGGTGCTATCGTCGGACGGCAGGTACGAGCCTGGATTGATCTTGATCCCCAACAGATCGTTGATTACGTTGGCATATTCCACGCGATTCAGGCGATGGACACCGGGGGGCGGCAGGTGCTTGGCAACCGACCGGTCCAGCGAGCCTTCCAGGGTCTGAATAAAGCCCTCAAATTTCGCAGCGTTCGGACGGGGCAGGCCGGACGGCGGCATCATGCCAGCACGCAGCTTGCGCACCACCAATTCCCACTTTTCTGGCGCTTTTGCGACGTTGTCGATATCCAGATCGTCCAAGGTGAGCTTGCGCGCGGGCTCCATGCCCGCCTTCCTGGCAGCCTGGGAGTGACAGCCCACGCAGTATTGATTGATGAACTGCTTCTGGGCAGACGGT
This sequence comes from Acidobacteriota bacterium, assembly GCA_040007495.1. Classification (GTDB taxonomy): domain Bacteria; phylum Acidobacteriota; class Terriglobia; order Bryobacterales; family Bryobacteraceae; genus Palsa-187. The sequence goes on along the minus strand of JBDTUY010000021.1, from coordinate 7,248 downwards.
CCAGCTTTCGCACTGGCCGAACTTGCTGGCGCTTTGGAAACAGCGGCGGGAGCAGCCTTTGCTGGTGAGCGTGCGGGGGCTTGTGCACTGACGCCAAGGGTCAGCGTTAACACCGCAGCAGCGCCCAAAACACCCGATAGAAGTAATGTTTTCTTCATGTTGAGAATTCCTATTTTACAGCAAGCCTGCAATGCAGCCAACTCAGGGCGTCGAAAGCGAACCTCAATCCCTACCAAGCTCGCTAACTACCTTACCCTACAGTAGTTTAAACCCTGCCGGCCCAGCATCACAAGGGCCATTTGGCAGACCGTTTAACTTCCATCGGACCAATGCCTGGCGGCCATAATTAGGGTCTCTAATCTTGTACTTGATGAGTGGGTTTTCACCAGCTAACCTCACCGCTCGGTTGCGGAACTGTTATTTTCTACCGATTCGTCTTAGCCAGCCATAGTACTGTCCTAATTGAAGTTCCAGAGCGGTTCTCAGAGAGAGACCGGTCTTCGTTGGCGCGTCTTGCGCCAGTTTGGCTCAATTGGGACTCTGCAAAGCGACATTTCGGCTCCTCTTTGCAAGAAGGGTCAAGCAGGCGCTCGGCTATACCACTGGTCCAATGGAACTTATGTAAAGCCAGGTTCTGGAGGTGGGCGTGCTTTAGTTACGGGCTAACCCCGCAATGCAGCTGTGGGGGAATTTCTGCCCATGGTATCGAACGCAAAACGTTTGGGAGCGGCAATCCTTGTTCTGGGATTGAGCGCCGTGGGTTGGGGAGCAACCCACTGGCTGAGCCAATGGCCGAGCGCCAATGGCACGATATTTTTTCTGTGCTGGATTCTGACAGGTGCAGCCGTGGCGGCGCTTCGCATCCGGTTCCCCAGGATGAAGGGGTCCCTATCCTTCCATTTCTTTGTAGTTCTGCTTTGCCTGCCGGAACTGAGCCTGCCAGAGATCCTTGTCATTGCCGCATCTGGAAGCCTGCTGCAATCGGCTCTGGATCGTGATTTCGCGGGATTCCCCAGTCTTTGGATCGACAGCGCGATCAGTTGCCTGGCTGCTGCGGCCAGTTATCTTGCATTTCAGCATCTCAATGTTGCGCAATCGGCTAAGGTTGCACCCGAACAACTGCCTTTATTGTTTGTAGCGGCGGCGTGCGCATATTTTGTAACGGCCACGATCGCCACAGCCGCCGTTGCCTCTGTGGTGGAGCAGAAGTCGGTTACCACGCTATGGCGCGACCGTTACTTCTGGACCTTCCCCTACTACATTGCCGTGGGGTCCGCTGCGGGTCTGATTGTTTCGCTTAGAGCGCATAGCGGGGGGGCCACGATTTGGCTTTTGCTGCCCGTGCTCTATTGGATGTTCAATTCGTACCGGCATCACGTGAAGTTTGCGCAGCGCGAAGAGCACCAATTAAAGGAATTGGGTAACTTGCACTTCCGGACGATTGAAGCGTTGGCATTGGCCATCGAGGGGAACGATGCGACCAAGCACGCACACCTGCGCCGCGTGAGCACGTACGTGGTTGAAGTCGGCCGCCAGATGAAGCTGAGTGAGAGCGAGTTGCAGGCTTTGCACGCCGCCAGTATGCTGCACGATATTGGCAAGCTCGCAGTACCCGAGCATATCGTCACCAAACCGGGCAAGCTGACCGAGCAGGAATTTGAACGCATGAAGGTGCATCCGGTGGCGGGAGCCGAGATTTTGGAGCAGGTGCGCTTCCCCTATCCGGTGGCTCCCATTGTCCGGTCCCATCACGAAAAATGGGATGGTTCCGGCTACCCATCTGGACTGAAAGGTGAAGAGATTCCGATTGGCGCACGGATTCTGGCGGCAGTCGACTGCCTGGACGCCCTGGTATCCGACCGGTATCATCGACGCGCACTCTCCATCGAACAGGCAATGGAACACGTACTGCTGGAAAGCGGCCGGAGCTTCGATCCGGCCGTGGTGACCATTCTTGCCGCACGCTATGAAGAATTGGAAGAAAAGGTGAATCGCATTCAAGGTTCCGACTTGGAGCACATTGCGTGGGTCACGATCGAGCCGCATACTAAATCCGCAGAAGAGATCCCGGTACAGCCGCAGCACGGCGCGTTTCTGCAAAGGATCGCGGAAACCCGGCGGGAAGAGCATCAATCGTTCTATCTGGCCAGGGAACTGGGCAACTCTTTGAGCCTGGATGACACGCTATCGGTGTGCGCGGTCCGCATCCAGGCGATGTGTCCGTACGATTCCATCGCCATCTTTATCCAGCGAGAAGAAATCCTGGTAGCAGAGTACTCCAGTGGTGAAGACGCACGCATTCTTTCGCGATCAGGTATTCCCTGGGGCCAAGGCTTGGTGGGCCAAGTGGCGCAAACGTGTGTGCCGGTTATCAACAGTGATCCCAGGCAGGATTTGGATGCCCTTGGAAGCCAGGCTGCGACCTCGCTGCAATCCGCATTGGTCGTTCCATTAGAAGGCACGGCAGGCGTGGTTGGGGTTCTTGCGCTGTATGCCGCCAGAAAGAACGGCTTCACACAGGACCATCTGAGAATTGCAACCGGCATTTCCGCCAAGGCTGGCCTAGCGGTCGAAAATGCGCTAAAGTACAGCAAAGCCGAGATCTCGGCGACCACCGATGCGCTCACGGGCTTGCCGAATTCGCGCGCTTTATTTCAGCATATGGATGCCGAGATCTCGCGTTCCGCACGTTATCGCAAACCGGTAACCGTGCTGGTTGGCGATCTGGATCGCTTTAAGAACGTCAACGACACGTTCGGCCATATGGCTGGCAATCAGTTGCTGAAAGCCGTGGCAACGGCCCTGAAGAACGAATGCCGGGAATACGATTTTGTTGCACGCATGGGCGGCGACGAGTTTGTTATGGTTCTGGTCGACACCAGATTGTCGCCCGACGATTTCGTCCTATCGCGACTCCAGGAAGCCGTAAAACGCGCCAGTATCCAATCAATCGGCCATGACGGAGTCGGACTGAGCCTCGGTCACGCCTGCTTCCCGGAAGACGGCAGTGACGCCGAGGCCCTGCTGGTGGCAGCCGATCGACGCATGTACGAAGTGAAACAGTACAGTGCTATGGAGAGTGCTCCGCGGCGTCAGCGGCTGGTAGAATCCTAAACTGGGCGCGGTTGCCGAGCCGCGTCATAAGTCCCTCTACATCACGATGCATCGCTTGAGGTTCACCTGACTGCTGTCTACCGCCGGGGTAGCGGCTTGGCCAGTTGCTATCCTAAAGTTACTAGGGTCTCGGTCGGTGTACTGCGCTTGCTTCCATTTAGCGGGTACTTGCAAGACGGTGCCTCTGTATATCCGCTTGAGGTAGGACATTGCCAGCAGCCGCTAAACGTTGTTTGATCGCTTTATTGCTATCCATCTGCGCCCCGGGAATGACCCGGCCCGTTTTAGCGCAAGCTGCAGCGGGGGTCGCAGCTCCCTCTGGCACAGCCCCCGCTTCGGGGTCCGTCCAACCGGTCATCACCAATGATCGAGTGTTCGGCGTACTGCCTAACTATCGAACTGGGAATCTAAAAGATCCCTACCGTCCGCTTTCCGCAAAAAAGAAATACTACATCGGTTATAAGGATTCAACCGACTATCCGTTGTTTGTGCTGGGAGGCGTGCTTGCAGGCTTCGGCCAGCTGGTCAATCAACATCCTGATTTCCATCAGGGCCTGAAGGGCTATGCTCACCGGTACGTGACCTCCACTGCGGACCAACTGATTGGCAACATGCTAACCGAGTCGATCATGCCGTCCCTGTTGAGGCAGGATCCGCGTTATTTCCGGATGGGCGAAGGGTCGGGTAAGTCGCGTTTTGTGTATGCTGCAACGCGCATTTTTGTCGCAAAGAACGACAAGGGCAAGTGGGGTTTCAATTATTCCGAGGTGCTTGGCAACACAGCCAGCGCTGCCATCGGCAACCTCTACTATCCCCATGAACGGAGCCTTATCGACAACTTTCAGCGGGTCTACTCTCAGCTGGCCACTGACGCGCTCTCGCAAGTTTTCAAGGAATTCTGGCCGGACATCCACCAAGCAATGCATCGTAAGAAGACCGCAGCCATCGCCCCTCCCCACTGATCCGCAGCGTACGTGCAATGCCTCAACCACTGGAGAGGCTTAGTACCCCGGCACCGCAGTTCTAAGGCAAAGGACCCCGGTACTGGCGCATTTTAGTCCCATGGGTCCTGTCGCGACGACAGTTCCCGGCGCATACTACATTCATGAAGAAGCTCTGCCGTGAATGCCGAACCACTCACAATATTGAGGCCAAGTATTGCGACGCGTGCGGGTTTCAATTCTGGGACGAACCGATCCGGGAGATGCAACGCTGGCAGACCGCCGCTCCGCGACACTACGGTACCGCCATTGCGGCGGGCTTGGCCGTGGCCGTGGCTCGATACTTGATATTAGGCTAGTGCGTCATTTTCGCTAGTGTGCATCAGAGGATGGTCCTCAAGCCGGCAACCGATCGCGACCTGAGGGCCAGCACACGAAGCGAGGATCGACTACAGAGCCTTCTCGATCGGCAATACCAGGGGAGGCTCAATCAGAAAGTTCATCGCCGCCATACGGCCGATGGCAGCGCGAATCGAGGCTTCGGTTGCCGGCTCCGTCGTAATCACAAACGGCAGATCCCGCCAATTTGCGTTGGGCAGTTGCAATATTGCGTCAATCGAAACCTTTTCAGCGGCTAACGCGGTTGCCAGTTGCGCGATGATGCCCGGCTGGTCCTTCACGCGGAAGCGTAAATAATAGGACGATTCGTGGACCGCGACGGGAACCGCCACGTACTCGTGCAATTCGGCGTAAGCGAAGGGGGACACGCGTTCGGCCCCGCCGTGACGAATCTCGCGCGCCACGCGCATCAAATCGCTGACCACGGCAACGCCGGTCGGGTGCGGACCCGCACCACGACCATAGTAAAATGTATCCGCACCGAATTCTCCGCGAACCCAGACAGCGTTGTAGGCTCCACGCACTCCGGCCAGAATGGTCGATTGCGGAATCAGCGACGGGCGAACGGACAGGATCAGCCCTGCCGCGGTCTGGCGCGCTGCACAGATCAGGCGGATGGTGTGATGTAACTGGTGCGCGTATTCGAAATCGACGGGCGTGATCCGACGAATCCCTTCGGTGTAAATGTCGATGGGCGTCACCCGCTGTCCAAACGCCAGCGCTGTCAGAATCGCAAGCTTTGAGCGCGCGTCCAAACCGTCCACGTCGGCCGACGGATCGGCTTCCGCGTACCCGGCGGCTTGCGCTTCGGCCAGAATCAGATCGAAGCTCGCGCCGCGCGATTCGATCTCGGTCAGGATATAGTTGCAGGTCCCATTGAGGATTCCGTAGAGCGTGGTGATGCGGTCGGCTGCGATGCCTTCGCGCAGCACTGCGTGAATCGGGATTCCACCGGCTACGCTCGCCTCCATCGCAAAGCTAACGCGCGGGGGGACCGCATCATGCCACAGCTTCGCGCCTGCTACCGCCATCAGTTCTTTATTCGCGGTCACGACCGGTTTACCTGCCGCGATCGCCGCCTCCAAAATCTCCCGAGCGGTACCCACGCCGCCGATCAGTTCGACCACGATATCCACTTGCGGATCATTCACAACATCGCGCCAATCTGAGGTCTTGAGCGCGGAGGCGAAGGCGGACGGAAGCTCTTTGGTCGCAATACCGCGGCTGCAAACGGCGCGAACTACCAACGGGAATCCGAGTTTGCGCTCCAGGGCGACGGCGTTGGCCGCCAAAATATCCAACGCTCCGCTACCGACGTTGCCGAGTCCGATGATGCCAATGTTGACAGGTTGCATGCTGATCATTTTATGATCGCGCAAGATGGGAGGCGGGCGTTGAAGCTGGGAGAGAGGGCGCACAGAGGGGCGGACGTGAACGTCCGCGCGGCGTAAACGCCACCCTCCCTTCCGCACTGCCGGGCTACTGCTTGGCTGCCGGGATCTCGTAGAGGTAGACCGTGTGGACCTGACGATCTTCTGTCTTTTCTACCTTGGTCGGTTTCCAGCCGGGGATCTCAGCATTGTGCGAAATCACGCGGGAGCCGGGCTTCAGGTACTTTTCCAGTAAGGGCCGCAGCTTGGCATTCGATTCCCTGTCCATATATAGGGTTATGACGTTGGCCGAACTGAAGTCGGTTTGCAGGACGTCGCCCTGGACTACTCTCGCGTGATCTGAAACGCCGGCCTTGCGGATTTGATCTTGCGCCGCCAAAACCAGACCGGGGGAGATCTCGATTCCCACAGCGTTAGCCCGGTAGCGCTCAGCAGCTTTGATCAAAATCCGGCCATCGCCCGAACCCAGATCGTACAGCGTTTCGCCGGGTTTGATCTTAGCCATCTCCAGCATCAGGTCAACGACGCGAACCGGGGAAGCCACATACGGCGCGAGTTTCTTCTCAAACGGATGGTCCTGCGGCCGAGGCTGCGCGAACGCAAATCCGCAGAGTGCTGCCGAAACCGCCGCGAACAAGAAGTAGTTGGTTGCTCTATTAACGCTTTGCATAAGACCCCCACCCATCGTGTTTCACTGGACCCTCGCCCCACATCACTGATTGCCTTGGCTTGATTCTACTACACGCATAACGATCTCAGATATAGAGAACCACAGGTCGCGCGGCCGGGAAATTGTATATTCCTTGCCGTCAAAAAGGCGCACGACCCGGCCAATCGAATCCCGCCACGGGTTTCCCTTCGGGTCCACATTGTAGTTCAAATAAAACAGCGGATACTTGACCGAGTCCGCGATCGGCTTCAATTCGTCATCCGGAGTTCCCGTTACAACCGTAAACTTAGGCCCCGCGAAAATCAGAGCATCCGGCCGATCCGGCCCGCTCATTTCCTTCTTAACAAAATCGGTCAAAAACTCTACCTCTCCGCGTTTGTTCTCCAGCAACTTCATATTCACCAAACCAGGTTCGACGGTCTGAATCGCCTTCCCCAAAGCGGGAAAATCGATCCGATCCGTGGCGGATTGGCGATACACCACCTTTTGCGAGGCAATATTAAACGCCACCACTGAAAACTTCCCGAACTGCGGCTCCCGGGCAATGCGACGCAGCATAGTTACCAGCGCCAGCGTATCACTCGGTCGCATCACCACAGAATTTGCATTCTGCGGTGCGAAGTTAACCATCACTTTGACGCTCAACGCCCGTCCTGGGTTGCGTTGAACTGGTGGATCTTCTGTAAATTGCTCAATATGGGCCGCTTCTACTTTTCCCGGAGGCATCTCCAGG
>JBDTUY010000020.1:0-20156 GCA_040007495.1 Acidobacteriota bacterium | reverse complement strand
GACCCCGTTTTTGCATACCGTGAGGGGTGATGAATTGGGGGGGTGCCAATTCATCACCTACGAAGTGAATGGCGTTTGGTGAATCCGGAGAAGCGATTCAGGCTTGCTGGCTCCCGCAAGGTCAACACAATCAACGATTTACGAACTTACACTTGCACAGTTATGAATCAAGACAGGCGCGCATTTCTCGCGATGACAGGGGCCGCCATCGTTGCGGGTCCGATGGTGCAACTGGCGAAGGCCCAGACTGGGGCGAAGGTCCTGGTGCCGCACTCGTCGTGGGATTGTGGCATGAAGGACGGCATCCCGAGCCCCGAAAGTGGCGTCTTGATTTTCGAAACGCAGATGAAGCTCGACGTGCTCGCGAAAATCGGGAAAACACCTTACGGGAACCGCCGTGTGGCGGTGGGTATGGAGGCTTCCGTCAGCGGACCTAAACTAACGGGCACAGTAATGACCGGTGCCTTGGACTTTGAACTCACGCTTTCCAACGGCACCGTTGAAGTGGAGCAGTTCCTCGTTTTCAAGACTGGCGACGGGAAGTACATCTATTCGCGCAGCGCGGGCGTCGGAGCGGATGCAAAGGACATCCGCATCGCGATGGATTTCGAAGCACCTAATGGCAGTTCATCGGAGTGGTTGAACTCCGGCAAGTACGTGGCGCGGCGCATCCTGGATGAAACCGCGAAGACGTGGACCTTGCGCATCTACGATGTATCCGCTGTTGCGATGCCTACCGCAGCATCCAACGTCACTCGGATCACCAAGCCATCGGACGCGCCACCGCAACCGTGGAACAACCGGACGAAGAGCGCGAGTGAAAAACAAGGCAAAGAATTGATCGTCGAATCCGTAGGCCTGAGCCCATCGCAACGAGTGGGCGCCAGCAAACGCGGTAACCGCAATATTATCCCGATCACCGGCGGTGACCTCAGCGGCCGCATTACAGGCAAGGTCCTGTCCGGTGGCGCAGACTACCAGAATCTGTCCGCACCGCCCGCCATCGACGCGCGCTACCTGTGGCAAGCCGCTGACGGCGAAATCATCATCGTGCGCAACACAACCTCCGCGGCGGGTGGCTTGGTTCCCATCTTTGAAGCAAGAGTCGACAGCCCCTACGCCTACCTCAACTCCGGTCTGTTTCTCAGCTCCAACCCGGGCATGGCGAACGGCGGCGTCAAGATCACTATGTACGACAGCACCAACTAATTTCGAGGAGACACCATGCGACTACAACATCGGCTTACTGTGACTAAAGTTTCGGTCTTGGCACTGGCGGCCTTGGCTGCGGGCTACGTGACGAACATCTCGGCGCAAGACGGGGCGGACAAGATCCAGCCGGTAAGTTACGCGCAAAAAGGCGACGCGCCTACCGGACCCAATCAAGTCGTGATCGAACACGACCTAGGGCTCACGACACACACCATCTACCGTCCCGCGAAACTGACCTCCAATAGCCCGCTTCTGGTGTGGGGTGAAGGCGGCTGCGCCAAGAACGGACTCACGTTCCCCGAATATCTTTCGGAGATCGCTTCCTACGGGATCGTGATTGTCGCGGATGGGCCTCCGGTCCAGAGCACAGGCGGTCCGGGCGGTGCCAAGGGTGGCCCGGGTGGTCCAGGTGGAGCGAAAGGTGGTCCGGGCGGTGCACCGGGAGCGGCCAAAGGTCCAGGTGGTGCACCAGGCGGCGGGGCGGCCAAGGGCGGCGCTCCGGCCGGTGCGGGTAACATGATGGACGGCTCGGCGCTAGTCGCGGCGATGAACTGGATGGAAAAAGAAAACAAGGATCCGAAGAGCCGCTTCTATAAGAAGGTGGACACCACGCACGTCGCGGCGATGGGCATGTCGTGCGGTGGACTGATGTCCTACGGCGCTTCCGCCGATCCACGCATCGCGACGGTCGGCATCTGGAACAGCGGGATGTTCGATCCGAAGGACCAAAAGATCATCGACGGTATCCACTCATCCATGATCATTATCACCGGTGGCGATAGCGATATCGCGCATGAAAACGGCAAAAAAGACTATGAAGTAATGCCGGGTCGTGTGCCGATTTTCTACGGCGTCTATCCGTCGGTCGGTCATGGCGGCACTTACAGTCTGGACAATGGCGGCCCGTTCGGCCAAGTCGCCGTGGCATGGCTCAAGTGGCAACTGCAGGGCGACAAAAGCGCCAAGGGCAAGGGCTACTTTGTTGGCGACAAGTGTAAGCTCTGCACCGACACGAACTGGCAGGTTCAATCTCGGTCGCTGCGCTAAGCGTTAAAGAAGGAATTACATCATGACCTGGAGACACTGTCTGGCCGCCGCAGTGGTGGCGGCCTTGGTGAGTAGTGCGTACGTGCCGGCCGCCCAGGCCCAGACCCCTGCGAAGCAAGGCAAGTGGGAGAAGATCAAGGTCCACGGCAAGGCGCTGGAGGGCAACCTTGAAGGCGACTCTCCTGACCGCGACGTCTTCGTGTATCTGCCCGCCAGCTACGCTTCCAGCCGGAACCGCCACTATCCGGTGGTGTACTTCCTGCATGGCTACGGGGCGCACGCTGAGACGTATTGGAACTCGCTATCGGTAGCGGCTGCGTCCGATGCCGCTGCATCCGAAATGATCATGGTGCTGCCCGATGCCTACACCCTCTACGACGGCAGCATGTTCTCCAACTCCCCGACCACAGGCGACTGGGAGACATTCATCGCGGATGATCTGGTATCTTACATCGACGGACATTACCGCACCATCGCGAATCGAGCCGCGCGCGGACTGGCCGGACATTCCATGGGCGGCTATGGCACGGTTCGCATCGGCATGAAGCGTCCTGATGCTTTCGGCGCGCTGTACGCGATGAGCTCCTGCTGCCTGTTCCAGGACCCCACACAGACGCGGCCGGGTCAACCAGCGGCGGGGAAGCAGGCTCCGCCTGCAGCCAATACCAAGGGCAAGCAAGCAGGAGGAGGATTGGCTAAGGCGCAACAGTCGCAGGCTGCCGCGTGGGCCTCGAATCCGCAGAACCCGCCCACCTACTTCGACCTGCCAACGAAGGACGGTGAGATTCAGCCGCTAGTAGCCGCGAAGTGGATCGCCAATTCGCCGCTGCTGATGGTCGACCAGTATGTGCCGAACCTAAAGCGCTATCGCGCGATCATGATTGAAGTGGGAACGCGCGATCCGTTTGTCACGTTGAATACGCAACTGGAGCAGGCGCTGACACGGCTCGGCGTGCAGCATAAGTTTGAAACCTATGACGGCGATCACGGCAGCGGTATAAAGGTTCGCTTTGCGGAAAACCTGCTGCCCTTCTTCACTGCTAACCTCACTCCGGCAAAATAATCCATCCGTACAAGAGGGCACCCTGAGCTGACCAGAGTGCCCTTTTGCACGCTATTTGTATCCCTTCGTCTCGACGTGCCAGCCAGCTTGCTGACAGAGTCCACAGTTCGCACCAAGGAACATCTTGGATTCTGCCTTGTCGCCCTTCAACTGCCACTTCAACATGGCCACCGCGACCTTCGCGAAGTCCCCACCGTTCGGCTGGCTATAGGTGCCACCGTGGCTGACCCCGTCCTTGTACGTATGGATCGCCGGAACCTTGGTGATGCGCTTGAAGTCATCCATCCCGTTCTCATAGGCGATATCGGTCTTGTCCCCGGTGACGTAAAAGATCGGGGAATGCAGCTTGTCGAGCTGGTCCTTGTGGACGTCTTCCATGACCGGTCCCGCTGCTCCGCCAGACGCTGGCAGGATACCGCTGTTGAAGATGCCGACCAGTTTGACGCGTGGGTCTGTGGCCACCGCATAGGCCTGGATGCCGCCGCAGGACATTCCCATCACCGCGATTTTCGAGGCATCGAGTTTGCCGTTATAGGGGCTGCCCTTGCGGCTATTTTCTGCCAGCGCCCAGTTGATCGCATCGATTAGTTGCGACGACTTCGTGGCCGGACCGGCAGCAGCGGCCTGCTTGCCGTCGCCCTTCGGTGCGCCTTGTTTCCCATCACCCTTCGGAGCGCCCTTCGGAGCACCCTTGGCCTGCCCTCCTGCCGGTGGCGCTTGCGGAGGTCCGATCGCGACGGCCAGGAATCCATAGGATGCGATCTCCATCAGGAAGTTGCGGTGCGCTAGGCCGTTGTTGGCACAGCCGCCTTCACCCCAGGCGATAATCGGCATTTTCCCCTTCACCTTTGACAGGTCCTGGGGGCGGTACACCGTATGCGTCGGAAGACCTGGGTCCACTTCCAGGATTGCGGAGAACGGTCCAGTTCCCTCCCCCCATGCGCACGCGGCAACCAAACAGAGTGCAACAGCGAATTTCATTTGTGAGTCTCCCTTTTCTTTTCTTTTCTTTTCTTTTCTTGAGTGGCGCAAAGCGCACCACACGACTACTGTCCCGTTGGAGCCAGAACCACGGACGCCGCCAGCACGCCCCATTCAGGCCAACGCGTCATCACGATCTCGCCTGCGACCCCAGTGATCCGAGACCGTTGTAACAACTCCTCCAGCGTGACCCGCAGCATCATTCGCGCGAGCGGCATCCCCGCACAGCGGTGAGGACCAAGACCAAACGCCAGATGCTTATCGATGTTCGGACGATTCAGGATGAATTCGTCCGGATTCTCGAATACGGCCTCATCCCGATTCGCAGAAGCGTAGACCAGCGCAATCGGCTCGGCTTCACGAATCTCGAGCCCGTCAACCTCAATGTTCCGCTTGGCGGTACGCGCGAAGCCGCGATACGGTGTGTAGAGGCGTAGGTACTCCTCCACTGCCGCAGCAATCAATTCTGGATGGTCGCGCAGTTGATCCTGCAATTCTGGATGTTGGGCGAGATGAATCATCATGCAAGGCACCAATACGCTGGGCGCGATCATGCCCACCACGATCATTTGCCGGATGGTGCCCAGCACCAGAGGCTCTGGCAGCAACTCGCCATCGTTGCCGCGAGCCACCAGCATGGCACTGGTGGGATCCTCCGCCGGATCCCTTGGCTTCGCCTTGCGCAGTTCAATAATCCGCCGCGCGATCTCGTAGAGCCGCAGGCTGGTCTCCTTGACCAGTTCGTCGTCGGCTTTTTGCAAGGCCTGGTTATAGACCACTGTGGCCTCTTTGATCGCCATCGATAGTTCGGTTGGCAGATGAAAGAATTCCGCAAACACGTAGCCAGGAAGTTTGCGTGTGAATTCAGAACAAACCTCGCCACCGCCCGCTGCTATCAGGGGTTCCAACAAATCCGCGACAATCCTACGTACGGCAGGCTCCAGTTCGCGCATCTTAGGCTCGGTAAAGAACGGATTGAGAGCGCGACGATAAGGAGTATGGTCCGGAGGATCGAAGTGGAGCGGGGGCCGGCGTCCAGTGAATGCGACCTTAGGCACCACATTCTGAACGGATGTAATGAAGAGGTCGGATTGGCGAAGCGCGTTCACGACATCCTGATAACGAAAGAAACTCCAGAATCCGTTGAAGGCCGTGCTGTGAGCCACCGGACATTCGCTGCGCAGCCGGGCATACTCCTCATGCGCGCTTGTGAAGGTTTCGTGCACCAGCGGATCGAAGTCGTCTGTGAGGCGAGCATCCTGCATCTGAGTGAGCATAGAGCGCCGCAAAGAAGACTGCCAATAGCAGTAGCATCATAGACTAAGACTTTCGACGTCTGACGCACTATGATGGTTGAGACATGGAACTGCGGCACTTGCGATATTTCGTGGCGGTCGCGGAAGAACTAAACTTCACGCGCGCCGCGGAGCGCCTGGACACAGCACAACCTTCGCTGAGCCAACAGATCAAACAGTTGGAAGAATACCTGGGAGCGCCCCTCTTGATCCGCAACAAGCGGCACGTGGAGCTGACAGAGGCGGGTGACGCGTTCCTCTGTGAAGCGCGCGACATCCTGGAGCGAACCGACGGCGCCGTGCAACGAATGCGTGAGGTTGCGGGAGTTCAGGCAGCAGAATTGTCCGTCGCGGTCGCCCCAAGTGCGGAAGTAAAGGTACTCCCCGTCCTACTGCCCTTGGTGCAACGCAGGATGCCTGGGCTTCGCCTGGTCCTCCACAACCTGCCCACCGTAGAGCAGAAGACCGCTTTCGCAAACCACTCCCTCGACGTCGGATTCCTGCGCGGACCGGTTTCACTTCCGGGTGTGGTGGTCGAACCGCTGCTCGAAGAGAAACTCGTGATTGGTTTGCCGTCCAAACATCCATTGGCATCGAAGAAGCGGCTACGAGTGGAGGACTTGCACCAGTATCCATTCATCATGATCTCGCGCAAAAGCTCGCCCGAACTGCATGACGCCGTACTCCGCTTCTGTGAGGCGTTCGGCCTCCGTTCCCCGGTTGCGCAACGCGCGGGAAACGTCCTGGGCAATCTGAATTTGATTCGAAATGGGGTGGGCTTTGGCCTGCTCCCCGACTATGTATCATCGATCCTCCCGCGCGGGGTGGTGCTACGGCATCTGGATCTGAAGCCGGAGCCGATGGTGCCCCTGATGGTCGCGATGTGCAGCCGGACGCAGTCTCCGCTACTCCCTGGATTCCTGCGATTGGTACGCGAATGCTTCCCCTTGCCAACTAAGACCTCGCGCGTCTGAGTCTCCAAGCCCCGAAATCTTTCCAGATGTCTCGTCCGCAGTGGTAAACTTCGCACGGTCGACCATGAAACTATATTTGATGCGTGCGGGCGCGATTGCCCTGACGTCAGCGGTTCTGACGTGGGCCCAACAACCTGCGAACAACTGGGTCGTAGCGGGTTCTACTGGAACGCTGCCGGCCCAAATGGAATTTGCCACGCCCACCGGAAAGGTCGGCGTACTATTTACGTCGGGTCCTGTAGAGATGAAGGATCACCCGTTCTTCACCCCGCTAGGCAGCAACGGGCGCGCCTGTGTTACTTGCCACCAGCCAGCGTACGGCATGAGCTTTTCCGCAGACGCCGCTCGCGAACTATGGCGTCGCACTAGCGGCAAGGACCCACTGTTTGCGGCGTTCGATGGCTCCAATTGCCCTGACCAGCCACAGGAAGCGGAAAAATCGCACTCTCTGCTGCTGAACCGCGGCTTGATCCGAGTGCCCCTGCCGGTCCCGAAGAATGCCGAGTTCAGTATTGAAGTCGTCAGCGACCCGGCGGGATGCAACACCAGCGCCACCTACGGACTGAAGAGCGCGACACCGATGGTATCGGTCTATCGCCGACCGCGCATGGCCGCCAACCTGAAATACGCGACAACCCCAGGACAAAGCATCGTACTGAAGCTTGGAGCCTTGGCCGACACAGATCCCGCCACCGGTCGCCCGGTTAGCATGAACATCATGGCGGACGCGCGCGAGGCAACGTTGACTACGCAGGCTCGCAACGCGGCGCTGGGCCATGTTCAGGCAAAATCCATCACGGACGATCAAATACGGCGTATTGTCGACTTCGAAAGCCAGGTCTACGTGGCGGAGATCTCTGATCGTACGGGTGGCAATCTTGCAGAACCCGGCGGCCCTGCTTCGTTGGGTCCCAAGGCCATGGCAGACCACAAGACCGGTGGGCTCGGCGATAACGACTACGATCCAGTGTTCCTGATGTTTGACGCATGGAAGAAACCGGGCAGCACTACACAGGATCAGTTCCGGGCTTCGGTTGCACGCGGTTCGGACATCTTTATGTTCCGCCAGTTCTGGCTGCGCGACGCGACGCACATCAACTCCATCGGTTTGGGTAATCCTCTCAAGCGGACCTGCGCAACCTGCCACAACGCCCAAATGACCGGCCAGGATCTGTCAGCAGGCTGGGTGGATCTCGGTACCAACAACTATCCCCGGTGGACCGAACCGCCGCTGTATAGCGAGGCGCAGGAGCTTCCGGTGTTCAAGGTTACCTGCAAGGCAACTGCGCAACCGCATCCGTATCTGGGACGCGTGATCTACACCACCGATCCTGGCCGCGCACTGATCTCCGGAAGATGTGTGGATGTAGGCTCCATCGTTATGCAGCAGTTTCGGGGACTCTCCGCGCGGGCGCCGTATTTCGCCAATGGTTCGGCCAAGAACCTGCGGGAACTTGTCGATTACTACGACCGGCGATTCGACATGAGACTCGCCGAAACCGACAAACAAGACTTGATTAACTTCCTGGGGGTGCTATGAAGCGGCGTGCTATAAAGCGAAGCCTGATTCTGGCTCTGGCGTTGGTGCAGTGCACCTTCGCCCAACAACGCAGCTTCGTAGCTTGCCCCATCGTCCGCGACACCAAAACCGTGCCGTGCTTCCTGGCGGAATACGAGGGCGAGACCTACTACTTGACGATCCAGCAGGACATTCAAGCGGAGCTCTATCCGCCACAACTTCTGCACGAAGTCCTGGTGGAAGGAACGGTGGTTGCGGGTCCGCGCATCTGCGGAGGCATCCCGCTGAAACCGGTGAAGCTCTCGGTGCTGCCCGAAGTAAGCCCGGCCTGCAATACGATCCTGCCTGCCGAGCCGGGCATTGAGGCACCTCCCACGCGGCGTCCCGCGGGTCCTTCGACACGCCAGGCCCCGGTGATTCCCGGAGGTGCACCTCCCCCAGCAGGGCGCGCGCCGCAGGAACGCCTGACCGCTCCATTCGCGGAACGCGAGTTCAAGATCACATATGACTTTGACAGCACGTTCCTGTTCTCGCGCGACACGCGTGTAGTTAGTCAGGCGGCCACCTACGCCAATGCCGCCAAAGCCAAGTCCGTGGAGATTACGGCGCATCGAGGAGCATCGCTGCTTTCAAATGGTCGCATCCTGACAGAGAACCAAGCCATCGCCACGCAGCGCGGCGAACGAGTTGCAGATATCCTGCGAGGCTTGGGAGCCGATCCTGCCTCGATCAAAGTGCGAGTAATCACCGACGTCGCCAAGCCCGATGGTGTTACGGACCCGCAGAATCGCCTGTTGACCATTCGCGTCACTCCTTAACTTTTGGACTCAGAAGGTTCGACTGACGCCGCAACAGGATCACAAGTAGAAACGTAATCCCTGAAATTCCAGCTAGTGTGTACCAACCAGCGTCGAACCCGCCGGTGCGGTCGCGAAGGATTCCGAGCCCTTGCGGGGTTAGATAATTGACAACACCCGCCACCCCACCCACAATCCCCATCACGTTACCGATCTCGCGCCCCCGCAAGACGTCCGCCGCGATCGCATAACTCTGCTGAATCGCCGCATGCCCCAAAGCCAGCACCAGTATGGCGCCTACTCGAAAAGTGGACAGGTCGCGGGAGAGCATCAGCAGACTCCCGCCCATCAGCAAAAGCGCGACGCCGCCCATCACCATCGAGCGATTGAAGCGGTCCATCAGGAAGCCGAACGTCAGATTTAAAGCAATCGCCCAAGCGAACCCCGTCGCGATCATGGAGGCCGCGTCCACGGTGCCAAGTTGGAACACGCCCTTCAGTTCCAAGGGCAAGAAAGAGTTAGTGGTCAGGCTGGTGACCCCCGCCAATCCCGAAAGTAGTGCCACTTCCCAGACCACCAGATTTCGGAACGGAGCCATTGCTGATGTTGTCTCCGTTGCGGCCTGCCTCGCGGCATCGGAGCCACCGGTCCGATACCAGGACGCGAACACGACAGCGCCAACCACAGCCACCCCGGCATAAGCGAGCACGCCATTGCGCCAGCCAAAGTCGCGCGCCACAATCGAACCCATGGGAGCGCCTACTACGGATGCAAGCGCAGCGAAAGCGCCCAGCACGCCCATGGAACGACCGCGCACCGACGGCGGACAACTCAGCGCGATGGCGGTCATTACCGCAATGAAAGCGAAGCGGTAGCCGGAAAGCCATAAGGCCCGTGCGGCGAAAACCATCGGTGTGGACCCAGCCATACTCAACCACGCCAGTCCCAGCCCCACCACCACAAGGCCGCCGATCAATGCGGTTTTCTCCCCCACCTTGCCAATGATCAGACCAGCGGGAACGCTTATGAAGATGCTGATCAGCCCATACATCCCGGCGAAGAGGCCGACCTGCGAGAAGCTGAGTCCGAACTCTTTCTGAATCGCGGGGACAAGAGGTGAAAAGCCCAGGTTCGAAACCTGCAGGGCCATCATCGCCAGCAGTGTCACAAGAAATGGGGCCGCCCACACTCTTGCGGATGTTGCGGAAGCCGCGGGCGTTGGGGCGACTTGCACTGGGCCTACTTCGCCTGTTTCGCTTTACCCTTCGCCGCTCCAGTTCCGGCTGCTGCGCCACCGCCGCCAGGACTGTAATGGTCGGCAAGCTGCGAGCTATTGAAACCGTACCCAAACGGCACAAGGTCTTCGCGCAGCATGTTGGCATCCCACTCGGCATACGCCTGCACCATCCGTTCGAACACCTCCGGCTGCTTCCGGCGAAGATTCGCACGTTCCAGAGGATCGACGGCAATATTGAAGAGGAACTGGTTGTCATTAATCTTCAGCCACTTCATGTCGCCGTCAAGCATCGCGCGCTGTGCGTTTGAACGATACCGCCAGTAGAGCCTGCGCGGACGGGGCGCGGCACCTTGCGTCAGGACGGAAGTGAGATCCATTCCGTCAGTCGGGAACGCTGGATCAATTTTTCCGCCCGCCATCGCGACGAAAGTCGGCATCCAGTCCATCGACATGCACTCCTGATCGCTGACACTTCCCGCCTTGATGTGACCCGGCCAGCGGGCGATAGCCGGTATGCGTAATCCCCCCTCCAGTAGTTCTGTCTTCTTGCCGGTAAACGGCCAGGTATCGGAGAAGCGTTCTCCCCCGTTATCGCTGGTAAACACCACAACCGTGTTCTTTGAGAAGGCACTGCGCTCCAGCTCCTGCAGAATCCTACCGATTGCAGTATCCATCCGCCGGACCATCTTTCCATAGGTCGCGATGTTGCCCACCTCAAAACTGGACATCCCGCCCTTGTTGGCAGCGGCTTCGTCTTCGGGTCCTTCCCACGGCCAGTGCGGCGCGTTGAAGTGAACACTCAACAGAAACGGCTGCTTGCGGCCAGAATATTCATGGATGTAGTTAATCGTCTTGTCGGCGATCAAGTCCGTCAGGTACCCATGTTCTTCCGTCTTCACTTCGCCGTCCCACAGGCCCGGATCTGAATTCGGCTCCCCGACGCGATGCGTGAAGTAATCCAGCGAGCCATTCGCGAATCCCCAGAAGTGATCGTAGCCGTACTTGGTTGGGCCGAACTGCGGAACAGCTCCGGCATGCCACTTCCCAATCAGGGCCGTGCCATAACCGCTCTGCTTCAATGTAGAAGCAATCGTCGGGTGCCCCGGAGGTAGACCGACCTTCGCCCCATTGCCCAGCGGCTCATAAAGCCCCACCTCCACACGGTACTGATAGCGACCGGTGACCAACGCCACGCGCGTCGCGGTGCAAACGGCGGAGTTCGCATAGGCGTGAGTCAGCTTCATCCCCTGTTTGGCCAACTGATCGATGTTCGGAGTGGTATAGTCGCGCCGACCAAAGCTGGACACGTCGGCATAGCCCATATCGTCCGCCATCAAAAAGACGAAGTTTGGACGGTCAGCAGCCTCGGCGTTTTGCGTGAACAACGCGAGAGGCGCGGCAGTCGCGGCGGCTTTGAGAACACGCCGACGAGTCAGAGTCCGGGCGGGATTGGTTGAGCGCATCAACAGATTCTACATCAATTTGTATCCCATGTGTATCCATCCTGTACACCAGCTAAACAGCGATAATACACTGTACGAAGACTCCACTATGACCAGCCTTGTTCAACTGAAGAACCCTGCCCAAGATCGCTTTGTTGCACTTGTCGAAGGCGATACTCTACGCCTACTCGATCGCATCGATAGCGTTTATACGCTTTGCCGTAACGCCCTTGCCGCCGACGCTTCACTCATCTCGACGGCGCACAACGCAGCAGGTAAGGAAACGATCCCTTACGACACTGCTTATTCGGGCTCCAACTGGCAGATCCTACCTGCCTTTGACCATCCCACTGAGCCGGCCCGCTGCATTGTCAGTGGCACTGGCCTCACACACCGCGCGAGTGTCGACAACCGCAACGCCATGCACCAGGAGAAGACCGCAGTCACAGACAGTATGCGGATGTACCAATGGGGTCTAGAAGGTGGAAGTCCCGAAGCCGGTACCATCGGCACATCGCCGGAATGGTTCCACAAGGGGAACGGCTCGTGCCTGCGTGGTCACGGAGAGCCTCTGACCATTCCCGCCTTCGCCGAAGACGGTGGCGACGAATCTGAAATCGCTGGCGTCTACATCATCGACGAACAGGGCGTACCGCGGCGGGTCGGCATGACGCAAGGAAATGAATTCTCCGATCACGTTCTTGAGAAGAAGAACTACCTGTACCTCGCCAGTTGCAAGCTGCGGGAATGTTCGATCGGCCCGGAGCTTGTTCTCGATCCGAATTTCCATGCGGTCCCTGGTACAGCCCGCGTGTTACGCCATGGTGCCGTTTTGTGGGAGAAACCGGTCAAGAGCGGCGAAACCAACATGTGTCATTCGCTGGAAAATATGGAACATCATCACTTCAAGTTCCCCATGCACCGCCGCCCGGGTGACGTTCACATCCACTACTTCGGTGCCAGCGCCCTCAGTTTCGGCGAAGTCAGTCTGACCGAGGGCGACGTCATGGAGGTCAGCTATCAGGGCTTCGGTCGACCGCTCCGCAACCCGATCGCGGTTGAAGCGGGTCCAGCAACTCTGATGCGCGTGGTTCCGCTTTAGGACTACGGTAGCGTCAGCGCGACCAGTTCCGCCGGGAAGTCACGATTACCGATGGCCACGACGATGTACTGCTTGCCATTGACCATATACGTCATTGGAATGCCGGTTTCATTGGCGGGCAGTTCCATTTCGTGAATCGTCTTGCCCGTGGCTTTGTCCAGGGCTCGGAACAACGGCCCACCGCCACCCGGTCCCCCTGAGAACATCCCGCTGCCATCGCCAGCGAACAGCAAGGTCTTAGTGACCAACAGCGGAGCGCGCTCCGGTTGCCCTACGCCGCTGAGATCCACGCCCGCGAGCTTGGGATTCGCGGCCACCGCTTTCGGCGCGTGTCCATTGGGAACCATCCAGGCATGCTCGCCTGTATGCATGTCGATCGCCGTGATCCTGCCCCAAGGTCCCTTCACAATTGGCAGCCCGAAGGGAGTATCCACGCGCACAAAGGCACCGATGTAATTCATGTCGCTGCGTTCTCCGCCCGGCACCATTGCGCTCGCCCACCACGTCGTCTCGGAGGGAATGTATAACATGCCTGTCTCGGGATCGGTAGCCGCGCCTTGCCAGTTCTCCGCACCCTGATTGTGCGGAACGATCAGCGTCGCCTTCTTTCCACCCTCGCCCTGCGGGATGGAAGGAGTGTACACCGGTCCTGTTTTGAATTCGGAGATGATCTTCAGCGCTTCGGCTTTGATCTCCGGCGTAAGATCGTTCACATCATCCGGTCCGATGCTATTCCGATCAAACTGAGCTGGCTTCGTAGGAAATGGCTGCGTAGGCGAGGTGACTTCACCCGGCACCGTCGTCTGTGGCACGGGTCGTTCTTCAATCGGCCAAACCGGCTTCCCCGTGACGCGGTCGAACACGAACGTAAACCCTTGCTTGGTCACCTGCGAGACCGCCTTGATCGGCTTGCCCTCCACTGTGATATCCATCAGCACGGGTTGTGACGCCAGGTCCCAGTCCCAAATGTCGTGATGAACCGTCTGGAAGTGCCAAATACGCTTTCCGGTCTTCGCGTCCAGACAAACCAAACTATCCGCGAACAAATTGTCGCCAGGCCGATGCCCACCGTAGTAGTCACCCGTGGGCATCTCAATCGGCAGATACACGTAGCCGAGTTCCAAATCTGCGGCCATTGGAGCCCAGACGCCGGTGTTGCCAGTGTACTGCCAGGAATCGTCCTTCCAGGTCTCATTGCCGAATTCGCCCAGCCGAGGAATCGTATGAAAGGTCCACAGCAACTTGCCGGTGCGCGCGCTATACCCGCGCACGAATCCAGGAACATTCGTCTTGGATCGGGGCGCTCCGCCGGACGGCATGGCCGCCCCGACCACCACAACATCCCCGACGACGATCGCAGGGGAACTTGCGCCAATTTGACCAGGCTGCACGGTGCGGCCCGTTCCTTCCAGAAGCCCTACCCACAAATCCACGATGCCGCTCGCTCCGAAGTCCTTCACAGGAACGCCGGTGTTCGCATCCAGCGCGACCAGTTGATAACCGCGTGTGATCAACATCACGCGTCCGTGCCCGGCCTCATCTGCCCAGTACGCGACACCGCGATTGTTATTGCGTGGAGTCCGGTCTCCACGCTCGCCTTCGTCCAGCCGATACGTCCAGAGTGTTTCGCCAGTGGCTCCGTCAACAGCCAAAGCGGCACGCTGCGACCCTGCGGAAAAGAATAATTTGCCGCCGATGGCCAACGGCGTCACTTCCAGGTTGTAGTCCGGGCGCGGCCCATAGTTCAGCGACTTCCAGCGCCACGCAATCTTGAGCTTATTTACGTTGGAAGCGTTGATCTGATCGAGCGGCGAATACTTGGTGCCCCCCGCATCTCCGCTGGTATATCGCCAGTCGGCGCCAGTAGATCCTTTCTGCGCGCAGACCGTGACGCTGAACATCAAAAGCCAGCCAGCAAGCGGAATGGTGGAACCAAAGCGTCGATTCTGGAACATGCAGCCTATCCTATTCTGTCGGAGAAGTCGACACTGTGAGTCTCACGTTCCGTCGCAGTGAATGGGGCTACGGACGCCCGTTGCCAATCGCAAGCCATGACTTGGCGCATTCTTCCACTACCGTAAGATACTTCTCGACTTCGCCCTTGCCCACTACCCACGGATTCGGCTCACCCGCCTTCCGGGCCTTGGTGCGCTCAAGTCGGTTCAACGCGTCATTGTACTCGGTGTGATTGCCGATAATCACGTCGGCGCTCATGCCGCCGCTGATATCTTTGAAGCGTTTCGCGTTTGAGATGTAGGATTCCAGCATTTCCTTCGACGTCCCCCCGCTCAGCGCCGTTCCGCCCCACTCCATCGCCATATGCGGCTGGCCGTGATCCTTCACCGGCACCATCACGGAAAGCGTGCCGCCCGTGTGGCCTGGCGTAATGTAGATCGTAACCGTGGTGTCGCCCAAGGTCAGTTTTTGCCCATCAACCGCCTCCATATCATGACGCGGCGGAGCAGCCTCGCGCGCGGCCAGTTCCCAATCCTTAGGCCCCATGATGACGTGCGGATTGTAAGTGTCCTGCAGGAACTTGACGGCACCGTCATGGTCGCCGTGCGCGTGGCTCACGATGATGTACTTGATGTCCGCAGCATTGAGTCCTACTTTCTTCAGGCCGTCCACGATCGCGTCCTGCGCCGCGTACCCGAACAGCGTATCGATCAGAATGATTCCCGCTGAGGTCTTCACCGCCCATGCACTGTTCATCTTCGTAGTCAGCATGTACAGGTTGTCAAACACCTGACCGCCTTCGGCGTACCAGGTTTCCTTCGCCGGAACGGCAGCCGGCCCACGCCCGCCGCCCTTCGCCGCACCCGGTCCTCCGGGAGGTCCGCCAGCTCGTCCCGGACCGGCAGGCGAGTTCGCGGTCGACACCGGGCCGATGGTGGCAGGGCAGGCTAAATGGGCCGCACCCGTGTTGTTCGAATTCAGCAGCGCCGTGGCAGCTGCTTTGTGGGCTGTCCCGGTATCTTCGGCTTGCGCTTGCGCAAACGCGCTGGAAGGCGCGAGCAGGGTGGCGGTCAGCAACAGTGACAACTGAGCGTGGTTTATTCGCATGGCGGTTCAGTTTACCTCATGTTCATCCGGCAGGAAAGCCGGTTTCTGTCTCGATGCAGACTGCCTAGTGCGGAGTCTGCATTATGTTGCGTGCTTTTCTCATTCTCCAAACACACTTCGTCGATCATTTCAGTGTCTGCAACCGCACGAGCTTCCAGATGAAACCCCTGGATACCACAGGCCGTTGAAGTCCGGCTTGCCATCGGCGGCGCGCGGCGCGGAAGCCTTGACGTCAAGTTTGCCGTCTTTGGTGCCTATTTGCCTTTCCCTTTGCCCGGCGGCGGGAAATAAGTGGCTACGCGATCATTGAGCGTAAACTCCATGCCGAGCTTGGGATACTGCTTCAGCACGTTAGCCTTCATCTCCGCTGCGTTCTTCGATTTCTTGAAATTCGCATCCCAATCCGCCATGTACTTCTTCATCCATGCAATCGAAGCCTGATTGCGCGTCGCGCCCGGGCCTTGGTGACCTGGAACGATAATCTCGGGTTTCAACGCCAATAGCTGTTCGATGGTTTTGCTCCAATCCTCACGAGCCTTGTCACGCGTCACGCCGAAATAAACATGGTCGAACACAATGTCGCCCGTAATCACAGCCTTCAGAGACGGCACCCACACAAAGCTGTTCCCTGCCCCATCACTTCCCGGAACCGGACCTGTAACCGGGAACTGCTCCCCTTCTAACGTAAGGTAGGGAACAGTGAGTTCCTCCGGCAGCACAGGCTCAGGACCAGGAATATTATTGCCATAGGTTGCGAACCAGAACTTCTGCCGATTGGGCCAACCAGTCTTGGCTCCGTTCACGGTCGCAGGCAGTGCGAGGATCTTCGCATCGGGGAAAGCTTGATGCAATACGGCCAAGCCGAATAGGTGGTCCGGGTGCGGGTGGGTGATGTAAATCGTAGTCAGATTCTTCTTCGATTCCAGAATCTCGGCCGCAAGTTTGTGCGCCTCGCTCAGCGAGAACTGGGGATCGATGACGATCATGTCCTTCTCGCCGGAAATCATTGTCGAGTTGACGTCATAGCCGACTTGGCCGTGTCCGGTATGCACGGTCAGTTGCAACTTAGGCTGGGCGTTCGCCACCGCAGCGCCACCCACGAGAAGAAGTGCTATCCATTTCATCATTAGGTTGTAGAATCTCCAGACGCAGTATACATGGATACAGGGATCACTGCAAATCAGATTGGGAAGGCGCTCCGTGCTACCATCGAACGTAATGCTCGACTCGCCTGATGGAATAAAACGACTTGAGTTTGTCTCTCAGGGCGGTCGCACAGTACTGATACTGAGAGAGTTGCTGCTGCGTGGAGAATTCAGCGCCGGGGAACGCCTTTCGGAATTGGCCCTCGTTTCTCGCCTGGGCGTCTCCCGTACTCCCATCCGTTTCGCGCTGGATCGCCTCTCTCACGAAGGACTGTTAGAACCTTCCCCCTCCGGCGGATTCGTGGTCCGCGCGTTCACTGTGAACGACATCTGGGATGCTCTGGAAATGCGCGCGGCATTGGAGGGAATCGCGGCCAAGTGTGCAACTGAGCGTCTTTCAGACGAGTCAGAACTCCACAGTCTGCGACAGACACAGTCCGAGATGGACCAGATCGTTCGGGCCAATTTGGACACCTTCACCCAGTATGTCCGCCTGAATGAGACTTTCCATTTCGAGTTGATGCGCTTAGCCAAAAGCCCTATGCTGCAGCGCTCCCTAAGCCACTTGAATACCTTGCCCTTCGCCGGACCTTCGAAACTGGTGTTTGCTCGGATGACAGTGCCGCAAGGATCTGAACTGCTGATGCGGGGGCATCAAGAACATCACGGAATCCTCGACGCGGTCGCGAGTCGGCAGCCAGAGCTCGCGGAAAGACTGGCCCGGGAACACGTAGCATTGACGCGGCGCAACCTGGAAGCGGCATTGTCAAATGCGGAAATCTGGCGGGATGTCCCAGGTTCGCGTCTGATCCAACGCAGTTCCTAGCCCACGTGCCTGGCCCGTGGCGAATACTTGTATACATCAAATGACTGCGTATGATAGGATGACGCGTGGCTGGGTCCATCCAGCGAAGACTCTATCCGCAGTGGTACGAGTCATCATCGGAAAACACTGGACCTAGCGGAGATTGAAATGCTAGTTCGCTTGCTCCTACCTCTATTGTTTATCGCAGTCCCAGCCATGGCCCATCATTCGTTTGCTGCCGAGTTTGACGACAAGCCGCCCGTCAAGCTGGATGGCACGGTCGTAAAATTTGATTTCTCTAACCCGCACTCCTGGATCTATCTTGATATTAAGAAGTCGGACGGCGCGGTCGAACGCTGGTCAGTGGAAACCGGGAGCACAAACGCATTGTTTCGCCGGGGCTGGCGTAAGGATTCGCTGCGTACCGGCGATCACGTCGTCATCGATGCCTTTCGCGCGAAAGATGGATCGCACACAGCCAACGCGAGCCAGGTGAAGCTACCCGACGGACGCCAGGTCAGCGCCGCATCGTCGTCCGGCGATAGCGGTAAATAGGACGCGACAGGTAAGCAATTATGCTGCGACTTTCCCTGCTACTCCTGGTTGCATTCGCTGCAACCGCACAACCCCCGGTACCCGGCCGTGGCGCTGCAGCCACCGCTAATGGGGCGCCTTTCACACCGCCGCGATTGCCCGACGGCCATCCCAATTTCGGCGGCATCTGGATGGCGGGAACGCTTTCCGCCGCCTTCAACGTGGAACAACACGAGGCCAAGTACGGAACGCCTGCCGGGCCATCCATAATCGTGGATCCCCCCGGCGGAAAGCTTCCGTATCTACCCGGAATGCGTGCGATCGCGGACGACAACGACGCGC
This sequence comes from Acidobacteriota bacterium, assembly GCA_040007495.1. Lineage (GTDB taxonomy): Bacteria > Acidobacteriota > Terriglobia > Bryobacterales > Bryobacteraceae > Palsa-187. The sequence continues at coordinate 1,598 of JBDTUY010000020.1, read as the reverse complement.
ACCGCGAACGCGACCCAGTAGGCCAGTGTCACATGCACGGCGTGCCGCGCGTCATGTTCCCGCCCTTCCCATTGGAGATCGTCCAGGACGGCCCCTACGTATTGATTCTGACGGAAACCGAACACGGCGTCCGTATTATCCCGATGGACGGCCGTCCATTTCGGCAGAACTATTCGTCCTGGAATGGGGATTCGCGCGGCCACTGGGATGGCGACACCCTCGTGGTGGAGGTGCGGGGCTTAAACGGAAAAGGTTGGTTGGATCAAGCCGGCAATTTCGTCGGTGCTGGTGCGACGGTTGTTGAGCGTTTTCGCCTGACGGGAAAAGACACGCTCCAGTACGAAGCCACGGTCACCAATCCTAAGGTTTTCTCGACGCCCGTGACCTTGAGGGTCCCGCTAAGGCGGCGTCCCGCCGACATGGAGTTGCTAGAGTACGGCTGCATCGAAGGAGAACGCGATTCAGAGCATCTGCCCACAGCCGGGGGGAATTCAAAATGATTCGCGCTGGTCTATTGAGTCTCCTGATCGTCGGCACATTGTGCGCACAGACCGCTCCGGATTTGCGCGGAATCTGGCAAGCTAAGGGCACCGCATACCGCAATCTGGAAGAAGGCAAAGTGATCGTAGATCCGGCCGACGGCAAGATCCCCTATCTTCCCCCAGCGCGCGCAACCCAGGTGACGAACCTCCGCAACCGCGCGAAGGCGGATCCGCTGCTTGCCTGCTTTCAACCCGGGATTCCACGCGCCACACTGCTCCCGGAACCATTTCAGATTTTCCAGAATGCCGACCGCGTGATCTTCGTCTACCAGCACGTGCACGCCTATCGTGTCGTCTTCACCGATGGCCGTCCCCACTATGACGAAGGTATTGAGTTCTACATGGGTGATTCGCGCGGACACTGGGAGGGCAACACGCTGGTCGTCGATGGGACCAACTTCAAATCCGATACCTGGCTCGATGGATCGGGCAATCACCACAGCACCAAGCTGCATGTAGTGGAGCGCTACACTCGCACCGCGCAGAATACGCTTCGCTATGAAGCGACAATCGAGGATGCGGACGTTTACCAGCGCCCATGGAGCATACGTCTGGATCTTGGTCGGCACACGGAGCCAAACTTTCAGCTTCTGGAACATGAATGTGAACGCGATGAGCAGGGAGCCTACCACCATCCACCGCAATTTCCGCCAGGAATCTCTCGCTAGGGTTTAGGTTAGGAGCGGTTAGAACGATGGAAACCCAACATCTCCGCCTTTTTTGCGTCCTGGCAGAGGAACTACACTTCACACGCGCTGCATTTCTGCTGAATGTCTCTCAACCATCGTTAAGTCACCAGATCAAACAACTCGAAGACGAACTCGGCACGCAACTACTGGAGCGAACCAATCGCCGCGTGCGACTGACGGAGGCCGGAGAGGTTTTCCTGGTTCGCGCAACACGAATCCTTGAGCAGATGGATCAGGCAGTCCGAGAGGCCACCAAGATTGGGCAGGGGGAAAGTGGTTCGCTGTCCATTGGCGTGGTTAGCACCGCCGTGTGCAGCTACCTGCCAGAGATGCTGCGCACATTCCGCCGTGAGTCTCCGCACCTCAA
>JBDTUY010000019.1:0-20456 GCA_040007495.1 Acidobacteriota bacterium | reverse complement strand
GCAACCATGGAAGGCGCAGTACGCAGCGGGTATCTGGCGGCAGAGGCGGTGTCAGCGGCGGTTGGCGAACAGGGGTCGTTTGTGCTGCCGGATATTGGATAAAAGGCCTACCGCTTCCGCATCACCCAAGTCGTCATTGAGCGCTGATTCTGGACCACTGTGGTTTTCAATGGATCGAGCAGTTGCCCACCAAGTTCTTCCGTCATCCGCATCAGCAGTGCCTCATCCACTAGATAGCGACTGGAACCATCCGGGAGCCGATACCGCCGACTCGGCAAGCTTTGCGCAATAAGCTCAATCATCTGCTCAATCCCAATCGACGATGCCAGGCGGCAGAAGAACAATCCTCCGGGTTTCAGCACACGCCACGTCTCTCGCAGCATCGCTTCAAAGTGTTGATCGTCAGCGGCGAAGTGCAGCACAGCGCTGCTTAGGACGACATCAGCAAATGCATCCGTGAAGGACATGCGCTCCACTGGTTCGACGCGGAAGTTTTCGAGCGGAAGCTTTGGTGCAAGCGCTGCGACGATACCGCGAACTTGCTCGATCACCCTTGGGTCGGCATCTGCCCCAAAGACCTCGTAGCCTTCCCGCAGCAGATACACCAGATTGCGACCGCCTCCGCAGCCTGCATCCAGAATGCTCATTCCGGGCACGATGCGACTGCGCAGAAGCTGGTCGAACAGGTAGATGTCGATGGGTCCGAACTGTTCTTGGAGAGTCATGGCCGGTGGGTAGTTGGACCTCCTGCTTACTTACCCGTCAGCAATTCGTCGACGATTTTCTGAGCTCCGTACAGCTTGCTCAAAGCCTCCGTCATCGCTCCGGTGTGCACTGCCACCGCGCGATTCGTTACTCCTTCGTACACGAAGTCACCGACCAACGATTCGATGTTGCCGTCGAAGATCAGCCCGACGATCTCGCCGGCTTTGTTGACCACAGGCGATCCGGAGTTGCCGCCGATGATGTCATTACTAGTTACAAAGTCCATCGGAGTGGCTAGGTTAAGCTTGCTGCGCCCGTCCACCCAACGCTTGGGCAGATCGAATGGTGCTTTGTTCTGAAAACTCTCGGAACGGTCGTACAAGCCATACAAGGTGGTGACCGGGGCGGCGATGGTGCCGTTCATCGGGTAGCCTTTTACTTGCCCGTAAGAAAGGCGCAGAGTAAAGGTTGCGTCCGGGTACGTGTTCTTTCCGAAGGCCGCGAAGCGAGCTTTACCTAACTGTTCACCGGCGCGCTGCACTACGCTATCTACGTTGTCTTCGGACCACTTGACCAGTTCACGGCGCGCGGGGTCGAGCTTGCGGGCCAGCACGATCATGGTGTCGGTCGACGCTGCGACTGCGGCTTCGCCGCCTTCGATCAGCTTCTTGCGAACCTCAGGATCGCCTAGTTTGGTGCCGCGTACCAGCTCGGTTGCGACCTCCCGCGGCGTCTTTCCGTTCAGTACCAGCTTCACCCACGGATCATTCGGTCCGGCTTCAGCTACGTCCAATTCCAGTGCGCCGGTGATGCGGGCGATCTCCATCTCCGGGTAGATCGGTGCGCCGGAGAACAGCGTCAGCCGCAATGATTCCAACTGCGCTTCGTGAAAACTCGCCAAGCGCTGTCCGTCGGGTTTCTTGATCTCGGAGACGTATTGTACGATCTGCTGTGCAAGGCTCGAATACTGCGAATACAGGCCGTGGAAGTACTGTTCCTTGAAGCGCGTCTTCCCCTTCGTCTCGGCAGCAGCGATCTGGTCCCATGCTTTGCCGTAGTTGGTACGCCATTCCGTGTTCGCCATCACCTTGGCCTTGAACGCGGCCTCGTCGGTCTTCTTCGCGCCCATCACGCGCGGGTCTTGCAGGCCTTTTAGACGACCTTCGTAGGCCTTCAAGGAATTCTCCAGGCCGAAGATCAAGGTCCCGGCTTGTCGAGCCGCTTCCGGACCCGTCGCCGAATACTTACGCAGAGTGTCGATGCGATTGTGCAGGATCTTGAGCGTCGCAGGCTCGATCATGTCGCGTTCGATTTCCAACTGCGACAGCGTGTCCAGACGCGAGGTGGATCCCGGATGGCCGGATACAAACACCAACTCGTCAGCGACTGCACCCTTCGGGTTCCACTTCAGATAGTTGTCGGTGTGGATGGGCTTGCCATTTTCGTAGACGCGGAACAGGGCGAGGTCGAGATCGTAGCGAGGGTAGGTGAAGTTATCCGGATCGCCGCCAAAGAAGGCAATCTGCTCCTCCGGCGCGAACACGATGCGTACGTCGGTGTACTTCTTGTAGCGATACAGCCAGTATTCACCACCTTGATAGAGCGTTACGACGTCGGAGCGGAAGCCGGTTTTTTCCAGCGATTCGCGCTCAATGGTGGCGATGACGTCTTTGCGTTTCGCGAACTCGTCTTCTGAGGATTTTGCGCCTTTCAACGCTGCTGAGACGCGCGCCGTTACGTTCTCCATCGACACCAGAACGTTCACTTCCAGGTCGGGCGACTTCATCTCTTCGGCCGAGGTCAGCGCGAGGAAGCCAGTCTGATTGTAGTCATGCTGCGCGTTCGAATTCTTCTGCAACTGGCCGCGAGCTACGTGATGATTGGTCAGCAACAGGCCGTTGGGACTGACGAACGATCCCGAGCCGCCGTCATTCAGACGGACGCTGGACAGGCGCACATGATCCAGCCACTGCGGCGTGACCGTGAAGCCGTACTTCTCCTGAATCTGCTTGGTGGGTGGATTGTCGAACGTCCACATACCTTCGTCGGCGTGAAGCAGAACCAACGGAGCGACAGCAAGAGAAATGAGCGCGGCAGCAATGGGAAAGATGGCACGTTTCATACTTCATGTTAGCGCGGCATGACTGCGGGGCAAAGTGGAGGAAGCGCATCATCAGCTTGATCTTCGAAGGAAGGCATGGTGCTGGCGGTGGTGGGGATGGTGCTGGGGTTAGTGCGACCTTCGTCAGTTAGTAGCGCGATGCACGCAGCCTTGTTCGATGCCCAGCAGCTGAACTACACGGCGTTCAGCGCGGCTGCATTGGTCCTGTTGATTTGCGCGGCGGGCGCTTGCGGAGTTCCTGCTTACAGAGCCAGCGAGGTAGATCCGGTGAATTCGCTACGCGCGGAATAGCTGAGGATCGCACGAGCTAACTTCCTGTTCTGTTACGATATCTCTAATATATACGGAGATAATGATGAACAATATGCAGAAGCGCATGGTTGGCGGGATCGCCCTGATGATGGTCGCGATGAGCGCGAACGCGCAAACGCCTGGTGCGAAACAAACGGCGTTTGAAGTCGCGGTGATCAAGCCGGCCACTGTGCAGATGCCTGGCACTCCAGGGGTTTTTATTGGCCTCAAGGTCACCGCGCAACAGGTTACGATTGGTCGGATTCCATTGGGCAAGCTGATTGAAATCGCATACGGCGTGGAGCCTTACCAGGTGGAGGGTCCCGACTGGCTGCGGGGTTCCCAGGACGCTGAGGTATTTGACGTGGTGGCCAATTTGCCGGACGGTGCCACACCCGCGCAGGTGCCCCTGATGCTGCAGACGCTATTAGCGGATCGCTTCAAGTTGACGATTCGCAAGAGCAGCAAAGCAGCAAATACCTACGCGTTGGTGGTGGGCAAGGACGGTCCGAAGTTTCCAAAGAAGGAAGCTGGCCCAGAGGTCGATGGATTTTCACGTTTGGATATCGAGGTAGGGAGAGGCGGCGGTCAGATTGGTGGCGCGAAGCTGTCTCAGGATCCGAAGAGTGGGAGCGTGTTGATTGAAGCCTCAAACCCTGGGGGCTTGATCGCGATGCTGACCTCTCTGCTGCAGCCGACTCCCGTGATGGATAAGACCGGTTTGCAAGGGACTTTCGATATCAAGTTACAGATCAATATGTCTGACATGAGAAGCATGGGTCCGGGACCGATTAATCAGGCCGATATGGCGCAACAACAGAAGGATGTGGTTGTGGCGGCGCTCGACAAGATTGGGCTGAAGCTGGAGTCGCAAAAGGGTCAGGTGGAGACGATCGTTATCGAGCATCTGGAAAAGACTCCGACCGATAACTAACGAGTGCCCCAGAGACGCAGCTAGCGTCTGTCCGCATGCTTATGTATGGCGGGAAATCTTTACTTTGGTCCCACAGACCGGAGGTCTCTTCGCTTTCAAGACCTACAACAATATCAACTATCTTTCTGCCACTGCGGGTAATGGGATGGATGCTACAGCGACTCAACCAGGCGCGGGAGCGAGTTTCCGAGTATTCCAGGAAATCCGCACGGAATCGCGCCCGGACAAACTCGGAAAGTGAGTCCGGCGCCTGATGCCGACGAGCGCATCGCCTACTGCTGGCACGAGAAGTTCGCGGCGTCTTCTGTGCTGCCTGTACCTTTATATTGTGCGTGGGTTGGGTAGGCGCATAGGGGGCGGCTGCGGTTGGGGAATGCTCGACCGGTGGCCGGTACCTGCTCTGGGGCTTGACCTTTTTCTACCCAGTTGACGGACGCGGTTAGCATGTCGAAGGTGTCTAGCGTCGCTGTGCCGCCTTGGCAGTGGCCCATGCCTGGAACCAGGAACAGGCGGCTGATGTCCTTCACCTTGGTATCTCCTCCGTTGGCGGCCGACATGCGGGTGTAGTAATCGATGGTGTCTTTGGCGGAGAACCAGGGGTCGCTTAGGCCGTGATAGAAAATCAGCTTGCCGCCGTGGGAGCTGAAGCTGTTAAGGTTGACCCAACTATAGCTGTCACCGATGCGGGAGGTGGGGTTGTTTTCCACCACTTGGGCTTCGGCGTCAATATCTTGGGTGGTGGCTGTGACGGGAGCGCCGACCGGGCTGGGTCCTGGATTCAGAAGGCCGGGAATGCCGGCTTGGGCTGCCATTCCCGTGTCATAGAAGAAGCCGGGTTAGACCTGTTTGCCGCGCGAATCTTTGGGACCCGCGAAACCTTTTTCAATGGCGGCGACTTGCTGAGGGGAGAGACAGCCCTCGGCTTTGACTCCGGCGCATTGCAGGGATTTCGGGGTGAAGTTGCAACCTACTGCGTCGAAGATCATGCCGTCGGCTACGCCGTCGCGGGCGTCGCAGACTTCTACGAACTTGGCGATTACTGCTTTCTTGTCAGAGTCGGAGAGGGCGGGGCCAGGTTTACCGCTCGCGTCCTTTACAGCCACGGAGTTGAGCGCTACCGTGACGGACTTCGTGGCGAGGTTCGAGTGGCCGGTGCGCATGGCGGGCGATCCAGCTACGATGCCATCGAAGTATAGAGGATAGCGCTGCGACATCAGCATGGCTTCGCGTCCTCCGGTGGAGCAGCCGATGTAATAGGAATGCTGCGCGGGGCGGCCATAGTAGGTTTCGATGACCTGCTTCGCGAGGACGGTGAGGCGGCCGATGCCTTCAAATTCGAAATCGAGAGCTGCCTGTTGATCCTGCATGAAGCTGCCGTCGAAGCCGCCTCCTGTGCTCTGATGGCCGGTGTCGCTGGTGGCTACGGCGAAGCCGCGCGCCAAGGCAGGTTGCGTTCCAGCGGCTTGATTCCCGGTGGGCTCGCCGACGCTTCCATTCAGACCGCCGCCGCCTTGTTGCAGGAATTGGCCGGTCCAGTTATCGGGCATCGCGATGGCGAAGCGGAGGCCGTAGGTCTTGCTGTCGGGTCCGGTGCGGCGATCGAGGAGGCCGTTGACGCGGCAGTGCGCGGGTAATGCTGGACCTGCTGGTCCACCGCGGCCGCCGGGGGCTTGACCGGCAGGGACCATTTCTGCTCGGGTGATTTCGAGTTTGGAGCCGGGGACCTGGAACTTCGACAGATCGGCGCACTTGGTCGGGGACTGCGCGAAGGTCAGAGCGGCGGTGGAGGCGAGGAGGATTAGAAGGTGTCGCATATCGCCATTCATCTTATCGCTTTGTAGGGTGGATTGGTGGTGGTGCGCTGCGCGTTGTAACTGTGGCGGCAGTTTGTTACTATCACGCCCATGAAATCCATTTTTGTACTCCTCGCCCTGACCACGGCCTGCGCGATGTTCGCGGCCGATCCGGAGGGCTTCGCGATGTATAGCTCGGCCGATATTGCGGCTCGGGCGAAGGCTACTAAGTTGGATGAGAACAAGGCGGGGTCGGACAAATTGGGGACGTGGGGGAATCACACGCTGATGATCGTGCGCCGCGATGGTGACGGTGCGTCTGAACTACATGAGACGCAAGTGGACGTGATCACGGTGGTGTCGGGCAAGGGGACGCTGGTGGTGGGCGGGACCATTGTGGATGGCAAGACTACGGCGCCGGGCGAGATTCGCGGCAAGTCGATCAAGGGCGGGGTTCGGAAACCGATGGCTCCCGGCGATGTGTTTCACGTTCCAGCAAAGATGGCCCATCAGATGTTAGTGCCGAAGAGTTTGGTGGTGCAAATGGTAAAGGTGGATACGAAGTAATGACTGCACGCTTGTGTGTGACGAAGCGTTGCTTGAAAATTCTCCGACGTTGGCGTCGGAGCCACTGGATTGGAATCGTTGTGGTTGGTATGGGCTGCTGCGCGCAGGCGCAGTGGTTGAATCAGCCCATGGCGAAGGCTCCTCGGACTGCCGACGGTAAAGTGAACATGACCGGCCCGGTTCCGCGCGTGAACGGCAAGCCGGATCTTTCGGGTATCTGGCAGGTGCAGGCTGAACCTCGAACTCCGGGGGGTCTGTTCGGTTTGGGCGAATCTCCGAATTCTAAGTATTTTCGGGACATTTTGGCGGATTTCAAGCCTGACGAGCAGCCGTTGACGCCGGAGGGCGCGGAGATGTTCAAGCGCAATGGGCAGGTCGGATTGCGCGGGCATCCGACGGTCAATTGCCTACCGGACGGCACGCCTCACGCGGATCTGCTGCCGGAACCGTTCAAGATTATTCAGACGCCCGGTGTGATGGTGATGCTGTATGAAGTGGAGACTACGTTCCGGCAGGTCTTCACCGATGGTCGCAAGCAGCTAACCGACCCGTCGCCGAGTTGGATGGGATATTCGGTGGGCAAGTGGGAAGGCGACACGTTGGTGATCGACACCGTGGGCTTCAACAACCTGAGCTGGCTGGACGCGCGCGGTCACGGCCATAGTGAGAGCATGCGAGTGGAAGAGCGTTTTCACCGGCGTGATTTCGGGCACATGGAAGTGAAGCTGACGATCACGGATGCAAAGGTCTTCACGAAGCCGATCACGATGAGTTTTGTGGAGGAGTTGCTGCCGGATACGGATTTGCTGGAACACTTCTGTCTGGAGAATGAGAAGGACGCGGCGCATGGTCCGGGCAAGTAAGGAAGGCGGAGCGCTTGCTCCGCGTCGAGGCAACCGCCTCGACTGTGAACGGTACAAGCGGAGGCGGCGCCTCCGCGCGGGTCGTGCGACCCGCCTTCCTATTTTGTGATTAGCGTCAGCGGCACTGTGGTCGCGGAGTTGGCTGTTACCGTGACTAATTCGCTTCGTTCGCGGTAGGGCTTTAATAGCGCTGGTTGGAACTCGCCCTTTTCGTCTAACTCTTCCCAGGCGTACGCGCGATACTCCCCTGGGGCTACGCTGTTGAAGGAGAACTGGCCGTATGCGTCGGTTGTGATCCGTCTGAAGTTCCACTCCGGGGCGTTGCGGGCCTCGGGCACAAGGATTACTGTGGCTGTGGTGGCGGTGGTCGGTTTGTCAGAGGTCACTGCGCCGACGATGCGGCCGGGGGATTTGTTCAGAGTGATGACTAGCGGTCCGCTACGGGGGCCGGTTCTGAAATCGAAGGTTGTGGAGCGGATTTCTTCATCGCCAAGCCTGACGGAAGATAGATACGTATCGGTAGTGATTGGGAATTGGGCTTGATAATTTTCTGCGATCAGATTGTATAGGACGAAACTGCCGTCGGGTTTCACGATGTCGGCTACGAAGCTACCTGACGCTCCGGGATTCATACCCATCCTGCGTCCAACTGCGATGCTGAGCGCGGGCTTGTTATCGGATGCGGAAGTGTCGCTTGCAAGCTTCACGATGCCGGGGAGATCAAAATTCGAGCCCGGGAGCTTTAGGTCCGTGATGTCCTGCCGACTGACCACGATGTCCATTGCTGCGTAGGCTCGGGGGCCGTGGATTGGCTGACCCTTGGAATCGGTGCCGGTGACCGTACTGAAGAGACTCGCGGACAGGTGATAGTCGCCTGGAGCGACATTCGCGAATTCAAAGGAGCCGTCGGGGCGTAGGTTCACGCTGGTACCCCGTAAGGGGAATTCGCGCAGCGTCAAGTGCACCGTTGGGCCTTCGGCTTGACGATCCTGAAGATCGCTTTCGGTTGCCTTGCCGCTCACGCGAAAGACGCGTGCTTTCCCGAGGCGAACGTCGATCCCTTTCGTCTCCTGACCAGGAAGCACTCGTATGACGCCGGCGGCGGCGAGATCCGTTGCATTGGGGAAGTAGGTCCGAACGTAGTTAAGTGAGACTTGATCGGGCGCGGAAATGGTCTTGGAGATGACGGTGCGTGGGACTGGATTCGTCCGGCTTCCGGCCCCAGTTCCGGGAAAGATCACTAGATAGTAGTCGCCTGGGGGAATCTCGTAGAATCGAAATTCGCCTGGCGCGGCGCTTCTGTCCCCGCTAATGCCTACCACTTCTACCGGCACCAACTGACCGTTGGAGCGAACCATCCGGAATACGGACATGCCATCCGCGTCCGGGTACAGCTTGCCGTCCTCATCCAGAACACGACCGGAGAAAGACCCGGTGCGGGTCATGGTCAGGGTCACTTCTTTTGAGTCCTTGTCATTCATACTCAATGGCGAGGGTCGTTCAGCTGCTATGCCGGAAGCGTAAGAATAGGGGAGAAAGCCTTCTCTGCGGGCGGTTAATTCGAAGCCTCCGGCAGGGACGGAGGTGAAGGTGAACTTCCCTTGCTGATCTGTGATGCCGGTTGCCACTGAACGCTGAGCGGGGGTGGATTGCGCTCCTATCAATAGGGACTTATCCAACTGCAGGGTGACGTTCGGCACGGGGTTGCCCGCGCTGTCCTGCACCTTGGCGGTCAAGTTGGCGGCGTGTGCGGCTCCTGTGAGGACCAGACTGCAGGCCATCAGGTTTAATATTGCGGCTGCTCGCATGGTTCACACCCCGTAGGCATTATTACGCACTCGAAGGAGCGGTGGTTTAATAACCCGTCCGATGCATACCTCGACGCATTGTTTTCCGAGGGTGGGGCAAAGAGTTGTTCTGATATGTTGAACCCATGGCAAGCGCTTCTGCCCAAGGGCTTCCAACCGAGCGCTTTCGCCCCGACATCGAAGGTCTCAGAGCAATTGCGATCCTGGCAGTGGTTCTTTGGCACGCTGAGGTTGCTGGAATTCCGGGGGGGTTCACCGGAGTAGATATATTTTTCGTCCTCTCCGGGTACCTCATCACGGGTCTGCTTCTGAGAGAGTACGCGGCCACATCGCGTATTAGTCTCATGCAATTCTACGCTCGCCGTGCGCGCAGACTGCTGCCGGCGGCGCTGCTGATGATCACGGTCACTCTGCTGGTGTGTGCCCTGGTGCTGGGGCCGCGCGAACTTTTCGCTGCGGGCGGGTCTGGCCGCGCGGCCGCAGTGTATCTAAGCAACGTCTGGTTCGCTCAGGATGCGGCGGATTACTTTGCGCAGTCGGGCCCCGTCAGCCCTTTTGTCCATACCTGGTCGCTCGCCGTCGAAGAGCAATTCTATCTGGTCTGGCCGGTAATGATACTGCTGTGCTTGCGCTTCGGCAAGTCGCGTAAAGCGCTGGCATGGGTGTTGGCTGCGCTCACCCTGGTTTCGTTTGCCGCCTGTTTCTTGCTCAGCTACAAGAATCCGCAGATCGCCTTTTACCATTCTCCATTCCGTGCGTGGCAATTCGGCATTGGCGCTCTGGCCGTAATGGTGCCGGTCGATGGCCCCTTCTTCCGACGTTTTTCATCGTTTCGCGCTGGAATAGGCTGGTTGGGGCTTGCGGGAATTCTGGCGTCGGTGTTTTATTTGGATCCCAAAGACTATCCGGGATGGCGTGGGCTTATACCCACGATTTCCACGGCGCTGGTCCTGGTAAGCATTCCGCCACGGCTGCTTGCCGCGCGCGCTCTCGGCTGGCTGGGAGGTTTGTCCTACTCCTGGTACCTGTGGCACTGGCCGATGCTCACATTGGTCGCCGCTGTGGTTCCCCGGCTGAGTAGTGCAGGCAAATTGGCCGCCGTTGGAGCGGCCCTGATAGTGGCTGCCGCCACACACCGTCTGATAGAAGACCCCGTTCGGTTCAGCAAATACTTGGGAGCTCGCCCGGCCTTGACCCTCGTTATGGCGATAGCTTTCACTGCGGTTACGTTTGGAATCGGGACCGCCGCCCGCTGGTTCAGCGCTGATCTGGCACTTGATGCACGGCTGGCTCCTTTCGTAAATGCACCTCTTGATAACGCACGACCCGCGCCTGGCTGCTATACCGAAGCCAGCGACTCGCGCGTGACCACCTGCCCTAGCGGATCCGTTGCCGGCGTCCGGCACATCGTTCTCTTCGGCGATTCGCACGCCATGCAGTGGTTTCCCGCCATTGAAAAGGTGGCCTCCGCGCGCAACTGGAAGCTCACGCCGATTACGAAGCCAGGCTGCCCTTCGACCGACGCCCGCCGCGACGCTTCTTCAGCAGAGGATATCTGCGTTGCCTGGCGCGAGAACGCCTTCGAGTGGATCGCGGCGAACAGTCCGGACCTGGTCATCATCACAAACATCTATCCGACCGGCGAAGCCCTCGGCTCTCATCTTGAATTTACGCCCATTCAGGTATACGAGAACTCGGTTAGAAGTACACTTTTTTGTCTCACTCGGACCGGTGCTTCGGTAATGTTGATTCGGGATAGTCCGCACGAGGACTTCGATATCCCGAACTGTCTGGCGCGATCAGCCAGGACCGGATGGTTCCTTCCTGAAGCCTGCCGGATGACTGCCGCCAAGGCTTTGCACTCCGATTTCTTCGAGGCGGAACGAAGGGCTTCTGTCGGCCTGCCGAAGGTCCACCTTGTGGATCTCAGCGCCGAATATTGTCCGGATGAGTACTGCGATGTTCAGCGCGGGGACCTGGTTTTGTACCGGGATCACCAACACTTCACGCGCAGCTACGCTCTGAGCCTGGCACCGCTTATTGAACCAGAGTTGGGGCGCATACTCGCACCGTGAGCCGAGCCATCGGCGCCCGCAACCTCGCCCGCCTCCTACGGCGCGGCTCTTTTTGACAGTGCGATAAAATGCCGTTAATGGAAGTCAGCCTGTTTCCCAACCCGCGTCGACCTGGAATTGGTATGAAGCCACGCCGGGAGGCGCAGAGGCCTTTGCTTCCGCAGCATGCTCGGCATTGCCCGGTGCTGGAGGCAGGAAGCACGCTGGGGTTCCTGGTGCATCCTCCGCTGGGCGAGAATGAGCTGTTTCAGGTCGGCTATGAGGGCGAGGGCCGCTATCAACTGGAGTATTCAGTGAATGCCACGGGCCGCAAGTGGGAACAGGTATTTGCCGTGACGTTCCAGATGCCGATGGGCGGCGTGGGCGCGATCAAGGAAGAGGTGAAGATGTACATTCCTTCTTCGCCGGAGTCGCGGCAGATGGCACTGTTGATGGCTCGCATGTTCGTGGTGCCGGAGGATTTCGGGACGCCTGCGGGCGCGGTGACTCTGCGCGGGGCTTGGAATTTTCAGACGCCTGCGAACTGGGACACGGTGTACACGCCGATCTTCAACAATATTGAGCGGCCGGTGGCTCCGATGATGGTGATCCGGGTGGAGACGGACTGGTATGTGCACGATACCGAGTTTCGCTACATTTTACAGCCCGGAGAAACAATTTCCGCGTCGCATACTTTGCCGATTGGTCAGGTGATGTTTGTGCCTCGGGAAGAGATCACGTTGCGCGATGGTACGGCGGAGGAAGCTGCGGCTAGGAACGAGACCAGTTCGGCGTTCTTCGCGGAGAAGGCCGCGACAAAGATCAAGAGTCCGTACGGGTTGGAATTTAGTCCGCACTATCAGCGGATGAGTCGGCGCAGGAGTTCGGGTGAGGGTGGGGAAGGCACGTCCTAGCTTAGGACCGTCCGCAACTCCTTTTTTTCCGTCGGTCTCCGGTTGGACTTCAAGCCAAATTTACTGAGCCTGGGTGCTTTTCTGAACCCTAGCGGCAGCACTGATGGCCGGCTTTCTTCCGGACGCGAATGCTTTCAATAGCAACCAGAAGACAACAGCATAGAACCCAACATTCAACAGGAACCCAGTGAGTATAGGAAGTACGTCTTGGATGGACCCTTGACCGGTGAGGCACTGCAAAGGTGTGAATCCTGGCAGCAGGATCAGATCCAGCATCGGATGCAGCCTCGGCGAAAGGACGCTCGCAAAGGTAAGCAGGACCAGTGCCAAACTCAGCAGAGTCGCGATTACGATTCGGCGAGTATGGATGTTCACTATCGAATATCGGCAAAGATAGGCGATTGGAACAATAAAATTCTTTTCGTATTCGTAGTAGCTGCCGATGACAGTGCCTGCCTCCGGCTTGGCGGTGGCGGATACCAGCATCGCCGTTCGCCTAGCACCACTTCAAAGCTCTTCCGAACCTTGTCTATAGGCGCTTTCACGACTTTGGTGAAACCGACTCCCATCCCGGCCGTCCCCGGGGTCACATCTACACAAAGTAGCAGTTAGAGCCGTGGAAGAATCCGCTTGCTGGGCGCGCGCGGTTCGTGAGGGAGATAGTCAAAGATAGGTTCTGCCGCCCGCACTAGCCGAAAGACGGCAACCTCTCAGGATATAGGTGATTGTTTTTGCATTGCACTCGGAGCGCTGGAAATCGAGGCGGGTGATTTGGAGCGGGAGACCGGATTCGAACCGGCGACATCGACCTTGGCAAGGTCGCACTCTACCAACTGAGTTACTCCCGCATGAAGCAACGTGCTCAACTGCAAGCGGCGCGTTAGCGTAATATTCATTCTCGCGTGGAGCGTCCCGAATGTCAATCTCGGAGTCTGATCCTAATCGACGGACGGCATGGATAATCGCTCCGTTCGGTCGCGGCTCTGTCACGGGAGATGAACAAGAAAGCGCATCCCCACAACGCGCCCGGGTTGTGACAAACTAGAATACTCCGGAGCAAGTCTATGGTTGGTAAGACCGTTCATCAATATCAGTTTCTAGAGAAACTGGGCGCGGGCGGCATGGGCGAAATTTACAGAGCCCAGGACACGCGCCTCAACCGTTTTGTCGCGATCAAAGTATTGACGGCATCCACTTCCGGAGACCCCGCGCGGCGCAAGCGGTTTATTCTGGAAGCGCAGTCGGCCTCCGCGCTGAACCACCCCAACATCATCACCATTCACGACATCATCTCGCAGGATGACGCGGATTATATGGTGATGGAACACGTGATCGGCAAGACGCTGGGAGAATTGATCCCCCGAGGCGGGCTACGCGTTCCTCTGGTGTTGAAATTGGGTCTGCAAATTACCGATGCGTTGAACGCTGCGCACTCGGCCGGCATTGTCCACCGAGATCTGAAGCCCGGCAACATTATGGTGACGGACGCAGGACTGGTGAAGGTGCTGGACTTCGGCTTGGCGAAACTAACCGACTCGAGTCCGATCACGGGCACGGGTCCGGAGGATGCAACGCAGACTTTGGCCGACCGCCAGCTAACGGTGGAAGGCTCAATCATAGGTACGGTCAGCTACATGTCGCCGGAGCAGGCGCAGGGTCGCAAGATCGATTCGCGTTCCGATATTTTTTCCATCGGCGCGGTGTTCTATGAAATGCTGACAGGTTCGCGAGCCTTTCAGGGAGACTCCGCACTGGTCACGCTGTCGGGTATTTTGCGGGATGAACCTCGTCCGATGCTGGAGTCCTCGCCCGACGTACCCGAACCCTTGGAGCGATTGGTCTGGCGGTGTCTGCGCAAGCTGCCGGATGACCGGTTTCAGACCATGAAAGACGTCCACATGACGATGGGCGGCTTGAAGAGCGAGTCGGATTCCGGGATCTTGTACCGCTCGGCGATGTTGACGGCGCTGCCGTCGCTGTCGGCTATGAATCCGGCATCGACGACCTCCGCGATGGCCTCATCCGCAGGCAGTGCTATTTCCGCGTCCACACCGCCTGCGCAGACAGCTCAAGTGAGCGCGGCACAGAGTGTGACGCAACTACCGCGTGCAGCAGAGGGGCGACGGGGAAGAAAATTAAGCGGGATGGGTTTGGCCGCGATCGCGATCGGTTGTGCAACCTGGTTGCTGAGCCGGAGACCCCCTGTTCCGGAGCCGCCGGTTGTTGTCACAGCACCCGTACCAACGCCTGAGGTAGCGCCCGACCCGGTCGCGTCTCCTAGGGATTCGACGTTGACCAATGCCAGCATCATTGCAATGCTAGCGGCCAATGTGCCGCTGCCGACGATCTTCGCGCAGATGCGCGCGGATAAGACAGCTTTCGACACATCGGTGACTGGGGTGATTGCCCTGACCAAGGCTCACGTTCCGGCTGAGGTGGTCGAGGCAATGCGCCATCCTCAGAGTGCGCCGATACTGCCGACGACGGCCCCCGGAGCGGATCAGGCCAAGGGATCAACCACTCCCGATCCGGCGAAGCCAGCGGAAAAGGGGGTTGACAAGCCTACCGTCCCCGCAGGCGGGAAGCAGGTGGAACTCAAGGATGGAACACCGATCTCCATTATTTTATCCGCCGATATTCCAGATACGGCAGAGGCGAGCGCGCCGGTGCGCTTCACTGTAAAGGACGATATCCTGGTCGGCTTCAGTGTGGCGATCGCCAAAGGAGCCGGCGTGACAGGGGAGATTGCTCAGGCGTCCAAGAAGGGGCTCTTTCGAGGCGCTAAGATGACGATGCGGCTAGAGACGGTGGACGGGGTCGACGGTCGGAAGTATAGCGTGCGGGCAGTGCAAGCTTCAGGCGGCGCAGACCGCAAGACGCGGCGTGTGGATACCGATGCCAAACCGGTTTCAGAAAACGCGGCAGCTTCGGCCGGGACGCAATATATCGTGTACGTGGACGGCGATCAATTTATCACCGTCAAGAAGTAATCCGCGGTCGGAACGCTACGCTGATTCGTTCTTATCCCAGACATAAGCCGCAAACTCGCGGCGGCAGAAAAAGCCCATTCGTCGATACAGCGCCACAGCCTCGGCATTGGCGGTGGTGACTGTCAACGTGACGGTGTGGCATCCGCGTTCGGCTAACGCCAGCAAGGACCGGCGCATCAGTTCATAGCCCAATCCGGTTCCGCGATGGGAAGGCGCAACGCAGACTTGGGTAATGTGTCCGACTCCCTTGGCAACCAGACTGGTGAGGCAAATGCCCGCCAGGTTCATCTTGGTGTTGTGGTAGCCGAAGCGGCGCGCTCCGATCTCAGCTTTCGGCTGATTGGATGGCGTGTAGGCAATGAACGAAGCCGGTTGGAAGAACGCCCCGCAACCGGGATACTGGACGATGTTGCTGAGGAAGCGATGCGCCCCGGTTGACGTACGGTATTGATCGTTAATCTGGCTATCAATGTGATCGACATAGGACTCCGCGATGAGCCGCGCTCCGTCGCTATGCCGATTCTCAGACCAAGGCGAGATGGCGGCAGAGACTACCCGCTCCGGCATCTGCGCGATCCCATCGAGTGATATCTGAAGAAACTGGCGCGGGTAAAACTGAAAGCAATCCGCGTACGGGACAGATCGATCCAAAGGCGAGGTCAACATCATAAGCTGCGCTTCGACCCTGTGAATTCCGGGGGTTTTCCATAAGGCGTCCAGAATTGAGGAAAGTAGCAGATTCTCCGTCTCAGCCGTGCGGAAGCTGCGTGAGAGGAAGAGGCCACCGATCAATCCTTTCCCCTCATCTGCAACATAGTAAGCGTACCCTGCATACGGCGCTGGAACCTGGTTGAGCGAATGCTGCAGTGCAACACCCGATAACGCGCGCATGCTGACAAAGCGCCGAACCAAGTCTGCAGACGGTTCAAAATCCCAGTCGAGAAGGTCGGCCCACTCGGTTGCTTCTTCCGCCATCAATGGGTCCAGATGGTTGTAGTGCACGTTGAGCAGGTCCACTAAGGACCCGGGCACCATTTGCAAACGAGGCTCGGAAAGCGCGGCCATCGGAATGAGTGTAGCGCTCAAGGGGGCGTGGGGGAAAGGGTCGCCTCCAACAAGGGTCTTACACACTATCGAACGCTCACCATTGAACTGAGGTTACCAAATCGACATCTGAAGCAGCTCTCATGGGAGTGTCGAGCCTCCCGGCTTGTGACGTGCGTATTCACCACATAGTGGTTGCAAATCTCAGTGAGCGCGGGCAAATCTTGCAGTCTGGCGGGGCGAAATGTGATCTGACTGATTTGATCGAACATACGTCTTCAGTATATTTCTCCATTTGTTGAGCGCTTGCCCCTCTCTGGCCTCCACGCAGGTCGCCTCCACTAAGCCATCCGTCTCAAGCCCGGGCTCCGGGTGGAATGGAATCTCTCGCTTTAGTTACGGGCAGATCTGCGGAAAACACGCCTTGTGCTGGAACGCAAGACTGTGACCGCAAAACCCTGTGCAAGGGGGGCTGGGGAGAATTAGGGAATCATCGTCTCCCGGCGTGCTCGGATCCCGCGCAAGCCAAAAAATGCTGGGTTTTCGGAATTGATCTACTCACCCCCTAGCGCGCGGGACCGGATCTCGTGTAGAACATACTAATGACCTATCAGATCGACCCCAAACATAGCGCGGTACATTTCCAAGTGCGCCACATGACGATTGCATTTGTGAAAGGCTCTTTCGGCGTCACCGGAACGGTGAATTTCGACCCCGCCAACCTGGCCGGCAGCAGCGTGGACGTGTCGGTGGACATCGCAACCTTAAGTACCCGCGACAAGGACCGCGACGGGCATATGTTGTCTCCCGACATCTTGGACGGAGCAGGCAATCCCGCGGCGACGTTTAAGTCGACCAGCGTTGTAGCGGCAGGCTCGGGCT
Organism: Acidobacteriota bacterium; assembly: GCA_040007495.1. Taxonomy (GTDB): domain Bacteria; phylum Acidobacteriota; class Terriglobia; order Bryobacterales; family Bryobacteraceae; genus Palsa-187. Next base: position 3,489 of record JBDTUY010000019.1, on the reverse strand, counting down.
ACACCGTCGCCGGAAACCTCACCTTGCGCGGCGTGTCCCAGCCGGCAACCTTGAACGTCAGCCACGTGTCGGATGAAGTGACTGATCCGTGGACCTTGAAGCGCCGTGGCGTGACGGGCAGCATGACCATCAGCCGGTCAGCGTTCGGAATGGGTTGGAACATGGACCTGCCGGGCGTCGGCAAGATGGTGAGCGATGAAGTGGATCTATCGCTCGACATCGAGATGACGCGTAACGCGTAATTGCTAAAAGCAAGGCTCGAACCCCGCACATTGGTGCGGGGTTTGTAAAAGTTTTGGCCATCCTGGGCGGTATGTTCCAGAAATGATATCTACTTGTCTTTAGGACAATGAATTTACAGATCGGCAAGAAGGGGAATGCCATGGAATGGACGCCGGATAACGACAACAGCAATATCGAAGATCGACGCGGCAGCGGCGGTAGAATGGGCCGGGCTGGCATCGGTGGAGGGCTGGGCATCGGCGGCATCCTGCTGGTGGTGGCGTTCGGCCTTTTGACGGGGCAGAATCCTCTGCAGATCCTGGGTCTGATCAGTTCCGCGGAAGTGAACTCGCCCGCACCCAATGCCCCGGATGTGCAAGGGCCACCCGCCAATGATAAGACTACGCAGTTCGTAAGGTTCGTGTTCAATGACGTGCAGAAGACCTGGCATTCGATCCTGCCCCAATATCGAGATGCAAAGTTGGTGCTGTTTACGGATGTAACGGATTCGGGATGCGGAGACGCACAATCTGCGACAGGTCCATTTTACTGCCCACCCGATCAAAAGGTTTATATCGACCTCGGGTTTTATCAGGAGCTCGCAGATCGTTTCAGCGCACCGGGCGATTTCGCGCAAGCCTACGTTCTGGCACATGAGGTCGGCCATCACGTACAAAATATTCTGGGGATTGAGCAGAAGGTCCGACGGCTGCAGCAGTCAAATCCAAGTCAGCAGAATGCGTTGTCAGTGAGCACCGAGTTGCAGGCCGATTGTTTCGCCGGAGTGTGGGGCAAGAGCGCGGCGCAACGCGGCGAGTTGGATCCGGGTGATATGGAAGCGGGTTTGAACGCAGCCAAAGCCATTGGGGACGACCGTCTTCAGAAGCAGGCTGGACGCCGGGTTTCCCCCGATAATTTCACGCACGGCTCCTCCGATCAACGCTACAAGTGGTTCAAACGCGGTCTGGATACAGGCAAGATCGATGCCTGCGACACCTTCGCAGGAAACTAGTCGAAGCATGCGCTCTTCTCCGCCCCGCATCGCTGTTATTGGCGTTGGTTCTTTCGGGAAAAATCACCTCAGAATCATTCATGAATCGCAAGCGTCCGGACTGGCGAAGCTGGCCGGGATCATGGAGCCGGACCCGGCGCGCGCTGCAAACTTCGCGGCAAAATATAGTTGCCCGATCTTTTCATCCATCGATGAATTGGCGACGGCTTCGGACGCGGCAGTCATCGCGGCACCCACGCCAAATCATGCCGACCTAGGCTGCCGCTTGATGGAAGCCGGCTGCGATGTGTTGATCGAAAAACCGATCGCGGATACGCTGGCTGGGGCTGAAGCTTTGATCGCGACCGCTTCTCGCACGGGCCGCATCCTGCAGATCGGACATCTGGAGCGCTTCAATCCGGCGATCCTGGCGCTAGGCAAGCACGTCACAACGCCTCTGTTCTTTGAAGTGCATCGGTTAGCCGAGTTTTCTCCGCGCAGCCTCGACGTAGATGTGGTGCTGGACCTGATGGTACACGATATCGACATCATTCTGTCTATGACGGGAACCATGCCAGAGGAAATTCGCGCGGCAGGCATTCACATCTTGTCGGAAAAAGTGGACATCGCGAATGTGCGGTTGCAATTCCCGGGAGGCTGCGTCGCGAATCTGACGGCCAGCCGAGTATCCGCCGAGCGCGTCCGCAAACTGCGCCTGTTCCAGCCGAACGAATATATTTCGGTCGACTATGCGAGCAAGGAAGGCTCGCGATTCTTCATTGGTCCGGAAGGCGAAGACGGCACCGCAACTCGCGCCATCGGATTTGAACCCCTACTGGTTGAAGACGGCGAGCCTTTGCGATTGGAGTTGGAGGAATTCTTCCATTGCATCGCAACGCGGGAGCAGCCAAGGGTCACCGGCGCGGCCGCGTCGGCGGCGTTACAAGTGGCGCTGGAGATCCTGGAGAAGATTGAGGAGCATTCGGAGTTAGTAAAGAGGACCCTGGCACAGGGCTGAGGAATGCGACCTTTCGTGCCTTGCCTCGCCTCGTGCTTTCGCGTAGATTGAGTGCATGGAAGTACATTTCACGCCCGAGCAGGAAAGCGAGCTATCGCAGATTGCCACACACGCTGGTACTGATGTTGAGCGACTGGTTCAAGACGCGGCCCTGAGACTAATTCATGAAGAAGCTCGTTTCCGAGCGGCAGTACAAGAGGGATTGGCGCAAGCAGATCGCGGTGAGTTCATTGACGAAGAAGAAATGGATGCCCGCCTTGAAGAGATGCTGCGCTCGTAGGAATGCACATCCGGTGGACACCCGCGGCAGCCGCAGACTTGCAAGGAATAAACGAGTACCTCAAAGATCACCATCCCCACTATCGGAGTTCCACGATGCGGAAGTTGTATGAAGCGATCCGCAGCTTGAGGAAATCGCCTTGGCGGGGCCGACCTGGGCGGGAGGCTGACACACGCGAGATCCTGTTTCCTCCGACTCCCTGCCTCGCTGTGTACCAGTACGAGGAAACATCATCGAGGTTGCGCGAATCTTTCACGGTGCCCAAGATTGGCGGCAGTAGTTTTCATCCCTCTCAGCGATTCAATCCGCCTTTCATCACGATGCTGATGTCATCCGGGTTGATCAGGTCCGGCACGGTCCACCCGTCCAAATCGTATTCCGCCATGCACTGATCCGCGAAGCCTTTGTAGCGTTCAGCCTGCCCGACCTTTTCTGCGACCATCAGCGTCTCAAAGCGGATGCTTTCGTGATTGCCGAAATAGTTGCGTTCGTAGAGTTCGTGGCGCCCGCCGAATTCACTGCCCATCGAGTCCCATATCAGCTTCATAAGCTTCACGCGATCGACCGCAGTATAGCCGTTGGACCCGCGCACGAATTTATCCAAATAGGGCCGAATCTCAGGATTCTTGAAGTCCATTGCATTGGAGGGCAAATAGATCAGCGCGCTGGCCAGCACGTTTTCCACGATCTCTTTCAACTTGGGATACAACGTACTGGCCGCAACGCGATAGGCCAGCCCCGAATCCAGATTCGGCAACACATAACCGGGCGTCCACGGCGTGGTCGCGCGAGCCATGGCATCGGTCAGCCCCCAGAAGAGATTGCGCCAAGCCAGCACTTCGCCTACCTGCACCTGCACGCCACGAAAATCTTTGCTGCCGGTTGCATCTACGGCCTTCAACAGCAGGCCTGCCAGAAAATCGAGCTTCACGGCCAGCCGAACACAGCCGTGGAACATGAAGCGCGGAAGGAAGCCCG
>JBDTUY010000018.1:0-20567 GCA_040007495.1 Acidobacteriota bacterium | reverse complement strand
ACCCTGCTGACCCTCGAGTCTTATCCTGCACGACGACGCGCAGTTTGGTCGACTTGGTGGGACTCGCAATGTTGTTCTCAATCATTACCCCGGTTTCGGTGGCTTGCTTCAGTTGCGCATCGGTCAGACTGAGGTTGATGGGCTTGACGTACAAGTTGCCTGCGCCCTCCTCCATCGCGAAGCCGAGATCGAACGACCCTACCCATTTATCGCCTTTGCGCTCCAATTGGATGTCGGCCAGATCCACCTTCACCTGCACGAAGTGCGTACCGGGTTTCTCAGGGTCAGGACCCGCCGCCGCCATCACGCCAATGCCCTCTGCGTTATCTTCATCGACGGCTAATTCAGCCATGGTCGGCAGCTGTTGAACCGAAGCTGCCAGCGGCTGGGCAAAGTAATACTTGCGGTGGAACACCTTCGCCCCGTTGGTATCGGCCTTCTTCGCCAGCTTGATGGTCAAGTCGTGCTGCTTACCATCTAACGCCTTTTCATCGATGTAGAAACCTAGCGTGTAGGTGACCTCCGCCGACGTCAAGATTTCGCGGGCTGCGAGTTTGATATCGTTGCTGTTGTAATAGGCCTTGCCTCCGGTTTCCTCCGCGATGCGCTGCATGCCTTCGGTTCCGGCGAGCGTGTTGGGGCTATTTGCCGTTGCGTCCGTAGCGCCGATATTCGCGCTGCGAACACCTCTTGAGCCGGTAGCGTTCGTCGTGCCAACCCCAGTATTTGCTCCAGTATTCGCCCCACCCGGATCTACCGGATACAGAGCAACGTTGGAGTCTGCCAGTGCTCTTGACATCGCGAGGAATTCCTTCTCGTCAAATTCCCGCCGCTCCGTTCCGGCACCGAAAGTGAAGGGGATTTGGCTTGTGATCCAGATCAGATTTTTCCGTCCGGGCATGCCGTCCAGATGCCGCGAAATCATCCGAAATGCAGCCTGGGTGGCACCTACGCGACCCGTGTTGTCCATGGTGAGTTGGAGCGGAACAAGCGCGTTGCGTAAACTAGTCAGCACCTGATCACCCCCCGGCGCCGCTGGAGAACTCGTTTCGCCCTGAGCCAATAACTGCTTTGCCGCCTCGATCAATGCCGCCGTTGACTTGGTGAACGGATGCACCAGCACCAGTTTGGTATCTAGCGTATAAAACGCAATGCGGTCCGTCGGCTTCAAAGTACTGAGCAGGTCCAGAATCTGCGCGCGCGCCCTGGATTGCGACAAGGTGGCCGTGTTCAGCCGGTCATATAGCAGGACCGTCGCTGCCGATACCACTTGTCCCTCATTCGTCACGCGGTTGGAAGCGATGTTCGGCGCGAGCGCAGCCCCCGCCGGAGTGCTCTGCGAGTCCGTAGCGGTGAACATCGTTATGGCTTGGGTCTTACCCTTGTCTTGAAGCGTGAAATCGTCTTTCGTCAACCCCCTCACCGGACCCTTACTGCCTTGAACCGAAACGTCCACTTGAATCAAATGGGTGCCGCTCCGAAAGATGGGGGTCTGACCCACACCGATCGCGGCAGCGATGGCGAGGACCGCAGCTTGCTTGAACATCATGTTGCTTCTCCTAAGTCTCTGTACTGAAGTCAGTCTTCTTGTAACTAAATTTGGCTCAAAACTTTGCCTTGGAATTGATCTTGCGTTTCTGGGCTTCATCGGGCCCGTCACCAGAATAATAGCCTTCGCGGGCCTGAACCGAGGCCCCTTTGTTGTCTTTCACCGTGATCTTTATTTTGCGGTATCCCGGCAGCGAATTGGTGGGCGTGTAGCCAAGGCTATATTGATGCCGGAGTTCTTCTTGAATGGCATCGAAGATTTGATCTACTGTCATGGTAGACGTTGTGTCGAAATAACGCCCACCGGTCTCCTGGGCAAGTCGCGTCATAACCGCTCGGCCCGGCCTCTGGACAGCCCCACCCTGGCCCCCCAGGCCATTGATCGCCGATTGATCGTAAAAGCCCAGGGTATATATGATAGTGTCCGCGCGCTGCGCCGCCTCAATCGCACTGGTTACCGTCGAGGTGCTGCCTGTATCTTCACCATCGCTCATCAGGATCAGCGCCTTGCGTCCCGTCTGCTTCCGCATGACGGTATCCGCGGCGATATACAGCGAGTTGAATATCGCCGATCCATAAAACATTCCATTCACCTGATACTGAAAGTTGCCTTTGGTGGCTGGCGGCGGATCTTCCAGTTTCGCCAACGCCGTTTCCAGCTTGGCCCGGGAGTTCGATAGAAAGCTCATCAGCTCCACGTTCCGGTAGAAGCGGAAGATGAACGCTTGATCCTGGTCCTCGCGTAAAATTCGATTGATGAACCGGTAGGTGGCGTTACGTTCCGCCGGAATGTAGGTCCGCATGGCGCCGCTCACATCCACCAGGAATCCGAGGGTTAACGGCTGGTTGCTTTCCTTGGAGAAGTATTGGATCTCCTGGCGCTTGCCGTCCTCCTCCACGATGAAGTTGTCTTTGGTCAAGCCTGGCAGTGGCTTGCCTTGTTTATCGCGAACCGTCGCCAGCAGGTTGACGATTTTGACTCCGGTGGCGAAGTCTACGTGCCCTTCCTCTGGCTCCTGAATAAAATTCTCTTTTTCCTGCGCCAAGGCGAGCATGCTCGCCAGGCTAAGCGGCAGTAGCCCGCGGCGAGTGATATTTATCGGCTTGTCGATCATTGCGCCCCCTCCAAGCTACTTGTTACTCCAGCCCGTCTTGGAATCATACGGCGACGAAAATCCCGCGGCTTGAATCTCATGCATCTTGCCGCCGCTGACTTTGAAAATATGCGCGGCGGGCAGATCGAAAGGATTGAAATTCATGTCCCTCGTCCCGACCCAGGCGCTCCCGCCAGCTTCAGCTTCTTCTCTTCCATCGGGCGGGTGCCGGAATTGCGAGAGTCCAAAAAATAGCGCGGTCTCGACATCGACAATCTCCACCCACCGCGGCTCAATCCGCTGAATGTAACTCATCGCTAAGGCGTCCAACTGTGCGGCACACCCCTAGCGCTCCTGGTCGCAACGGCACCCCTAAAAAGCCGCGGCCGCCGTTTAAAATAAGGCGATTGTCTCCATAGAGGATCTCCGGGGATCTAGCACAGTATACATCGCAGGATCGAGCCGTGTTTAACATTCCTAGCATACCGGGTGCGACTGGCTACTAGGGGGCAACGGAGGCGGGGAAGCACGATAGTGTGGTGGTACATTCGGCGGCCTGGGCGTGTGCAAGTCCCCACGACCTACGCGAAGGTGTACAGAAATCCAGAACATACCCGCCAGTTGCAGGTTAGCCGACAAATGCATTTGGTTTCTGTGACGACTGGCGCTGATCGTCCGAGGATTGCGCAGGCTCTCGCGTCATCCGTTGTGGAGCCGCCCACACGAATCCGAGCAGTTGCCGCACTTCGCCCGCGTCCAGCGGCAATTGCAGCACGCCATACGCGCCGCGTTCCAGCATGTCACGCCGTCCGAAGGCCTGATCCGCGCCATGGCAGATCACCACCCTCGCGTTCGGGGCAATGTAGCGGACCCGCGAAAGTGCGTTGACCCACGAAGTCCCCAGCGACCGAACATGAACCATCACCACCGCGATCTCACACCGGGCAGTCAGCGTGGACAACTCCGCAAAATCGGCTACCAGCGCAGTGCTCCAATCAAACCCAGAGGCAATCGTTCGCAAATCTACATACTCACTGGAAAAATCGCCGAGCAGGGTAATTACCGGGGTCATATTCGTTTTCCAGTGCATCTTAGTAACCATACTTCGCGCTCTGAGCCTGAGCATCCGAGGAGGCCGACCACGCCTCCCAAGCGAGTGTGAAGAAGCATCCAGCCAGAAACACAGAGGAGAGAATCGTCCAGGGTGCGCCTGCCAACCCGGCCATAAACGATAGCGGCAGCGCACATAGCGCGAACATGACGCGGGTTGCAGGTCTGGTGCTGTACGCCTGCACCAACCAGATCGGCAGCATCAGCATCGCCGCGTCGTAACCATAAACATGAGGCGCAGCAAATAACGATGTCGTCAGCGCGAGCGCAACCCAGCGCCACAACGGCTGCGTAGCACGCAAGCTCACCGCCGCGATCACCATCGCAATCGCCCCCAGCGCCAGCGCCGCATTCTCGTTATTCACGTGCAAATTTACCAGCATCCCTTGGATACTGATCATCATTTCCGGTGTCGGATTCAGCCGTTCCAGGCTTTTATCCCGCAGCAAAGCGACATATGTGGCCAGACCGTTGGCACCCGCCAATGCGTAACACCACGCCACCAACACCACAGCCATTCCCGTGAAGCCGCCCGCCATGCGCCAGCGTTTGGAAACCAACATAGCCGGCAGCAGGAACAGCACCAGATGAAACTTCATCAACGCCAGCGCCCACACTGCTCCCGCTGCCCAATCCGCCCATTGACGATTCCGTTCCGCCAGAGCGAATCCCCCAATCGCGATCGCCAGCATCAGAATGCAGTCTTGCCCGTGAAATATTCCCAGCACGCAGGGAATCGAAAGCGCACCCCAGATCAACGAATCGGGACCGAATCGCCGAACCGCCCAAATCCAACACCCGAGCAGCGCGGCAGCTTGGATCCCTAACCAAACCCAGAAAGCTGTGTGAACATCCAGCCGAGCCAGAGGGCTCACCAAGAATGCGTAAAAGTGCGGCCGGACGACCGGCGCGCCCAACATCTGCGGATCGATTTCCCGCATCCTCTGGAACATCAGCGACGGATCGTGCATCCGCGAATATTCCCCGGCCGCCGCCATCCGAGCGCCCGTATAGGTGGTCAGAAAGTCATGATGTTGCGCCGCGCCTACCACGCCGATCCCCAACGCACCCCAAAACGCGCACAACACCAACGCTGCCGCGACCGCACTCCATAAGGATTTTCGATACGAGATGGCCGGCTTTGCAGCCGTGCGACTGCCGCTGGGGCCAGACACACCTATAGCGGAAGGGACAGCGGACATTCTGTACAGATCGGTCTAAACGCAGGCAACCTTTAGCGACGTGGCGCACGCGCTTTCGCGTGCAACGTCGGCAATTGTGCCGACGCTCAAACGTCTTCCAGAGTGTTTTAATAGGTGTTGGCGATCTGCCAACCCGGTTCGCAGGCACACGCGGTCCATACTCAAAATCAACCCTCCGATGAGCAATCCCGACACCCCACGGACCTACCCAGAAACCGTCGAATTCCTGTACGCCCTAGGCAATGAGGTCAAGACCATCAAGCTTGGCCTGGATCGCATCCGCATCCTCCTGCGAGCTTTAGGCGATCCCCAGAACTCCTACTCAATCGTCCACGTCGCCGGAACCAATGGCAAAGGTTCGGTTTGCGCCATGATCGACGCCGGACTGCGAGCCGCAGGCGTCCGCAGCGGCATGTTCACCTCGCCACATCTGATCGAGCCAACAGAGCGTATTCAGATCGACGGCATCCCGGTCTCCCGCGCCGATTTCGAGCGAGCCTTCCACGCCATCCATCAGATCTCGGTTCAGTTGGAACAGGCAGGTGAAATCGACGCCCACCCCACGTATTTTGAATCCGTTACGGCCATGGCGCTGTGGATGTTCCGAGAGCAGAAGGTCCAAACCGCTGTAGTAGAGGTCGGACTCGGTGGCCGTCTGGACGCGACCAATGTCGTCCATCCGGCGCTGACCGTCATCACCCCGGTCGACATGGATCACCAGTTCTATTTGGGCAACACCATTGAGCAGATCGCAGCGGAAAAGGCCGGGATTCTAAAACCCGGCGTGCCAGCCGTCTTCTCCCGCCAGCGTCCGGACGTAGCAGGAGTCCTGGACGCCCGCGCCGCCGAACTGGGGATTTTCGTCACACACTGGGAAGAAAGTGGATTTCAGGATGCTCTCCTTCACTCCCGAGGCTCCCGCATCAGCCTCGCAGGCTACCCGATCCTTGAATGCAACCTCCCAGGCGAGCATCAGGTAGAAAACGCTATCACCGCCGCGCAGGCGCTGATTGCGCTAGGCGTCTCGCCGGAAGGAATCTCCGAAGCCCGTTGGCCCGGCCGCCTGGAACACGTCGCGCCAAATCCCGACGTCCTGCTCGACGGCGCGCACAACCCCGCCGGTGCCCAAGCCCTGCGCCGCTATCTGGAACGCTTCTACGGCAACAAACGCATCTGGATGATCTTCGGAGCCATGCGCGACAAAGCCGTGGATGAGGTCGGCGTAATCCTCTTCCCCCTGGCTCACGAACTGATCTTCACAGCTCCCCAAGTCCCCGGCTACGCCCAGCGGGCACTAACGCCCCCGGAACTCATCCAACGGGCAGGCCGAGGCCACGCCGAACCGACAGTAGAAGCCGCCATTCAATACGCCCTAAGCCACCTATCAGGCGCAGCCGCAGAAGAAGACGTAATCCTAATCACGGGCTCGCTCTATTTAGTAGGCGAAGCCCGCAAGCATTTCCTGGCGACAACTCTAGGCCGCTGGCCGGCATCCCTCTAAACAGATGCAGGTGGCGCACAAATTGTGATGTGCAAACAAAGGCGGCTGAAGATCCTGTCTTCGGGGTATATAATTACAGGCAGGTCTTTCCTTATGCCGTCGCGTTTTAAGCCTTCGCAACTCGGGCCAGCTCAAGATCCTGAACCGTCGGAACCACCGGCGGGTCCGCTGATCTCACGGCGCGCAGCGCTGGGCGTTGGCGCAGCAGCGGCGATGGTACCGTCTATTTTGACGCCGATTCTCTCCGCGCAGGCCCCCCCAGCATCCAAGGCGCCTCCCGCCGCAGTGGCCGCCAATTCCGATACGCCGCTGATCCGTGTGGAGGCGAACGAAGTGATCGTGCCGGTAACAGTGACCGATAACCAGGGCCGGTTTGTGCGCGACCTCACGGTCTCGGATTTTGAGATCTGGGACGAGAACTACCGGCAAACCATCAAGTATTTCAACGCCGATCGCAATCAGCCGGTAGTGGTAGGCTTCCTGGTCGACCTATCCAATAACATGAAGAGCAATTGGAAACGCTACCAGGAAATGACCGTCGAAATGGTGCTGCAGTTGCTGCCGGGGGATAAGAAATACTCGGGATATTTGGTTGGCTACGGCACCAAGGCGGAAGTGATGGTGAACACCACCTCCGATTCGGACCCCATCGTCGCGAAGCTGAACAAGCTGACACCCGCTGGCGGAGCGGCGTTCTACGATGCGATCTGGGAGGCGTGCACCAATCGCAAGCTGGTTCCGGGCGAACCGCTGGAGCCGCATCGCGTGATTGTGGTGATCGGGGATGGCTCCGATAGCGCATCCAAACACACCTTGGACGAAGTGCTGGAGATCGCGCAGCGCAATCTGGTTTCGATTTTCGCGGTGTCGACGGAAGCCAATGGCTTCACCAGCGATTCGAGCAAAGTGCTGCGGCGGCTGGCTGCGGAAACCGGTGGGCGCGTGGAGTATCCACTGCTCAATCCATACTCGGATACGCAGGGCTTTTTGTCGCGTCCTGCCAACGACGGCAACCGGGAATTCGCAGAGGGCACGGGCGGCTACATGAACGTGATTCTGGGCTCGATCTTCAAGTCCATCACGGCCATAGCGGGGGAAATCACCACCCAGTACATCCTGCGCTACGTCCCTCAAGTGCCGGGCGACTACAAACTTCGTCACAACGTCCGGGTAGAACTACCGACGATCCCTAACGTGATTGTCCGGGCCAAGACCGTCTACTACGCGCCGGAGCCGGTCAAGTAAGCCGGCTGATCGAACGACAGGCCGGTGTGAAGTTCGCTATCTTTGGCCGATAAGCACTGTGCCAGGCTTGCCGGAAGAAATGAATTAGCCGCAGATGAACGCAGATAAACGCAGATTACCGGCGAGATTTTTATCTGCACTTATCTGCGTTCATCTGCGGCTCAAGGATCTTCGTCTCCTTTCCTCTTCGCCCGTGGGTACCCCATGACCGTCGTCGCTGCCACGCATACTGCCAAGCTCTACATCCTCAAGCTTGCGCTTGGTTCCGAGGTCAACGCCGGGGTGCTGCTGGAAGATCCCGCAACCGGAACACTGCACGTCCGGCTGCGGCGGGATTGGGAAACCATCCTGCCGGAGGACGCGCAGGAAGAAGCGGAAGTGCTTGCGGAACTTGAATTCGATCTGGAAGGCAAGGCAGCGGAACTCGGCTCAGTCCGGCTAATGGCGTATCTACAGGACTCGCTGTCCAATAGCATTCAGATCTCCGAACCACGCGAGGTGATCGTCGAAGACTTCGCCAGAGCACTGACCCGGCAATACCGGCAGCATGTGCAATCGACCCCGCTGCCGTTCCGAACCCACCTGCCGAAATACTCGCTGGCGGTGGCCGCAGGCCGGTTCCTGGAGAATCACGAAGTAACCGAGGATGGCTGGGAAGAGGCACCTAACGGTCTCCGGCTAACGGAAGATATGTTCGTCGCAAGGATCGCCGGACGTTCCATGGAGCCGAGGATTCCGGACGGCAGCCTATGCGTGTTTCGCTCCGGCGTAACCGGGTCCAGGCAGGGGCGACTGGTGCTGGTGGAGCAACTGGGCGGCGGGGCGAATGACCGCTACACGGTAAAAAAATACTACTCCGAGAAATCCAAGAATCCCGACGGCACGTGGGGTCATCAGCGGATTCGTCTGGAAGCGCTGAATCCCGAATTCGACTCCTGGGATCTGGACCCGGAGGAGGACCGCTTCCGAATCGTCGCAGAGTTTGTGGAAGTGCTGGAGTGAGAAGTGAGAACGTCGGTTTTGTTCGACGATTCTAGAGTTTCGAGAACCGCGCTGCCGCACGCCAGTTGCGAGTCATAAGTTTTTGTTTTGACAGAGGCCGCTTCCTCATCGAGTCTCCGCTTGTCCCGTCCAGCAGAACAGTCCATTGCGGTGCGCTCTTAGGCTCACCTGTTTGCGCGACGCCAAGGTCCAGCGGTCGTGAGGATGAACCCCACAGCAACGATGGCGATCAGACTTCGGGACGCGGTGATTTTGAACGGCGGCATGGCTCTCCAACGGCTGCGAAAGACGCTTCGTCACCCAATTCACTGTAGTACACATTCTCCGCGATGCCTCCCCGCTCAATTTTGGAACTCAAAATGTCCGACCCTCTCGGCGATTCATTTTTCTTTGTAACGATCCAGTGTGGCCCACGCATCATACACATTGCGAAGGAATAGCGCTGTGCCTCTGCTTGGAATCTGTGCCAACAAGCGCAGCTAAGTAAGTACAAAATCGGCACTTAGTACCTATCCGCTCGGTTTGCTACCGACGATGTCAAACATAGGCCCAGGAAGTACATGACTAGGTTTAGTACGGGGTTATATCCAAGTGTTGGGAAGAGGACAACGAAGTGAGAGCCGTTACAGTATTCGCGTGTGAGTCGCAGCCAATCGCAGCAGAAGGTTTGAGTAAGGTTTTGGATCACTCGGAGGAGTTCACCTACCTTGGCTCAGCTTTGACGCTGAGTGAGGCGCTGAACTCGGCGCGCGAATTGCATCCCGACATTATTCTTATCGATCCCGCAGCCGGCCTGAAGATGGTGTTTCAGTTCATCGCCGATGTCAAGAATAGTTGGCCGCAATGCTACCCGATTTTGTGGGTGAATGAGCTGGCCGAGGTAGATTGCTTCCGTGCTTTGCAGTTGGGCGCGCGCGGCGTTCTAAAGAAGACACTTCCGTTGACGTCGGTGGTTGATTGCCTTCGATCCGTGGGGCAGGGCAATATTTGGATCGAAGGCTCAGTGGATCAGACGGTCAGTCACATGGACCGGAGATCGTCGCCCAGGTTGACGCCTCGGGAGCGCGAAATCGTGCAGAAAGTGTGCGGCGGGCTCAAGAATAAAGAGATCGCGGCCGCTTTGTCGATCACCGCCGGGACCGTGAAGGTCCACCTGATGCATATCTTTGAGAAGACCGGCGTCAAGGACCGGTTTGAGCTCGCGATTCAGGGCCGCCGGTTTCTGGGACTGGATCATCCGGCCGAACCGATGATCCGTTTAGAACACGCGTCGTAGAAGTACGAGCCCCGTGCGTCTTTCTGGAAGGCGGGTTACCAACTCAACAACCGGGAACCGTTCCCGGCTGCCGGTTCCAAACAGTTCGGAACCGGCCTTCCAGTCACCCTCCGCTCCGTCGTCTACTCATTTCGCGGTGTCCTGCCGATTACGCCCTAGTGCTTCGAGTTCCCTAGCTGGGCGATTCGAACAGGGCATACAGCATGACACCGCCACACACACTGGCTACAGCAGATTCCGTTCTCAAATCCGCCGGTAAAGCGACCCGTCGCACGTCTGGCCGCAGCATCGAATCGTTGTTGGAGAAGCGCTGGGCACGTCTGCTGATCCCTTCGCTGGCGGACCTGTTCTTTCTAGCCTTGTTAGTTTGGCTGTTCGCGAGCTCCGGCTCGGGCGGCGAAGGCTTGCTGGGCGATGCGGATGCTGGTTGGCATATTCGTACCGGCGAGTACATCTTGGACCATCATGCGGTCCCTTACCAGGATCTCTATTCCTTTTCCAAAGCCGGACAGCCGTGGTTTGCCTGGGAATGGCTCGCGGATGTGATTGACGCACTGGTACATCGCGCGGCCGGACTTAAAGGAGTTATTTTGTTGGCGGCTGTGATGATCACGGCCTTTGGCACGCTGCTGATTCGCCGCATGGCGTATCGCGGAACCCACCTGTTTATTGCGTTGGCTGTGGCGCTGCTGGGAATGGGCGCGGCTTCGATTCATTTTCTGGCGCGGCCCCATGTATTCACGCTACTGCTGCTGGCGATCTCGATGTGGATCATTGAAGCCGACCGCCTGCATCCCACGCGGCGCGTGTGGTGGCTGGTGCCGATCACGATGGTCTGGACCAATCTCCACGGCGGCTTCCTTTCTTTGATTGCAGTTTTGGGCTTAACCGCAATCGGTACAGCGGCCGAGGTCTGGCTTGGGAATGGACGGACAATTCGCGATGCAGTGCGGTATCTCAAGCTGACAATCGCCTGCGGCCTCGCTACGCTAGTCAATCCCTATGGTTGGAATCTGCACAAGCATGTGATTGAATACTTGCGCTCGGATTGGATCAAGAACGTAGTGCAGGAGTTCCAATCGCCTGCCTTCCGTAACGAAAACATGATGCAGTTCGAAGGACTGCTGCTGGTCGGTCTGATTGTGGCCGGCACCCTTTTTCGCCGCCGCCAAATTTCAGAAGGTCTGTGGATCGTTTTTTGGGCGCACATGTCGCTGGCCAGTGTTCGACACGTGCCGATCTTCGTGACCGTGACCACCCCGGTGCTGGCTGCGCAACTTTCCGATTGGTGGAAACAGTGGTCGGCCGCGGATAAGAAGAATTCCCTTACCGGAATCCTGAACCAGATGGCTGCCGACTCCCTGTCAGGCTTCCGCCGTATGAGCATCCTGCCATGGGCCGTGGTCGCCGGACTCATATTGGTGGGTCCAGCGATGAAATGGCCGAAGGATTTTCCGGATGCCATATTTCCCACCAGGCTGGTTCACGAGCATGCCGACCTGATCGCGCGATCTCGCGTGTTCACCACGGACCAGTGGGGCGACTATCTGATTTACACCAACCCGGCGCTAAAAGTTTTTGTCGACGGCCGCAGCGATTTCTATGGCCCGGAGATCGGCAACCAATATCTGCAAATCAGCGGCGGCGACTGGCGGTGGAAACCTTTAATGGAGCAGTACCAGTTCGATCTTGTGCTGATGCCGGTTACCAGCGCCATCGTGCAGCTGCTGAAACTCGACCCAGAGTGGAGTATTGCCGATAGCGATGCGGATGGTAAGCGAATTCTCTTAGTCCGAAATAAGGTGATCGCAAACCCACTGGTACTAAACCCATTGCAGAACCAGCCCCCAGTTGACCTAGCTCTATCCCGCAAGCCCTGAAACGGTTACGAAGGGGCCTTTCCCGGCCTAATCGCCTCCCTTCCGCACGCCATCGGCCCAAACACTGGGCTGAAAGTTCTAAGGTGTCGACACTCTATCGCAGAAGCCTAATGAAAACCCCCGACTGTGCCGAATTACTTGCATTGGGAGCCTCAACGGCAATGCGAGTGAAAGGACCAGTTCCGATGCGCGGTATAACCAGCGCCGAGGCTGTGTCCGTTTCTTCGTCTGCTCCGGCCTCGGGAAGAATCACAACACCTGCGGCTGTCGTCGGTACGATTCGATCGAGTGCCTCACTGAAGCGCCGTACGTCGGTGCCAACATCGTTGCCTGTTGAGTGGATGGATCCGATGAGTTGGCGGCTTCCGTCGGGAAAAGGTTTAGCCGAGTTTGCGCTACAGTCCGGATTCTTGGCGCCGTTGATGTTGGGAGTCAGCATGCACCCGGCTCGCAAGAGTCCAGCGAAACCAGCGCAGCAAGCGGCACACGGCGTCGGGTTGGAGAGTGCGGAGATCGGTGCGGTGGGTAACGGAGTTCCAGCGGCCCGATCGTTCGGTTCCAATAAGCCGGTGAAAGCATGAGCGCCCAGGTTGGGATTGCACTGCTGGTTGGCTTGGCTGCTGTGATCGACGACCTACGTCGTCGGCAGATTTCGAATTGGATTTGTGTGGCCGCTCTGACGGGCGGATTGGGATGGCAGGTCGGGGAGTATGGCTGGCTTGGATTGGGATATGGTCTGGGCGGCGCGGTGGCGGGGTTTGGTGTATTTCTCATTTTCTATCTGCTGGGCGGCATGGGCGGCGGGGATGTGAAGCTGATGGCCGGATTCGGCGCGCTGTTGGGGACGGGCAAGGTATTGGAAGCGGCGTTGTGGACGGCGGGTGTAGGCGGGTTGATCGCAGTGGCCGTATTGGCGGTTCGCGGGCTGCGTGGGCTGATTGCGTCACAGGGTCGAGCTGTGAATCAGGCGGCTGTGGAGCACCGCAGTCCGCAGCAAAAACAACGTGATGAATCAATTCCGTATGCGCCGGCCATCGCGTTGGGTGTGTGGTTGGCACTGGTTCCGCGGGTGTAGCGCGGGTTTAGGGATTAGACGGCGAAGATTTCGCAAGGGCAGTTCTGGGCATGGGACGCAAGGGCAACGGGTAGCCCGAGCAGGGGTATCCGGAGGAGAAGGATCGTATGGACCATAGGTTTCTAACCGTATTGGGTGTCAGTCTGGTGTTCGCGCTGGTGGTTTCCAGCGTGTTTTACCAATTCACGGCGCGCTCCAGTCCCGGCGCAGCCGCTCCGCGCGCGCAGGACATGGACATCGTTTTAGCGACGCGGCCTCTGGGTGTGGGCGTCATGGTCCGGCCTGCGGATGTGAAGCTCGGCAAGATCGCCGTGAGTGCGTTCCCTAAAGGAGCGTTTTCCAAAGTTGAGGATGTCCTCGATCGACCGGTGATTTCCAATGTCTTGCTGGATGAGGCGATCCTGGATGGACGCCTTGCCGTCAAAGGCAGCGGGCTAGGTTTGGCGCCGACGATTCCGGTCGGCATGCGCGCAGTCACGATCCGGGTGAACGATGTCGGCGGTGTAGCGGGCTTCGTGTTGCCGGGCATGCACGTCGATGTGCTGGTCACCGGGCGTCCTCCCAATGGCGGGGACGACAACATGACCAGCACGGTTTTGCAGAATATGCAGGTGCTCTCCGCCGGCCAGCGCATGGAGGCCGACGCAGGCGGCAAGCCGATGAGCACGCCCACCGTCACACTACTGGCAACGCCCGATCAGTCGGAACTGCTGACGCTCTCGAACAATGAGGGCCGCATTCAGTTGGTACTGCGGAATTCGAGCGATCAGGAGATCGCCAATACCTCGGGCAGTACATCGGCAGAGCTGTATGGCGGAACGAAACGGCGCCGCGCGGCGCAGCAGGCTGAATCCGCGCCTGCCCCGGCTCCGGTGGCCCACGCAAGGCCGCGTCCCGCACCGGCGCCGGCTCCTGTGGCAGTAGCCGTGGCGTTGCCCCCGCCGCCGCCACCGCCCCCCGCTGCGCCGCCAGAGATCATCGTGATCCGGGGAACGACACGCACGGTCGAAGTGGTGCCGCGCGGCGATGACAAAAAGTGATCCAGAAGTCACAACGTAAGTGCAGGCCAGGCAGCAGCGAATTTGAAACCACAGGTTTGGAAAGCGTCGGTGGCGGGGTCCTTCGGGAACAGCCAACGACGGGTAAGGATACTGCGATGAATGGGATTCGAGCATGGAGAGCGGGCCGTCGGCGGATGGCGGCCTTTGCGTTGGCGAGCCTACTGGCCGCAAGCAGCGCATGGGCGCAGCGCGCTCAGGAAATGCACCTGAGCATGGGTCAGACCGTCATGGTGGAGTATCCGGACGACATCACCAAGCTTCTGACGGCCGATCCCGGCGTCGCCGATCTAAATCCCATGTCGACCCGGCAGGTCATGATTATGGCCAAAGGGATTGGCTCGACCGACATCGTTATTTTTACGGGCAAAGAGCAGCCCATGATCTACAGCGTCACGGTGGGTCTCAATATCGATCCGCTGCGCCGACTACTGCGTGAGACTTTCCCGGCCGAGCCTATTGACGTTCGCACGTCGGGGGAATCGATCGTCCTGAGTGGACTGGTGTCCAGCAAGGAAGTGATGGATCGCGCAGCGGCCCTGGCAGCGGTGGTTGCCAAGAACGTAGTCAACAACATGCGCCTGCCGGTGGCCGCAATCGAGAAACAGGTCTTGTTGCGGGTCAAGTTTGCTCAACTGGACCGTAAGCGGGCAAGCGACCTGGGCATCAATATCAACGGGCTTGCCGCAGGCACCGCGCCGTCGGGGATTTTCAAGGCGATCGGAAGCATCACCAGCGCGGCCACGGCGGTCACCAATATTCATGCCTTTAGCAAAGGGCTGAACATAGAAGCCTTTATTAAGGCGCTTGAAAACCAAAGCATCCTGCAAGTTCTGTCGGAGCCCAATCTCGTTACCTCCAACAAACAAGAGGCCAGCCTCCTGGTCGGCGGTGAGTTTCCATACCAGGTGCCGCAGGGCGGCGTCTCGGCTGCCGTCACCATTGCTTTCAAAGAATACGGAATTCGGCTTCGGTTTACGCCGACCATCACGCCGAATGACACGATTCAGCTGGCACTATTTCAAGAAGTATCCGCGCTAGATTTCAACGGTGGTCCGGTCCCTGGGCTTACCACGCGCAGAACTGAAACCAAGGTGGAACTGGGCGACGGCCAGAGTTTTATCGTGGCCGGGCTGATTGACAAGCAGGCGAGCGAATCATTTTCGAAGATCCCTTGGATCGGTAGCGTCCCGATTCTAGGAACCCTATTTAAGACCAAGGCCGAAGCCAGAGAGGATCTTGAGTTAATCATGATGGTTACCCCCATGATTACCAGTCCGTTGAGCCCGAACGACCCCACACCGGAGTTGGAATACCCATTAGAGTTCATGAAGCCCGCTCCCGAGGATGATATGCGCGGGCCCAGGGTGAAGGGCAAACCGGTCAAGAGTCTGGGTAAGGCTACGACCTCATCGAAAAAGTCTGCAGCCGGCAAGTAGAGTAAGCCGCCGCCAGGGAAATTCTGGAATTTGCCGAGGAGTGCTGGCCCGGTAAAAAAACCTGGCGCGCCGCAGAGATGGAAACCAATCAGGGAAACCAAACGAGCAAGTGGAACCGATAAGCAAGATGAGACCGGCGAGCGATCAGTGGAAAAGGGAGGGTTCGCGATGAGTTCGCGCAACCACGCGGAGCCTGAAATCACGGCCCTGTTGATCTGTCCCAACCGGGAGCTGGCCAGTCAGTTTCTGGAAACACTGCCACAGGTGCGTGCCTTTCAGCTGTTGGCGGACATGAAGAGTTATCCGCCTCAGCAGACGCTTGAGATTCGAGTCAAGCAGCTCAAACCCCAGGTCGTTTTGCTGGACTTGGCAACCGATCTGGCTCTGGCCTTGGACTTGATTCGGGACCTGGCGGCCTTCTCGCCACCGATTCAGGTGGTGGGCCTTCACACTCACAACGATTCCCAGACGATTGTGCAGTCGGTGCGTGCGGGCGCGGTCGAATTCTTCCACTCCCCGTTTGATCTATCCACCCAGCGCGAGGCCCTAGTCCGGTTGCGGCGCATGACGGCTCCGGAAACTCCGCTTGCGATAAAAGCCGGGTACCTGGTCGGCTTCTCCAGTTCCAAGCCTGGTTCAGGGGCATCGACGTTGGCCACGCAGATCGCTTTTTCTTTGCAGAGGCTCACCGGCAAGCGCATCTTGCTGGTCGATTGCGATCTGACCGGCGGCACCATCGGGTTCTATCTAAAATTGAGCCACAGCCATTCGCTGGTAGACGCTCTGGAACAGGCCGGGAATCTGGACCTGGCGGCGTGGAATGAGCTGACGGTGAATTACGGCGGCGTGGATATTCTGCCTGCGCCGGCGGCTCCCTACGCGGACCCGATCGATCCAACGCGGCTGCGCATGGTCGCGGATGCGGCCACCAAGGTTTACGACTGGGTATTGTTGGACCTGCCCACGGTGTTTAGCAAGATGAGCCTGATGGTCACAGCCGAATGCGACCGGTCTTTCATGGTCTCCACCGCTGAGTTGCCCAGCCTTCATCTTACGCGCAAGGCCGTGAACCTTTTGAATCAATTGGGATTTCCGCCGGAGCGATTTCATGTCGTAGTCAATCGCGTGGACCGGCACGACGACATTAAAACCGCGGATATGGAACGCTTGTTCGGTTGTCCGGTGCATGCGCGCCTGCCGAATGATTATTTCGCGCTGCATCGCGTGGTGACGCTGGGTCAGCCACTGGGAACCGAATCAGAATTGGGCCGGTCGGTGGAAGCGATCGCTGGGCGGCTATGCGAGTCTTTAGGCCAACCCGGCGGACCGCCATCGGCACCGGGCACGGAATCGGTCAAGCCAGCGGGGGCGACCCGCCAGTTGGCGCGAGCCTAGGTCGGTCGGCGGCAGGTGAGAAGTGTTGAACGGTTGACGGTTGAACATGTAAGTGGATCAGCGGCACCCGAGAATTTCGAGCCGGAACGGCTGCGAGTGAAGGACTAAGCACAAACCAGTATGTTTTCTTCCACCGAAAACGGAAACAAGAACAGCCAACAGGTCTCCTGGGAACAGCGCCTGATGAAGAGCTCTGTCAAACCCAAGACGAGTCTTAAGCCGGAATACCAGGAGCTGAAATTCACCCTGCACCGCAAGCTGGTGGATAAGATCAACCTGGAGGCGTTGGCCACCATCGATAACCAGAGGGTGCGGGCCGAAGTTCGCCAGGCCGTGATCCAGCTGATCGACTCCGAACCGACGCTTCTGAGCTCCGTCGAAAAGCAGCAGATCAGCGAAGAAGTGCTGGACGAGGTTTTCGGCCTGGGGCCGCTGGAGCCGCTGTTGGCCGATCCGACCATCTCCGATATTCTGGTAAACACCTCGAAGCAGGTTTACGTAGAGCGCCGAGGTCTGCTTGAACTGACCAGCGTCACCTTCCGCGACGAGCAGCATCTGTTGCGCATCATCGATAAGATCGTCAGCCAGGTCGGCCGGCGCATCGATGAATCGACGCCGATGGTCGATGCGCGCTTGCTGGACGGATCGCGCGTCAACGCCATCATTCCGCCGCTGGCCGTCGATGGAGCTTTGCTCTCGATCCGCCGTTTCTCAACCGACAAACTGATGCCGTCCGATCTGGTGGACCGCCGTGCCATGTCCCCCGGCATGATGGAGTTGCTTGAAGCCGCCGTTAAGGCGCGCATGAACATCATCATCATGGGCGGTACGGGTTCCGGTAAAACTACGCTGTTGAACGCGCTCTCCATCTTCATCAACAACAAAGAACGCATCGTCACCATCGAAGACGCGGCGGAACTTCAATTGAAGCAGCCGCACGTCGCGCGTCTGGAAACCCGTCCTCCCAACCTTGAGGGGCATGGTGCGGTCCGGCAGCGAGAGTTGCTGGTCAACAGTCTACGTATGCGTCCGGACCGCATCGTCGTCGGCGAAGTCCGTGGCGAGGAAGCGCTCGACATGTTGCAGGCCATGAACACGGGTCACGACGGATCGTTGACTACCATCCACGCCAATTCACCGCGCGATGGGGTGAGCCGGCTGGAGGTCATGGTTTCGCTGGCGAACTCGAACATGCAGATGAATTCCATCCGGCAGCAGATTGCTAGCGCCGTGAACTTATTGGTGCAGGCTGCGCGTATGAGCGACGGGTCCCGGCGTGTGACTTCCATCACGGAGGTGACCGGCATGGAAGGGGAAGTAGTTACCTTGCAGGATTTGTTTGTATTTGAAAAGCGCGGCTTGGATCCGGACGGCAAGGTCGTCGGCCGGTTCGCAGCGACTGGTATCCGGCCGAAATTCTATGAAAAATTGCTGGCCGCAGGCATCCGGCTCAGGCCCGATCTGTTCGACGAAGTCGTGGATGTCTAGGTGGTAATGTCCGGGCGAAGATCCAAGCAAGGCCCGAGGAGGCTTAGAGTTCGATGAGCGCATTAATTATCTTGGCGGCGGTGGTGTGGTTGGCCAGTATGGCCGGCTGGTTTGTCGTCTCTAAGTACTTCAAAAGTTCCGACGCGGTCCGCATCAAGGAACGTCTCACGGGCGTTGTCAAAACCGGTGCTAAGAAGAAGAGCAAGGACGGATCCAGTGCCACGGCCTCGGTCATGCAGACGCAGCAATCGGTCAAGAATAAGTTTGCCCAATTGCTGGTCGAAAAATATCAGTTGGGGCCCAAGATCACGATCTTTCTGGAACAGGCGGGCCTGAGCAAATGGACCCCGGCGCGGCTGGTGCATCTTTGCCTGATGGCGTTTTCGGCCGGCGTAGGCGTAGCCTGGCTCATCCTGTCGTTGCCGGTTGTGATCGCAGTGGTAATAGGGTTCATCGCAAGTGTCGGGCCGGTCGGTTACGTGTGGTGGCTCCGGAAGGGTCGCCTACACCGGTTTGAAGAATTATTTCCGGAAACACTCGAATTCATATCGCGGTCGATGCGGGCGGGTCACGCGTTTTCCGTCTCGCTCGAAATGATTTATCGCGAATTTCAGGAGCCGATTGCGGGTGAGTTCCGGCGAACCTTTGAGGAACATAACCTGGGGCTTCCGATCGAAACGGCGCTGCAAAAGTTCGCCACTCGGGTGCCCTCTCTCGACGTACATTTCTTTGTGAGCGCAGTGCTGCTCCAGAAACGCACCGGCGGCAACCTGGCGGAAATCCTAGACAAGCTGGCGTATATTATCCGCGAGCGCTTCAAACTTAGGGGTAGGATTCGGGCCGTAAGCGCGCATGGCAAGATGACGGCCTCAACTTTGAGTTCCATCCCGATCGGAGTCGGCGTCCTGATGTTTTACACCAACCCCGACTATGTGGCGTTTTTTTTTACGGATGAAGTGGGGCAAATGATGTTGGCTGCGGCGGTTTTTCTACAGCTCGTCGGGTATTTGATTATGCGGAAAATCGTGAACATCGAAGTCTGATCCAGCTTGGTTTGGTCCAGGCAGCCTAGATAGAGATGTGGCATGGTTTGCGTTTAAGAGGTCGGATTCAATGTTTCTCCTGTTGACAGTCTTGATTTTCATGGGCGTAGTGGCTGCGGTCTCCGCCGTCGGGATGAAGTTGTATGTTCGTCCCAAGGAAGCGTTGGAGCGAGTGGTGGGGACAATGGAGCCGACCGCTCACATGCCATCCCACCCCAGCCTGGCATTCCACGATTTGATCAAGCGGCTGGGGAATTTCGTCCCGCAGTCGCCCAAAGATGTTACGGTGATGCGCCGGCGTCTGATCCGTGCGGGAATCAAGGGCGACAACGCCTTAAAAATCCTATACGGCGCCAAAGGCTCACTGGCGATCGCGCTGCCCTTGCTGGCTGGCTCGGCGGTGTTGGGCGCGACCTGGGATCCCGGCAACAAAATCGCAGTGATTCTCGCGGCGACGGGCCTCGGGTTTTTTGGTCCAAATGAGTATGTTCGCCGGCTGGCGGGAAAACGCCAGCATGAAATCGCGAAAGGACTGCCTAACTCGCTAGACCTCATGGTGGT
Source organism: Acidobacteriota bacterium (assembly GCA_040007495.1). Classification (GTDB taxonomy): domain Bacteria; phylum Acidobacteriota; class Terriglobia; order Bryobacterales; family Bryobacteraceae; genus Palsa-187. The sequence goes on along the minus strand of JBDTUY010000018.1, from coordinate 650 downwards.
TTGCGTAGAGAGCGGGCTGGGTTTGGATCAGGCGATCTTGCAGGTCTCCAAAGAATTGGAGCATGCGCATCCCGAAATCAGCGAAGAATTCGGTTTCGTCAATTTGGAGTTGAAAGCCGGCAAGCGGCGCGTCGAAGCGCTGCGTAATCTGGCCGAGCGGACCGGTGTGGACGACTTGAAGAAGCTGGTGGCGGTGCTGATCCAGGCCGATCGCTTCGGCACTGGCGTCGCGCAGAGCTTGCGCGCACACGCGGATTTCATGCGGGTGCAGGCCCGGCAGGTGGCCGAGGAAAAGGCCGCGAAACTGGGCGTCAAACTTATCTTTCCCATCTTTTTCTGTATCCTTCCGTCGCTGTTTGTGGTGACGGTGGGGCCGGTCGCGATGAAGATCGTTCGCGAGTTGTTGCCTATGATGAACAATCTGTGACGAGGTATCTGGGTCGAAAGATCTCCAGGAAACTATCGTTTGGAGCGCGGATTTTCTTGGGAACGACCATAGTACTTGACTAAAGCTTAGGTCTATAAAAGCCGAATATACCTAGTGTCGGGTAGTTCGGACCGGTGGCCGCAGGGAAGCGTTTTGCGGGATCGAAATCGTCCGGGGCTGACCCTTTCTCCGGGTAGGAATGACGGGGTTAGGATGACGTGGA
>JBDTUY010000017.1:0-21090 GCA_040007495.1 Acidobacteriota bacterium | reverse complement strand
CCAGGATTGAACTGGTGACCTCGTCCTTACCAAGGACGCACTCTACCAACTGAGCTACAACGGCAAACTCTTTTAATGATACTAAACTTGAGAAACTGGTGGACAGGGGAGGATTCGAACCTCCGTATCTCGCAAGGAGAGGCAGATTTACAGTCTGCTGCCATTAACCACTCGGCCACCTGTCCAATATTCTAATCTATTGAGTTTGTAGCAGAACCGCTTGCAGGTCCCAAAATCGGTGGCCGTATCGTCAACTCTTGTGTCAAACGACTTGCGACACCTAGCACTGACTCAACAGCGTTAGACGTTTTAGTATATCGCGATCTGCGTACATTGCGCCACACGGGCAAGCCGATCCAACCGGATAAGCACGATTGGATGGCTAATTCACTTCGGAATCGACATCACGTAATCCGTGATCCGAGCGAGATCCTGCTTCTCAAATTGAAATGAGGGCATGCGGCTTTCCGGAAGATACTTTTTGGGTTCGGCAAAGTGTCCCATAACCCAATTTCGTTGGCGCCTTTGCGCCAACCCATTCATCGGGGGTCCAAGATTCCCTCCGACCCCGTTCAAACGGTGGCAATTTCCGCAGCGGCGGTTCTGAAAAAGGATCGCCCCTTGAATTGCTTCCTCCGGTGCAAGATTCCAGGCGTCGAGAGCCTTGTCATCCCGCTTCGTCACGAGAGCTACAAGGCTGTGAATCTGCACAGTGGTTAGGTTTGTTTCCGCCGCTGCTGCGGTCGGTTTGGCGAAGTGTTGTTCCATCCAGTCGACCGGTTTCGCCGCCAGATCGCGCCCCAGATCCGGGGCCATGCCGGAGCGGCCAAGAACATGGCACTCCGCGCAATTCGCGGAACGGAAGTACCCGATCGCCGCCAAATGCTCTGCCGGAATCTCCCGCCATGTTTCGCGCTCCTTCAATCCGGCGTGCGCATCTTCCGTATTCGCTGGAGTGGTCGCGATCGCCCTCTCGGTTAAGCCTGCCCAGCCTAGTGAGCCAAGCAAGACCAAGCCGATTGCAAACGTGCGCTTCCGCACACGAATTGCCGCTCCGCGATCGATGAAGGGCGTCAGGATCAGGAAGATGATCGCGATCGTGGGCAATACAACCGCTCCCACAATCTCTAACGGGCCTTCAAACAACTTCAACATCTGGAACAGGAAGAGGAAATACCACTCCGGCCGCGGGATGTAACTCGTGTCTGTCGGATCCGCCATGGATCCGAGGCCCACAAGCGCGAAACTCGCCAGCAGACCAAGCACGGCCACGTACAGAAAGATCGCAAACGTGTCTTTAAACACCTGCTCCGGGTAAAACATTTTCTTGGGGCGATCTGCATCCGCAGGTGTCGGCGTGACGCCGTGGCGGCGCACCAAGTATACGTGGAGCAGGCAGAGCCCGAGGGTAATCAGAGGCAAAAGCATCACGTGGGCGGCATAGAATCGCGAGAACGTCACGATCCCGATGGCCCCGTTCTCCACTCCTAACAACCGTTCGACAATCGGCCCCGCACCCGGAGCCAACGCCGCGATCTGCGTGGTAACGGTGGTGCCCCAATACGCCCGATTATCCCAAGGCAGCAGGTATCCGGTAAGTCCAAATCCCAGCGTCAGCAGCAAAAGCAGACAACCGACGATCCATGTCACTTCGCGAGGCCGCTTATAGGCACCCCACACAAACGCCTGCAGCATGTGGAGCACAACCACGACGATCATGGCGCTGGCCCCCCAGAAGTGCAGGCCTCGAATGATCGGTCCGCCGGTCAACTGCGTCATGATATAACGCACGCTGGCATGGGCTTCGGCGGGGGTCGCCCCATAGTTTAAAGCCAGTAGGAAGCCAGTGGTAAGCTGCAGCAGAAATGCGAACAACGCCACGCTGCCGAACACTTGATGCCAACCCGCAGACGCTGGAATCGGTTCGTTTAGGAAATGATTGAGAGCTCCTGGGATGCCAGTTCGGTCCTGGAGCCATTCGCGCACGTTGTTGAACATGGGGGAATCCTTCAGGTCCGCCTAATCATCTCAGGACCGACCAATACCTTGCCCCGCTCAACCTTGGTTACATAACGGTCCAGGGGGCGCGGTGCGGGACCTTCCATAACTGTGCCATCAATGGCAAACACCGAAGCATGGCAAGGGCAGATGAAGTTCTTACCGGCTGCCTCCCAGTGATAGATACATCCGAGATGTGTGCATTGTGGGACAAATGCAACCACGTTGCTCGCGTCGGTCTTCACCACCCAGGTCGTGGTCTTTTCTTTAACCCGACGCCAGGCATCAATGCGCGTCCGGAAATATACAATCTCCTCGGGCTTGCCCTGCTGGAGTTGATTGATATCGGCGATCTCCACCAGATCGGTTCCGCCGCTGTTTCTCGGCTTCATTAGCAAGTAGATCGCAGCCGGAATTCCAGCCACGGCAACCACCGCTCCGCCGAGCACAGTGATCAAAAGCGGGTAGAAAGATCTGCGAGAAATTGGATTGGGTGTCATCGCAACGGGACCATAGTAGCCGAAACCTCATTTCCGTGTGCCCTGCCATACGGCTGAAATATACTAACACTCCAATGTGTATGGGGCTGGGAACTAACCTGTACCGAAAACCTCCAACTCGGACCCAAGTTGGGTTTGCCGAAATAAGTATACTGAAGGAGCGGTGCTCGACGGAGCCAGAACCTTCTGATGCAGCGCTGCTCTAAACGGGGAACCCAGAAGAGGTTCGTGCAAACCCGGCCACATGGCAGCAGGCCAGCAAAAGCCCGGATCAACCTCTACTTCCCCACATAGTGAACCGCATCCCGCTCCTCGCACACAAATTCCATCAATTCCGTGTCCGGCATCAGTTGATGATTGATCCGGACCGTGAAGGGTTTGGTGTAGGCTTTCGGGTCTTCGATCGTGACATCCACCTGCATCAAACCAAACTTCGGACGGCTCCAGCGCTCCGTCATTTTGCCCGTCTCCGTAAGTGGACTACCTTCCACGTCCAGCCACACGTCGTCGCGGAAACCGACCGTTTCCACCACCAGCGTGTCGCCCTCCCAATGCCCAACCGAATATCCGTACCACCACGGCGTCGGACTGTTCTTCGGCAGTGGTCTGCCATCCATCAGAATCTGGCGGGTGTTGCCGTTCGCCTCATACATCACCACGATTTCACGCGAGGTCTGGATCACCTTTCGCGGCTGAATATGCATATGCAGTTGCGTCAAACCTAACGGCAGGCACAGCGCGTCCGGGTTGTCCTTGTTGTTATTCGCTTTACGCTTGGCGCGCAATTCCGCGGCCCACGGCGTCATCGGCAGACCTTCTTTGAAGCCTGCGCCGATATTGAAGAACTGCGCCACCGGAGGATCCTCCGGTTTGATTGGAATATTGAACGGCAGCGGAGGCATCGCGTTAAACGTCTGCCCCTTCTGATCCGCACCCCGCGCTGGCTCCCATAGCCCGGAAAAATCCGGCTTGCCGTCGGCCATCTTCGGAGGAGCTCCCGCGAAATCGACCTTCCCGTCCGCCGTTCGAGGGGCTTTAATCGGATATGCAGACCATTGCCCAAACGCGACAGAAGTGAGCGCAACGATCCCCAGGATGGCGCTAGCAGAAAGTTTCATGCCGTCTCCTTTTCCAATTCCCCACCGATTTTAGACCGGCTGCTACTGTTTTTCCAGCCGATGGATCGACTCGACCACCACCCGTCCCACGATCTGTAGACTTTGGGCGCTTAGCTTGTCCATCGTATCCGTGTCTTCGTGCCACGGCGCGTAGTCAAAATCAATCAAATCCAGCGCGGGTGCACTGAATTGCAGAAACGGCATGTGATCGTCGTCGATCTCAATGCTCTGCTGCACGAAGCTCGATTGATATCCGAGGTCGGAGGCCACCTTCCAAACTAATTGCCGCAACCCGGCCGTCGAATTGGTCTCCTGCTTGATGTTTAGCTGCCGATCCCCAATCATGTCGACGTTGATCAAACCCTTCAACTTCGAAAGCGTCCCGTCGGCCTTCCAGCGCTGCGCGAGATGACGGCTGCCGTAGAGCTTGTCGTTGTCGCTCCATTCACCCACAGCCTCTTCCCCGTCAAAGAACACGAGATACACATCGTCCTTGCGAGTCTCTCCAGTCAACACGCGCGCCAGTTCCAGCAGTAAACCTGTAGAAGAGCCTCCGTCGCTGGCTCCCACGAATTTGCGATTCGGGAAGTACTTCGTATCGAAGTGGCCAGTGATCGCAATCGCACGGCCGGAGGTTCCGGGAAACTTCGCGATGATGTTCTTCATCGCGATTTGCCCTCGGGGCGTACTGCCTCGGAATGGATCTTCGGTCACCTGACACTTGCAGGCTTTCAGTTGCGCCAGGATGTAGGCCTGCAACTGCATGTTCGCATCTGAGCCCGATGGCCGGGGACCAAACAGTACGGCCTTGCGGGTAAACTCCAGAGCAGAATCGCCGGAAAGATCGGCGGCCCAAATCGGAGCCGACAAGAACGCGACGAACAACATCAAGCTGGTTTGCGAGCGGTGCATATGTACCCCAGTGTAAAGTTTCGCTGCTTATCGAGAGAATCAAACAGCGGCAGGACCAAAGCTAACGGCGCGAAGAAGATCGCCGCGACGATCAGAAAAGGTCCCGGAAAGAACTGCAAGCCATTCAGCAAACGCCGCGACATCAGACGGAAATAGCCTCCAACCGGCTGGATGTCGATGGACGTGAACCCGGCGCGCTCCAACAAATAGCGAAGCCCGTAGCGGGTGTAGCGATAGTAGTCGTGCGGCTGCTGGTGCTCTTCCCACTCATGCGGCGCGATCAACAGAAGGCAGCCGCCAGGTGCAAGCACACGCGCGATCTCCTGCAGCACCAGGCCGGGTTCCCGAACATGCTCCAGAGTCACAATATTGATCGCAGCGTCGAACGCGCCAGACTGAACTGGAATCGCAGATAGATCCCCGAGAACGTCGATCCCAGAATAGTCCCACGTCGCGTCGCCTACGCCCAGGTCGAGCGCGGTGTATCGCTGCGAAGGGAAGAAACGACGGAAGCCGCCCTCCCCTGCCCCTGCGTCCAACACCCGAATACCCTGCGGTAAAGCCGCCGCGAAATCACTAACAGTCGACTCAATCGCCGCCTCAAAAAACATCACGTAGCGAGCCAGAGGCTTCGGCAACAAAGAACGAAGGCCCGAATACATTACGATTTCTTTCGCGCTTCCACCATGATGGTCGATCCGGCGCGGCACGCCGCTTCCAGCACCGTGAACGGAATCGAGGCCACGACCAATCCCGTATACACGAGATCCTTGAACAGACGCATTCGATCGGATTCTTCAACATGGCGCAGCCTTCGCGACATCGGATCAAGGTGCACGGCTAACGTTGTCGCCAAACCCGCTGGATTATCGCGGAGCGAAAAGTACTTGTGGCGGATGACCTCAAAACCGCAGGCATCCAGCAACATATCCAGGTCTGAAGTTTTGAAATCGATCAAATGACGCGGTACGTCTATACCGTTCCAACGCTCGCCGAATAGGAGGAATTGCCAGCAGCCAGCGTTAGGGACCTGAACGATCAGCCGCCCACCTGGTTTCAAAAGGCCGTGCGCAGCCTCCAGGTAACTGCCGGGATCATACAAATGTTCCAGAACATGAAACATCGTGACAGCCGCGCAACTGCCGGGTGCCAACGGAGCCGATGCGAGCGTCCCGCACGTGACCGGAACACCCAGATGGCCCCAAGCAGCCTTCGCCGCGTCCAAAGAAAAATCCAGGCCAACGAATGGACTCGGCAATGTCAACGGTTGTTCCCGATTGGTGCGAGCGACGGACCCCGACCCCGGTGGCGCTGCCTGAAAGCGGTCCGCAAGCAGGCGAAGAAATAATCCCCCGCCACAGCCGACGTCCAATACAGTCCCCGATGCCTTTGATTCGACAATCGCCCGGTGGACGAATCGCACATGGTCGCCCAACACCAGACGGCGGTACCACTGCTCCAAGCGATCCGCAGTGCCTTCGGCAGGCGTGAACCAATAGTCGCGAGGATAATAGCTTGGCAATTGGTCGGGACGCGGCTGAGGATGCAGCCGAATCAGGCGGCAAGAGCAACATTCCACCACTTGAAACTCTTCAGAAGTAGTGGCGTAGAGCCGGTCCGTCGACGTAAAAAGAACTTTGACCCAGGCCGTTCCGCACGCAGGGCAGGGTCCGATCTCCACCCCGTCCAGCGGGGGGACTGGCTTCGGCTGCGGTTGGACTGCCAGCGCAACAGGAACTACTGTCTCCACAAGAGGCTGTTTGTCAATCGGACTTGGAACAACGGGCCTGGGAACAACAAGACTCGGGACTTCCGGCAAAACAGCGGGCAGATCCGCGATCGCGGGCAAGGTCTGTTGGACTTCAGGCGCGTTCTGCGGGTTCGACTTACGATTCTTGTTCCGTTTGCTCACTCTGCTGATCCATCGCCACCCCGAAAACTGGCAACGCTTCCTAGGATCGCACGTGGAGGCCTCCGGTACACTCAGAATCTACTGCGACTTGAGCCGATAGCCTTGCAACCGGACCGTTTGAATCACTCGGGAAGGCCACTTATGGTCCATCTTTGCCCGCAGGCTGCGGATGAGGGTCTCCACGTTATTGGGATTGACGCTGGTGGCTTTTCCCCACACGTATGTTAGAAGGTGTTCTCTGCTCAAGACGTCTCCCGAGCGGCGCATCAGTGCCTTTAGGAGGTCGAATTCCCGGGGCGTCAAATCGATAAACTCGCCAGAGCGGGAAAATCGCCTTCGAACACAGTCCATGCGTAGGTCGCCTGATTGAATTACCCGAGCCAGCGGTTTATCGGCCATACAGACAGGCCTTCTCCCGGCAGTGACTTAACGTCCCCGCTTCATCCGGTAGTCCTCGACCTGGGGCATGCGGACCACACGGCACATCTCAAACAACCTGCTCCGCGCTCGAACACCGATCACTTCACTCAGCGTCTTGCGATGAATGGCGGTACCGCCTGCGGTTGAATATGCCACCTGGGGAACGTCATCCACATCCAGATTCGTAGTGGCGATCAAAGCCTTTTTATGATTGCAGCGGTACGTGATGATAGAGGTCACCGTATCCTCCACCCATTCGGTCACACGATGGGAGCCAAGATCGTCAATCAGCAGGACCTCGGCCTCCATTGCAGATCGATACACTTCACGATCACTCGACCCCGACGTCGGGTCATAGCCGGAACGAATCCGGTCTAGCAGATTTTGATAGTCGAAGAAGACGCCTTCGTAGCCCTTCTCAAGAATCGCCTTCAGGACCGCAGCAGCTAGATGCGTCTTCCCAGTGCCCGTAGAGCCGACCAGTAGCAACCCGGGCTTCTCCCCGAAAGGGAACTCGCGCACGAAACTGCGCATCTGCATCAGCACGGTTCCCAGCCCGGTCTTCGCGATGGGATTGTCTTGCGGAATGATGAAATTGTCCAGCGATGCGGCTTGGTAGTTGGGCGGAATGCCGGCCACCTGGCGCAGCGAAGCTGGCCGGGAAGCCTCGAAGCAGATACAGCGCTCTGCACCGGAGAGTCCGCCCCGCTCCACTACCTTCCAGCCGGTCCCGCCACAAATTGCGCAAGTTTCTTCTGCCATGCATCCCCTAACAGGCCGCCATAAACCTCCACCCGAGGTGTCGGCTATTCAATCATCAGCAAAATATCGCCTGCCCCAACCACCGCATCTGCCCGTGTGCGAATTTCGACGACGGCACCGGCCTTGGGCGACTTCATTTCATTCTGCATCTTCATCGCCTCCACAACAACGAGGCCCTGGCCCAACTCTACGCTATCTCCCACACCGACGAGCACGCGAACAACCTTTCCTGGCATAGAAGCAATAATATTTTGACGACCCACTTGCGTCTGCCCGCGATGACCCGTTCGCATATCTCGGGGATTGACGACTTCGAGCGCGATGGCCCGGCCATTTACGATAGCGCCGCCAGACGCCAAACTCACCCGGAATGCGCGACCGTCTAACAATACCGAATAACACCCTGGCGTCAGTTCCACCAGCGAGTAGCTACGGCGGAGTTCTTCCGAATCCCGACGATAGATGACCTGCCCATCAGCGATCTCCAGACTTGCGGAGGTATCTGCCATCAGGACCTCGCGCTTCATGCATCCGCCTCGCCGCAGTACAAGCGCTCTCGACCAGAGGCGACCCATCGACTGGTATTAGACCTGTTTTGCTCAGGAACGGTAGTGGGTTTCCCAGAACACAGAGCCAGAACCAGCGCAGCAGCGGCTTCGGCCTCCAGGTCTAAACCAGCAGCAACACGCCGCTCGAAGAACTGGCCAAGATAATCGGTGGAAATGCGTCCGTCGCGAAACGCGTCGTCAGCTAGAATCTCGCGGAACAGACCCAAATTGGTGCTGACGCCCAACAGTGTGTATTCCTGCAAGGCGCGCTGCAAGCGGTCGATCGCCCGCGCGCGTGTTGGTCCCCAAGCCGTCAATTTCGCCAATAAGGGATCGTATTCCAGCGGCACGGTCCAGCCCTGATAGACGCCGGAATCGATGCGAATTCCAGGACCCGCCGGTTCCGTCAACTGGTAAATCGTTCCGGGTGACGGCATGAAATTCTGCTCAGGATCTTCCGCGTATACCCGCAGTTCCACGGCCGAGCCTTTCAACTGAATGTCTGCTTGCTGAAGCGTTAACCGCTCCCCCGACGCGATCCGCAGTTGCCATTCCACCAGATCCATTCCCGTTACCAGTTCGGTGACGGGATGCTCCACCTGCAGGCGCGTGTTCATCTCCAGGAAGTAAAAGTTCGCGTCCTGGTCGACCAGGAACTCGACGGTTCCCGCGTTACTGTAGCCCGCCGCTTTCGCGACTCGGACCGCCGCCTCTCCCATCTTGGCGCGCAGTTCCGGATGACGTTCGACAAACGGTGACGGACTCTCCTCAATCACCTTCTGGTGCCGGCGCTGGACGGAGCATTCCCGCTCCCCTAAGTGGATCAAGTGCCCGAACTGGTCGCCCAGAATCTGAATTTCGATGTGGCGTGGCTCGACCACCAGTTTCTCCAGGTAGATGCTGCCGTTGCCAAATGCTCGGGTCGCTTCACTCGATGCATCGCGCAGCGCGTTCTCCAAATCCTCCTCGCGGTCCACCCGGCGCATGCCTTTGCCACCCCCGCCCGCCGAGGCTTTCAGTAGAACCGGGTAGCCAAGCGTGTGAGCCGTCCGCCTGGCTTGCTCCAGATTCTGAATTGCGTCTTCGGTTCCCGGCACCACCGGCACCCCTGCCGCCATCGCGATCTGCCGAGCGCCGGTCTTGGACCCCATTTTATGAATCGCTAGGGAAGTCGGGCCAATGAAAACAAAGCCTTTATTTTCACAGGCCTGGGCGAACTCGGCATTCTCGCTCAGGAATCCGTAGCCGGGGTGAATCGCCTCGGCACCATGCTTTCTGGCCGCTTCGAGGATTTTAGGAATGGATAGGTAGCTCTCTGAGGATAGAGAAGGGCCTAGGTGCTCAGCTTCGTCGGCTAACGAAACGGCCAGGGAGGCGCGGTCGGCATCGGAATAAACTGCTACGCTCCGTATCCCCATCTCGCGCAGACCGCGCACCAATCGGACCGCGATTTCCCCGCGATTGGCCACTAAGACCTTGCTGAACACAGACTTCGATCTTAGCAGGTAGGTTCCCGCCGGGTCGCCCACGCATATATAAAGCTTTACAAAAAATAGGATTTATCCTACTATTGTAAGGTACTAGTACTTTCCGATAGAGTACTATACTCGGAGGCTGGCTTTGAATACTACGCTCATTCTAGGAGCGATCCTGACGGCAGTCGCCGCTTCAGGCGCGACCATTGATACTTTTACAGTGAATGCGGCCGTAGCTTCGCCATTTGCCCTTTTCTTGAATACCGACGTTGCGGGAAATGTAGCCAGGGTCACAAATTCAACGATCACTTGTTCCAGCAGCGGTGAGGGCCCGTGCAGCGGCAACGTGTTGACCTTCACGATATCCGCGTCAGGTTTGACTGCGACTACGCCGCTCATCATAGCAATCGACGGCACGCTTACAGGCCTCAATCTGGGAACGGGGAGCCTTACGTTGACCAGTCCACTGTCCCAGTCAATCCCGTTTTCGTTCGCCTCGGGAGCCTTCAGCACAACGATTTTCAGTACAAGTGTTCCCACAGGTTCCAGTGTGACGGTGTCGGGCGTGATTGCGATGACACTCGGGCTGGGAGACACAGTCTCACTGCCTAGCAGTCTGACGTTTACGGTCGGTTCACCCGCAGCGAGCGCTCCTGAGCCAGGAACCCTTGGTTTGTTGGGTGCCAGCCTTGTCGCTCTTGGCATGGTCGTCCGCCGCAAGAACAGCTAAGCTACGAACACATCACCCGTTTCCATTTTTTGCCAGCTCGTATCGTCAACACGCCCGCTGCCGGATGATTCAATTCGGTCCAGCGGGCGTTGTTAATTTCTACCGCTCCGGATTTGAGTAGACGATCCGCTTCCGTTCTGGAAGGTGCCAGTCCGATGGCGACCAGTAGCTTGGAAACATGCAGACCATTGGCCGTAGCTGCTTCTGCGGGCGCGGGGACCTCCGCGATATCCGACGGGACCCCACCCTGCTGGACTTCACGCGCGAAGTCGTCTGAGGCTTGCTGCGCGTCAGCTATTGAATGGAAATCGGCGACGATACGGGACCCGAGTTCTTTCTTCACTTGCATCGGTTCGCGCTGCTTCATCGCTTCGATTTCAGCAACGCTCGCGTCGGTCAGCAGCAGCCAATAGCGCCACATCAGTTCGTCGCTGATGCCCATTACCTTACGGAACATCACCTTCGGAGGCTCCGTGATGCCGATGTAATTGTTCTTGGACTTCGACATCTTCTCGACGCCGTCCGTGCCTTCCAGTAGCGGACAGGTCGCCACGATTTGCGGTTGCTGTCCCGCGTCCTTCTGCAACTCACGCCCGACCAGCAGATTGAATCTCTGATCGTTACCACCCAGCTCAACGTCGCATTTCAAAGCCACCGAATCGTAACCTTGGATCAGAGGGTACAGAATCTCATGCATCGAGATTGGAGTGTTTTCCTTGAGGCGTTTAGCAAAATCGTCGCGCTCCAGAATGCGGGCGACCGTGTACTGGGCGGTCAAGCGAATCAGACCTTCAAAGTTCAGGGCATCGAGCCATTCGCTATTAAAACGAATCTCCGTTTTCGCCGGGTCCAGGATCTTGAAGACCTGCGTCTTGTAGGTCTCGGCATTCGCCAGGATCTGTTCACGCGTCATGGGCGGGCGCGTGATGTTCCGCCCACTGGGGTCGCCAATCATCGCGGTGCCGTCGCCGATCAGGAAGATAACGGTGTGACCCAGGTCCTGAAAATGCTTCAGTTTCCGGATCAAAACGGTGTGGCCCAGATGAAGGTCGGGCGCAGTGGGATCGAAACCGGCTTTGACGCGAAGGGGCCGGCCAGCTTTGAGGCACTCCTCCAGCCGAGTCTTGAGGTCCTCTTCACGGATGATTTCGGAGAAGCCTTTTCTTAGGTAATTGAGTTGTTCAGAGACAGGAAGCACGCTCCTGTCATTGTCGCGCATCCTGTCGGCCTAATACATGAACGAGCGGCTAGGAACGCGGCGTTTCGATTCCGTGGTTGCGGTTCCAGGACTCCTCAATTTCGTCCTGAACCTGATCCCAATCTTCTTCTAATGCGCGGGTCTCAGGATCGCGATTCGCAGCGAGGCAAGCGCGGATGAGAGCACTGTCCTTCAGCAAGCTGTCTTCCATAACGCCATACTATCCCAACCGAACGTCTATTGCCCCTTGAGCTTGACGATCGCCGTGCGAACGGCACCCAACAGCGGGTCATTGGGGCGATCCGCGAGAAGTTGCTCCAATTCGGCCAGGGCCGCCGACCGGTTGCCTTTACGGGCGTAGATCTCGGCCAGGAATAGCTGGGGCAATGTGTACTGCGCCGGGTCGAGGCGTTTGGCGATCAGCAGGAAATGCTCAGCCTTGTCCAGCTCACCCAACTGGTAAAAATTCATGCCGAGCTGACTATTCGCCAACCCATCGCCAGGGCGTTCGTCTGCGGCACGACGGTTGTAGGTAAGAGCTTCGTCCTGCCTCCCAGATTTCAGCAGCAATCCGCCCAGGTTCAGTAAGGCTTCAAATTCGCTCGCGTCAGCCTCCACCGCACGGCGAAAGTAGGTTTCGGCGTCGACCTGCGCCCCTGCATCCGAACGCGTTTGGATCGTCAGGACACCCAAAGCATTCCAACCTGTCGCGAACTGCGGAGCGATCGCGACTGCCTGTTGCAGTTTGTCAAAGGCACCTGAGCTATCGCGCTGCACGATGCGTTTTTGCGCCTCTCCATATAGCCGCTTGGCACTGTCAGGAATCGATAGCTGCGTTAAGGTCCCAGTCCCCTGCTGCATCGAAACGGGCTGGTCGCCGGTGTAGGCGATCTCCATCCGGACCACGCCCTTGGTATCCGCCAGATCGCGGCTGACGACAACCGTGCGGCGAATTTCTCCCAATTGCGGATGGGTGGCTACCAGAGTGTAGTCGCCCGGTTCGAGGGATCGGAATGATACTTCGAAGGAACCGGCTTCTATCGTTTTTGAGTACGTAGACGCTTTCGCATAAGCGGATTCCGCAGTCGAGAGTGTCAGTTTGACAAGCGATCCGGCTGGTCCAACCTCAGGCCGTGTCACCCGCACTTGAAGATCCAGTCGCGTGCCTTGACGCGATTGCGACGGCGGCGCTGCCTGCAAGTTGAGTACGCAAGTGAGAGCCAACAGGCTCGATTTGGCAGGCCGGAACATTTCGGGAGCATAGCGCCCGAAGCTGCATTAGGGAATGTACGTTAGATACCGGTACGGGTCTCGAGCATCCGGGCCACACGCGACACCGGAAGGCCGACGACATTAAAATAGCAGCCTTCGATGCGATCGATGAATCGGGAAGCAAGACCCTGGATCGCATAGGCGCCGGCCTTATCCATGGGTTCTCCGGTGGCCACGTAGGCATCGATATCAGCTGCATTAAGTTCAAGAAAATGCACGCGGGTCGACTCGAACGCGACTTCAACGCCTTGAATATCCCGCAAGCAGATGCCGGTGATCACGGTGTGTTCGTGTCCTGAAAGCTGGGTCAACATGCGGCGGGCGTCGGAAACGTCAAGCGGCTTTTCCAGGACCTCTTGGCCCAGTACGACGACCGTGTCTGCTCCCAGTACGACCTCATTCGCTGAATCTTCCCAAGCCGCTTCCGCTTTGGATTTCGCGAGTCTTTGCACGTATGCAATGGGATCTTCGCCGGACTGACGCACTTCCTCCACCGGCCGGACGCGCACTGTGAAGGGGAACCCGGCGTTCGTCAGCAATTCTCGGCGGCGTGGGGATTGGGAGGCTAGAACTAGATTCACTTGGGTAGATATAGCACGACGGGGCAGGGGTCCTGCACACCCAAAAACTACCGCTCCCTGTGGTCGCGGCTCTGTAAGCGGCCTTAGGAAACGTCGTTACTGAGCCGCGACCATAGGGAGCGGTTGGCCCTACTATACAGTTTCATCTCCCGACCATTGCCAGCTTGCCATTGGTTGACACGATCCGGACGGCCTCATCGTCCGCGCAACGAGGAATGGACCGTTCCGCGTAATAGTTCAATCCATACTCCCAACTTCGGCGAACGTCGCGATCAAGGCACGCCGCGCGAACCCCATCAACATGGGCTCGCGCGAACCGGCGCACAGAAACATTCTCATCCAACGCCGGTAGAGTTGCCGATTTCAAATAAAGAATCGCTAGGATCGCAGCGGTGGAGGCCGTCAGTATTGCCCACTCACGACGCCCTCGGCTATCCACATCGTTCCTGACGGGCCAAGCTAGCCATCCGACGACTGCAGCTGCGATCAAGAAGGGCCAGCCTACACTCCAGCGAAGATCCACGCGTGAGAGGCCGTTCAGGATCGCCTCCGGCAATATGTTTGTGAGGGTGGGCGCTATAGCGAGCAAAGCCACGCAACTCGCGAGCCACGGAGCCGAGTTCCGGGCGCGATCCACACCCACTGCCATCACAATCGCCAGACCAGGCAGCAAGGGCAGCATGTAGGTCGCGAGCTTGTTCGTTGATAAAGAGAAGAACAGGAGCCCGAACAAGGTGTTCAGCAGCAGGAAGCGAACGCGCTCATCATCGAAGGTCTTGCCACGAAACAACAATCCCAATAACGGTGTCCAGGGGAACAAGGCGACCAATATGATCGGAAAGTAGTACCAAATCGAATGCACATGTTCCAGCGTAGGGCTGAAGAAGCGGCCGACCTGCTGCTTCCAGAAATATTCATCCCAGAATGCGGAGCCGTTGCGAAGGTAACAGAGAACATGCCACGGTACAGCGACCAGCAGGCTGCCGATGATCATGGGCCAGCGCTTGCCCCTGGCCACAACAAACGCCCAGAAAATCAACACCAGTGGCACGAACGCCTTGGCCAGCACTGCCAATCCCAACAGTGCTCCAGCAGCATACCCCTGCGCCTGCAGCCCCTTTTCTCGGACGCTCAGAGCCTTAGGACCGAATACGGCGATCAGCATCGCCGCATTCAAGCACGCCGACATGGGTAGGTCGGTAACAGCGGCGTAGCTCAATGCCACCCAGCCTGCGGAAGTGCCCAGGATCGCAGTTGCCAGCACGGCGACCCTGGGGGAAAACTCTCGTTCCACAGTGCGGCAGAAGAACCACAAGAACGCCAAGCTGATCAGAGCCAACGGCAGACGTGCGGCCCATTCGTCGGAAAGCCCTACCGAATTGCCGATAGCCGTCGTCCAATACAGAAGAGGGGGCTTCTCAAACCAAGGCTTATGATCCAGCCTCGGCGTAATCCAATCGCCGGATCGCGCCATTTCGCGACCAATGGAGGCATAGCGAGGTTCGTCAGGGGCTACAAAGCCAACGCTGCCTAGACTGGTAAGGTACAACAGAAGTAGCGCCGCGATGAGCCCGTATTTCGACAAACCTCCAGTATAATGAGGAACAGCACCTAAGCACGACTATCGGCTCCAAATTGTCACGGGTGGGACCCTGGCGTTTTCAAAATCTAAGGATTCAAAGACACTCATGAAATCTCTTTCGGCCTTCACGACCTTCGGCTTGGCGACTGGCGCGGCACTCACGTTGTGCCTGCTGCCCAACCTTACGCCAGCCCTTCTAGGACAGGCTCCCGCAGTAGCGAAACAAGCCACGAAGCAAGCCTCCAAACAGAAGGCCGTTCCTGCCAAGGCTGCCCCTGCGGCGAAGGCGACCCCCAAGGCTGCCTCTGGAACAAAGTCCGCGTTGGACAAGCCGACACTCGAAGCCTACCTTCGCCACATGGAAGCGTGGGTACCGCAGATCAACGTCGCCATCGACGATCCAAAACCATCTGCCTACCTGCCTGGATTCTCGGAGGTCGCTGTCCACATCTCCTATCAGGGGCAAGGCAAGGATGAGCACTATTTTGTCTCGCGCGACGGGAAGAGCATCCTCAAAGGCGACGCTTATGACATCGACAAGAATCCCTTTCAACCGAACTTGGATGGTCTGAAAACCGACAAGCAGCCGAGCTATGGCACGGCAGGGGCTCCGGTGGTCATGGTGGTATTCGGAGATTTTCAATGCCCTTTGTGCAAAGTCGAAGCCGAGGTGATGCGCGCGAATGTCGTCAAGACGTTTGGCGCAAAGGTTCAGGTCTACTTCAAAGACTTTCCTCTGGAATCGATCCATCCGTGGGCGCGCTCCGGATCCATCGTCGGTCGCTGCGTGTTCCGTCAGAGCCCGCAGGGCTTCTGGGAATTCCACGACTGGATCTACAAGGTGCAGGATACGATCAAGCTGGAGAATTTAAACGAGCAGGTGAATAAGTGGGCCGCGACTGTCGGTATCGATCCGATTCAGTTGAGCCGGTGCATCGAAAACAAGTCGACGGACGCCGAAGTAGCCGCGAACATCAAAGACGGTATGGCGCTCGGCATCGACGCCACGCCGACCACGTTCCTGAACGGCCGCAAACTTGTTGGGGCGTTAGAGTGGGGCACCATGCAGGCGTTGATCGGAATGGAACTGGAATACCAGACGAAGCTCGCCGAGTGCGAGAAGGCCTGCACGATGCCCGGGATTCCGTCGCTGCTTCCCGGCAAGTAGCGATCACCCTAAGGGTCCCGGGAGATACGTCACTCAAGTCGTCCGAGTCGTATCACCTAGGGACTCTTAGTAGGCCCGTACTACATCATTTCGCTTTGCCTTCTCCCTTATTCTGGCCTCGATTATAGCCGTCGGATCAAGGCCAGATATGAGTGCCGCCCCCCCGACCAGGCGGCAAATCTCTCATATATAAGCGTCTTGGCGAAGCCAGCGTGTTTTCTGCTGCTGTCACAAGAACTTCCGTTCCCAAAATCCTAGAATCGGGTACCAGTAAGGTCCCATCGCAGTACTCAAACAATTGAGGCAAAAGTACTGCTTACTGAAAAGAAATGTTCTGACATACTTGCCTTGCGACGAAATGCAGAAGAAACCTGCGCATCGCGTCAGACAAGAAAACCGGACCGCTCTTACGCCAAATGACCAGCCCCAACGCAGCCCTCATCTACCCGACAGCCCGCCTGACAAGGACCACGCTGCCGCCACTGATTCTGCATCCGTTTGCCGACGCCAATGGCCCGGGTAAGTTGATGGAGAGTTCCAAGGCCAGCCTGATGTTGCAGGGATTGCTGCCGACTGGCGACCGCGACCAGCGCGACTTGAACCGAATCCTGATCGACGGGCGTTATCAGGAAGTCCGCATGCTGTTTTACGTGGGCCGGGATTTGAATCGCTGGATTGAGCAATGCATGGAACATGTCGATCGCCAGCCTGAGTTGCGCAGTTCCGGCATCAAGGCGCAGAGTTTCGCCGCGCACTTAATTGAACAGCCGCCAGCTTCGGTAGCCGCCAAGCTGGAAAAATGGGGCGTCAAGGATTTCCGGGCCATCTTCCGTCGCGCCATCGGATTGAACGCGATTCTTGCAGACGTGCCGCCATTGGAGATGCTATCGGAAGACTTCATCCGCAGCTACGATCGTTTCGCGGACCAAATGTACCTGTGCAGCCAGAACCGCAGCGTATTCGCGAAGCTCGACTCGATGGCATTCGATTACGAGATCTACGCGTCGGGTGAATATTCCCGCATGCTGGAGCAGCAGTGGGCCTAGTCGATTCTCCTAGCGGCCCGCCGCGATGCTGCCCCATATGATCTGGACCGCTTCCAAGCTGCCCGATAGGGTGGAGCCAGCCTGTACTGAGACCCGCATATTGGCAACCAGGTCCGAGGCTTGCATTTTGACGCCATCGCCGAAATAAGAAGTCTCGGGCCGCAGGGTGATCATCGAATCCTTACCGTCACGGCCTCGAATGGTCGCGATGTTGCCCTCTTTGCCAACCACCATTCCTGCAATGGTCCGGGTCGGACGCAAGGAAAGTAAGCTCCGGCTGACCGGTGCGCTTGCCGCTTTACGAGTATCTCTCACAGAGCGCGGCTCAGCAGCCAGCACGTGCACGATCCTCATGTAACAAGCTCGGGTACCGATCACCTGATCCACGATGATATCCAACCGATCCCCAGCAATCAGCTTTGTAACCGGTATGCGTTCCCGATTCAATTCGAAGTAGCTGTTGACGTCGTACCCGCAATCCTGCAACATCCCCTCATCGGTCTTAGCCTGCAGCAACCCGACCGACGCTGTACCTTCAAAACCGACCATCGTGCCTTGAAAAATTCCCCGGCGCATATTCTCCGCAGAGATCACGCCCGGAACCGATACCGCAAGCAGACAGGCGTAAACGATCAACCGTGATGCCACCGGTCTTTTTCCATCTGGAACTCGAGCGTGTGGCGATCGGTTCATACCTTCCGTGATTATACAACTGCTGAAAAACCGCCGTGCGCGGTACAATTCTTTGGTTGACTCTAATGATTGAACAGGTTCTTGAGCAAGCAGGCCAGTGGTTCCTCAACTCCGGCATTCAGGAGCCGAGCGGCGGTGTCGCGCGATATTATCAGGCCGATCTAGGGAGGAATCTACCGATCTCCAACGAGATTACGGGTTATGCCGCGAGCGCCTTTTCTTTTCTCTATGAACGGACCGGAGACGCTCGTTACAGTGAAGCCGCGGTTAAGACTGCGCGCTTCCTGACCGACCGGGCCTGGGATAATGAAAGCTCAACCTTTCCGTTTGAACCCGCATCAAATCTCGGATACTTCTTCGATCTCGGCATCATCGCACGCGGCTTGCTCGCAGTATCACGGGTAACGTCCAGTGAAGAATTCCGAAGCCGGGCCCAGGACGCGGCGTTATCTCTCGCGTTCGATTATTTGGGCGACGCCGTGTTTCATCCTGTGATTCTGTTGCCCGAGAAACAACCTCTGCCGTACGAGCCGCGTTGGTCCCGCGAACCGGGCTGTTTTCAGTTGAAGTCCGCGCTAGCTTGGCGCGAAGTCGATGATCCACACGCCAGACGCATGTTCGATACGGCGCTCGCTCTGGCTCTAGCCACGCACCACCGCTTCCTGCCCTCCGTCCATGAAACCGCCGAAAGCCGCGCCAGGACCATGGATCGGCTGCACGCCTATTGTTATTTTCTAGAGGCATTGCTGTCAGCGACCGAGCATGAGGAAGCACGCGTTGCGTTGAACGAAGGCATTGCTCGGGTTGCAGCGCTGCTACGATCGATCGCTCCCGAATTTGAACGTTCCGATGTGTGCGCGCAATTGCTGAGGGTCCGTTTGATCGCACATCACTTGGGAGTCGTTTCCCTGGACGCAGACGCAGCGGCGGACGAAGCGAGCCGCGTTGCATCCCACCAGGCTCTGAATTCGGGAGACATTCCCACGGAAGGCGGTTTCTGGTTTGGCACGAAGGCTGGACAGATCCTGCCCTACTCAAATCCAGTATCGACCGCGTTTTGCTTACAAGCGCTCACGCTGTGGGACGACCATCAACAAGGCAATTGGCGATTCGAGCTTGCGCAATTGATTTGATGCAAGCAGCAAAGAAGCCTAAATGAGCCGTGCCGCACCAGTTAAGGTCCTCTTTGCGTCGGGCTCGCCTGCGCTCAACGAATCGACACTGAAGCTCTTCCTGAGCATCGGCCCCGATCTTCCTCTTGTCGTCTGCTCCGAATTCCCAACCTCGGAAGGTGAGTGGATTCCGTATCACATTCGCCGTTCATTGGATGACAATCTTTCTCTGCTGCAGTCGAAGCTCGCGGGGCGAACGATTGAGCTGGGCGCGATCGTGCTTGAACCTGACATTCCGCACGAGCGCCTACGAGCCATGGGCCGAGCGCTTTCCGCTACTCGCTGCATCGCCTTCGATGAAACAGGACGATCCTTTACGTTCGATCTCAGTGGGCTCCCCGGACGTTTGCAATTTAATGTGCGCCGTTTCCAGCAGGCGTTGACAGCCGCGCTTGCTCCGAAGAGCCGCTTGCGCCGGACAATAGCCGGCCTTGCTGATTGGCAGCAGATCAAATTGCCATGGTTGTATCGGCGTGCGCTGGCACGCGGGCGATCCCTCGCCGCGAATCGTCCGAGCGCGACCGCCATACAGCTACAATCAACGTCACGGCCCGACGGTGTATCGGTCTTGATTCCATCGCGCAACGGTCGCGAGCTATTAGACCTCTGCCTCCGATCCTTACTGAAAGAGCAGACAGCGTTCCCAACCGAGATCATCATTGTCGACAACGGTTCAGATGACGGAACAGACGCTTGGCTGGCAACCGAGCATCCGAACGTAGTGCTCGAATCTAATGCCGAACCGCTGGCGTTTGCGGTTGCGGTCAATCGTGGGATTCGCCGCACTCGCTACTCGCATGTCTGTGTGTTGAACAACGACATGCAAGTCGAACCAGGTTTTCTAGCCGCACTGCGCGGGCCTTTCGATCAAGTGCCGGAGCTGTTTTGTTCCTCCGCTCAAATCTTTCTTCCAGAAGGAGAACGGCGTGAAGAGACCGGCAAGACTGTATTGAACACCGACCCGCCTGTGCTGGAGTTTCCGGTTCGTTGCGATGTCCCTTTGGACGGTGAAGACCTGAGTTATGTTCTCTACGGCAGCGGCGGCTGCACGCTCTATGACGCCGACAAGCTAACGGCCCTGGGCGGCTTCGATGAGATTTATACACCGGCCTATGTTGAAGATCTCGACCTCGGCGTTCGCGGATGGCTGCGAGGCTGGCCGAGCGTTTATTGCGCCGGTTCGAAAGTCTTACATCAACATCGCGCCACCACTTCACGCTATTACACGGAGCAGCAGTTGGAAGTGACGTTGGAAGTAAACTTCACGCGCTTCCTGGCGCGAACCATTGCAGATCGCGAGCTGTTTCTCAACCTCTGGAACCGCAACGTCCTGCGACTGAAGGCTCAGAACAAGACGGAGGCGCTACAAGCCGCTGCATCCTTACCAACCTTCGCGGTACCGTCAGGGGACCTGCGATTCCTCGATCTGGTGAACGGCGAAACCTGCGTTTTCCCGGGGAAACCGCGCTCAGAGAAACCGGTCGTATTGATCGCGAGCCCGTACCTGCCGTTCCCGTTGTCGCATGGTGCGGCGGTTCGGATCTTCAACCTGATGCGGGAATCGGCCGACGACTTTGATCTGGTGCTACTGGCTTTCGTCGAGCAGTCAGCGCCGGTTCCGCGCGAGTTGCTCGACCTGTGTGTCGAGGTCGTCACCGTGCAACGCAAAGGCTCGCATGCGCCTCCGTCGCAGGGCCGACCCGATACGGTGGAGGAGTTCGATAGACCCGCATTCCGCGCGGCGCTGAGGCAAACCATCGCGAAATGGCGTCCCGGGATTGTACAGCTTGAATTCACGCAGATGGCCGCCTACGCCGCCGATTGCGCTCCAGCCAAAACCATCCTTGTTGAACACGACATCACCTACGATCTGTACGCGCAGTTGCTGGCCAATCCCGCGACCAACGATTGGGAGGCGCAGCGTCAACATCACCTGTGGGTCGATTTCGAGATCGCCGCGTGGAAACAAGTGGACCGTGTCGTAACGATGTCGGCGAAGGATC
>JBDTUY010000016.1:0-21418 GCA_040007495.1 Acidobacteriota bacterium | reverse complement strand
CGAGCCGACCTTCCAAACGTCCAACACATTCGCCTTGGGTAGAAACTCTTCAAGGTCGCCTCCGGTGAAGTGCACAATGCGGGGACTGGGCGTTTGATATTCAAACACGCCAACTACACCGGTGCCGGTCCGCTTAAGCCGGATAGTGCCTGTGGATTCCTCTGAGAGATGGATGATGGAGGTGAAGTCGATCTGCTTGACCGTAGCGGAGAATGAAGTGGAGGTCTTCGCGTTTTGATCCATGCGGGCCAGTAGCGCGTCCAGCGTCTCAGCACGGGCGGAGATGCTTAGCCCACAGACTAGCGATGCCAGCGTAAGCACGCCGGATTGAATGGAACGTTTCACAAGATCTCCTCTTTATCGCGGCCCGCAAGTTTATCGAGTCCCGCAAGCGGCCCGTAGATCAGCGAACCTGATGCGACTAAGGCGTGGTAAACGCCATGTAGCTGGTCAGAATCTCTTCGTCGTACACAGGCTCCACATGATTTACGACGGCTGCGGTCTTAAAACGTTTCTGAACTAGTTCGGTTGCGGCTTTGGGGCGATCGGATTCAGCTACGTCGGCCAGCAGATTGGGATCAAGGAGGAAACCTTGCTGGGACGGCAGCATGGAGATACTGGCGGCTTTGGGTTGGTCATTGAAAATCTCTCGCGGAGTTTTCCAGATGAACAACAGGATCAGGACCACGACCACGTCATACTGCCAACTGGTACGGTGGAATTCCCAAAAAATGAATTTGCTGAGTGTCCGCATTGTCCTGGATTCAGTTTAGCAGTCCTACGCGCGGGCATCGTTTCCGCGTTCTCAATCCTCGCGAAACGTAAGCGTCCGAAAACGGGCAAAATCATGGGTGCGTAAATATACCTCGGTGCGCACTGATCGTCTGTCAGGCGCGAATTTCCATCGAATGTCTCAGCGACGTTCTTTCGCAGCGTGCTACGCATGCGGGCTATTCCCTTGCCCGTCAGAAGCCCCAAGCTTACGCATGGGGCTTGCCGACTGTGCCCCGTTGTAGCCTTAGATTTATCTGAAGCCGCGCCCGGCTAGAGCCAGGAACTCATCGCGAGTCGCTTTGCGCCTGCGGAAATACCCGAGCATGGTGCTGGTCACGGTACTCGAGTTTTGCTTTTCTACGCCGCGCATCATCATACAAAAGTGTTGCGCTTCCACCAGAACGCCGACGCCACGTGGAGAAATTACTTTGGCCACTGCCTCGGCGATCTGTTCCGTCATACGCTCCTGCAACTGCAGGCGGCGGGCGTACATGTTCACAATTCGGGGAATCTTGCTGAGCCCGATCACCTTGTTTTTCGGCATGTAAGCTACATGCACCTTACCGAAGAACGGCAGCAAATGATGCTCGCACATGCTGAAGAATTCGATGTCTTTGACAACCACCATCTCATCGCACTTGCATTGGAACAAAGCTCCATTGACGATGGTGTCGAGATTGGTTTCGTAACCGCTGGTCAGGAACCGCATGGCCTTCTGATAGCGTTCGGGGGTGCGAACCAGGCCTTCGCGCGACGGTGTTTCGCCCAACTGACCGAGGATCTCGCGCATGTAGCCTGCGATGGAGGGCCCGTCGGTAGGTTCCAAGGACTGCCGTTCACCGATCAGCTTCGTCTTTTGCAGTTCCATGCCTGTCAGCCTGGCGACGGCAGTGGGGCTGGCCGGGTGAAGCGACGATACTGAGGCCTTCAGAGGTTGTAATACCTTCACTTTTCTACTCATAGCTCTTTTGACTCAGACCTGGATTCAGATCTTGGATCTAAACCTTGCCAGCCTCCCAAATAAAGGTATTTCGTTCGGTTTCCGAAATCCGGACTGCGACCAGTTTTGCAGGCAGTGTCCACGCCTCTTCAAGCCAGGCTCGAATCACCGTCGCCAGATTCTCGGTGGTCGGAACCGCAGAGTGAAACTCTGCAAGATCGACATTCAGATTCTTATGGTCGACGCGCTGGAGAACCGCGTTCTTGACTAACGCGTCCATCTGCTCCCGGGATGCGATCAGGCCGTCGGAGTCCACCGCTCCCTCAATTGTGATGTCGACTATGTAGTCATGACCGTGACCATACGGGTTGTTGCATTTGCCGTACAAACGGCGATTCTGCTCCGGCGTAAGTGTCGGCGTATCCAGGCGATGCGCTGCGACAAAACGGTAGCGTCCGGTAAGTTTCATGAACAGTTGCCGTGCCCTAGTTTCCGCCACTGCAATCTACAAACAGGTCCGCGGTCTCATACAGACGGACATTATACAGGCGGGCGTTTTCGCGGCGCAGTTTCGGTTCCAACCGACGCCAGATTTCCAGCGCGACGTTCTCCGTGGTAGGAACAATGCGATCAAACGGAGGCACTTCGAGATTCAGGAAGCGATGGTCCATTACGTCGACCACCTCTTGATTCAGAATCTCCTTCAACTCCCGCAAGTCGAAGACCATCCCAGTATCTGGATTAGTATCGCCGGTCATAGTCACTTCGAGAACGAAATTATGTCCGTGACCGTTGGGATTGGCATTTGCGCCATAAACCGCGTGATTCTGCTCAGCAGTCCACGCCGGATTGGCGCAAATATGCGAGGCGGAAAACTCGGCTTTGCGGGTAAGGAACATGGCTCCAGAGTATTGGATGCAGCGGGCGGGTCTCAAGATCTTCTAAAATGATACCGTGAACGCACATACTCAGTCTTCCCTCCCTCAAACGCCGAAAACCCAGGCGCCGGGGAAAAATACAGCCGACAAATTGCTCGTCGGTTCGATTGTGCTGATGGTGGTCGCGCTGGGATGGGTGATCTCCGGGTCACTGGAAGAGCGCGTGGTCAAAGTGGGGGACAAGGCTCCGGAGTTTACGTTCAAGACGGACAGCGGTAAAACGATCACTCCTACCAGTTTTGGCGGCAAGCTATTGGTGCTGAACTTTTGGGCGGCGTGGTGCCAGCCCTGCGTAGTGGAGGTTCCTTCCCTGGAACAGTTCTCGCGTGCGCTGGGTCCACAGGGGGTGGTGGTGCTGGGAGTTAGCATGGACGCTAATCCGAAGTTGTACGAGCAGTTCCGCAGCCGGTTCGATGTGACGTTTGAAACCGCCCGCGAGCCGGACTGGAAAACGTCGTCGCAGTATGGCACGTTCCAGATCCCGGAGACGTACATCATCGATCAGTCCGGGAAGGTAGTGCAGAAGATCATCTCGGCGCAGGATTGGATGAACCCGGCGTTTCTGGATAGTGTAAAGAAGCTGCTGTGAGGGTGGGCGGCGTTTACGCGGCGCAGGACCTCAGGCTTGCTTTTCGAGATGCGGACCTTAAGGTCCACGCGGCGTGAACGCCACCCTCCGATACCGCTACCCGCGCATCGCTGACTGCGCTTGGATCACTAGGCCCATCACTAAGCCTTCCAACTCGGCGGCCACGTCGCGATAGATGCCGTCGTTGCAACCGATGGGGTCCCGGACGTTCCAGGTCAGCAGGGTGTCACCGGGAAAGTTGAGGCGTTGCCCAGTAATGTTCACGACGATGTCGAACTTCTGCCTGGTCATCAATTCGAGGCCCTTGGGGTACTGACCTTCCAGGCTGATATTGCGTTCCAACATGGTCTGCACCGTTAGAGGCTGCACCACTGGCGCCGGACTGAGACCCGCGCTGTGGACCTCAAAAACGTCGTTGCCATAAACTCGGGCGAAGCCTTCCGCCATCTGACTGCGGCAGGAGTTACCGATACAGACGAAGAGGATGCGCCGTTTGCGTTGTTCGGAACTCCGCAGGTTGGTTCCAGTGCCCGGGCCGCGTGGAGTTGAGCTATCTGGCGTGACTCCCGGAATTGGTTTGCGCGCGCTTAGCCGCGTGCTTCCTCGCATCGACGGACGGCCACCTCGAATACCCATTAAGCCTAGTTTACCGCGACGTGTCAGAGATCATCCGGCGATGCGATACCATTCGAGCGTTCGCTTCAAACCTTCTTCGATAGTGAATTTCGGATCGTGGCCCAGGTCGCGAACCGCTGCGGTGGTATCCGCCATAGAGTCGCGGACGTCGCCAGCGCGAGGCGGACCGTAAGTGGGAGGCAGGCTGACGCCCTCCATCTTTTGCAGCGCGGCCCAGATTTCATTCAGCGTGAAACAGCCGCCATTGCCAGCGTTGTAGACTTTGCCCGCTGTGGCCGGTCCGGCCTGCGACGCTTTCCAGCAGAGTCCGGCTACATCTTCGACGTAGGTAAAGTCGCGCGATTGCCCGCCGTCTCCGAAAATCGTGGGGGTGGTCCGAGCTAATAGATGACGCATAAACAGGCTCAGCACCCCGGAGTACGGGCTGGATGGGTCCTGGCGGGGTCCGTAGACATTGAAGAAGCGCAGGGCTACGGTCTCCATCCCGAAGCAGGAATGGAATACCGAGGCGTAGTATTCGCCCATCAGTTTCTGCGCCGCGTAGGGCGATTTCGGCAAAGGTGCCATGGTCTCGACCTTCGGCAGCACCAGGGTGTCGCCATAAGCCGACGACGAGGCAGCGTAGACCACGCGGCGCACGCCGGATTGCTGCGCAGCGCGAAATACGTTGAAGGTCCCATCAATGTTGACTGTGTGCGAAGGCTCGGGCTCATCGATCGAACGCGGAACCGATGGGATTGCGGCCAAATGGAATACGGTATCGGCCCCCTGCATCAACTCAGGCAAGGCCTTGGCATCACGAATATCGACGCGGTGGACTGTTACGCGGTCTCGAACTTCGTCCAGGTTCGATTCCCGTCCGGTTAGCATGTTATCGATTACGCTGACCGAACCTTTTTCAAGCAACAGACGGACCAGCGTCGACCCGATGAACCCCGATCCACCAGTCACGACATATTTAGGAAAAGTAGCCATTGCTACCAGTGTAACGGTCGGGTTGGGGCGGCAACAATTCAGAAAGGTACTAAAGTGCGGTTGGTTTTTACCTCAGGGGCATCTTGACAGAGGAAAATCGACTGCTCTGGACTTTACATACAATTGAGTTAACGATGAAGTCATTCAGAGTAGATGATTCCGCAACCAATGCGCCCATTTCCATCACCGAGCTACCAGTACCTGTTCCTGCCGCCGGACAAATCCTGGTCAAAGTTCATGCGGCAGGTGTAATCCCGACAGAGCTGTTATGGTATCCGAACAAACATCGGGAGAACGGTGAACCTCGAGCGCATGCGATTCCGGCCCATGAGTTTTCCGGCACCGTCGCCAGCGTAGGGGATGGCGCGGTTGGCTTCGCTCCGGGGGACCAAGTGTATGGCGTGAATAACTGGTTCTGGGACGGCGCGCTGGCGGAATTCTGCCTTTCGGTTCCTCTCAGCATTGCGCCGAAACCCCGCAGTCTGACATACATCGAAGCAGCATCTGTTCCCATCAGCGCTCTGACGGCCTGGCAGGGCCTGTTTGATCGTGCCGCGATCCGGCCCGGCGAACGCATTCTGGTGCAGGGGGGCGGCGGTGCTGTTGGCCTATTCGTGGTGCAGCTTGCACATCGCCACGGCGCGCACGTTACTGCCACCGCTTCCACGAAAGACCTCCCCTTTGTGCGAAGCCTAGGTGCCGACCAAGTGATCGATTACACAACTTCAAATTTTGAGGATGGGCTGGATCCGGTTGACGTTGTTTTCGATACGGTCGGCGGCACGACTCGCGAGCGTTCCGTAGCTGTTCTGAAGCCGAACGGACGGATGATTTCCATTGCAGCCGTAGGCGACGTCACCTCGGATCCCAAAGCTAGAGCCGCCTATTTCATTGTGGAGCCTAACCAGGCGCAGCTCATAGAGGTCGGCCGTCTGCTGGATCAGGGCCAGTTGAAAACCTTCGTTAAGGGCGTGGTCCCGTTTGAAGAGGCCAGCCTAGCCTATACTGGAGCCGTTCCCAACAAGCGTCAATCGGGGAAGTACGTGGTCGAGATTGTGCCCGCCTAGACGGCCCTGAAGGCATCCACGCGTTATGCCTGATCCCGATACCGCGCTGTAGCGGTCGTATCAAAAACTAGCCAACCGACGCTTCGCGGGAACCTTGTATCAGGCTGAAAATTAAAACAGGAGAATTGTTTATGAATCGCGTACCAGACACAGAGTTGGTTTTAATCCCTGGCGGAACTTTGATCACGGCCACGCCGGAAGAGGGGCGAGCCCTAGCGATCACGATGGCTCGGCACATGATCCACAATATTCAGCCCGATCTCGACGTTCTTAAGGAGGGCCGTCCCAAGTATGGGGTGAACCCAGACAGTCTAATCGCGGCGAGCCAAGTCGTCGCCATCGAGTTCCAGACCATCGCCGCAGCCAACAATTACTGGCGGAAGTAGGCGTTTCCAAGAGCGGAGGATGGGTCTATCCGATTCCCCGCAGGTTTCCCCCGAAGCAAGCTATCTCGGACACAATAGGTTTTCAGCCGACAGGTCGAGTTGTGCTCGCTGGCGGAAACCCGAGCAGCAACATAACAGCCTTAGAGATGCGGTAGATCTCCTCTTCCGACAGCCCGGCCCATTCGGAGATTAGGTTGAGCCCTTCAAAGTGCGAGCTGAGAAAGCGGCCACTGAGATGCATGTCAAGGATGACTGTCCGGTTCGGGGCTTCGCCTTGGAAGCCGACACCGAATAAAGCATACATGAAGAGCTTCAAGGTCACCATTGGCTCCTCTGTTCGCACGAAGAAGAAGAGTTCCGGGAAGGCAGCGTCCAGGGCCGCAATGTAACGCATCACCTCGTCGATTTCGTAAAGCTCCCGCGGATCTTCATCGTAGCCAGAGAAGCTGAACTCCACTTTCCCTTGGCAGTGCAGCGCCAACTCCTTCGTCGAGGTGAGTCGGGCGCGTAGCACGTTGACTCCAGAAATGTCTTCGGATTCCACTTCGCCGTGCGAGATCATGAAGACGAAGGACTCGTACCCCAGCAGCATGTTGTGCACACGCCAATAGTCCACCAGCGCCGACCAGTGGTCCGAAACTGTAGGGAGAAGCGCCTCTATCGCAGCTTTGGACTCCAGGAGGCGATTCTCTCGGGGTATTGTGAGCTTCCACCCGGCCTCGGTGATTCGCGCTTCACCTGGCTCGAATCGCGCCCAATACGCTTCTTTCGCTTGGGGGTCGCAAATGACAATGATTACTGGCAGCGGGTAGTTTGCGAGATAGTTGAAATGCTTCGTCTCGCCACGGTATAGGTATCCCAATTGATTCGAGTCGCGAAAGAACGATGGCCCGCACTTTATCTGTACCGCCAGCATCTGTCCCGTCACCGCTCCGGCTTCCGTGACGACCTCTATTTGGCCGTCGATGCCGAAATCATTCTCCTGATGGTTACGCCTGAACAACCAACCGAAGGAATCCTCAACAATGCGGCTGACCATGCCAACGCCGATATTGCCTTGCTTGGCTGATGGGGAGTATTGTGGGAAGCCTGTGCTCATCGAAAGTGGATTGTGACAATCATCATCAAAAGAAAATGGGAACAGGATGGGCTTTCACTCTTAGCACCGCCTCTCCTAAGTCACCGCGGCTTGCGCGCTACAACGATTAGCGATAACCCGCTCCACGGCAGAATCCCATCCACGCGACGCCAGAACCAGACTGTCTTGTCCCATAGCTTCAATCCTAGACGGCTCATTTTGCTTTGCCCCATGAGCTTGCCGAAGAACCACCAGGAGAGAGTGCCTATCTTGTTGAAGCTCCGCTCATGCTCAATTTGCAGGCCGGCGGAGCTCAGCAAGTTGTGCAGATCCGCGGTGTCGAAGCGACGCAGTTGTCCCATGCCCCGATCAAGCGAGCCGAATAGAGAGGTCCCGCGCGGGACCAGGACCACCAGCGATCCGCCGGGTTGCAGGCAAGTGGTGAGCGAAGCAATCACAGCTTTGGGATCGGCGACCCCTTCCAGCACGTTGACGCAAAGCGCACTTTCGAATTGACCCCGATAGGGAGCGTAAGCCGACGCGTTGTCCGGATCGAATTCATTTACGATCACGCTCGGTGTCTTCAAAAATCGGTTGCGCAGCGCATGCAGATATAGGGGGTCTTTTTCGGCGGCAACGTACTGCAG
This sequence comes from Acidobacteriota bacterium, assembly GCA_040007495.1. Lineage (GTDB taxonomy): Bacteria > Acidobacteriota > Terriglobia > Bryobacterales > Bryobacteraceae > Palsa-187. Next base: position 13,388 of record JBDTUY010000016.1, on the reverse strand, counting down.
CTTCTTGCCCATCAACCGGCCGGTTAGATTGCCCAGACCGGCTCCGATTTCAAATACGGTTGCGCCCAGATGGGGACGCAGGAGAGTCGTGATCCAGCTCAAATATTGTGGCGTTCCGGTGAGCGAATTTAGCAGGCCGCGACCGTAGTCTTCTGTGTACAGATCGTCGACCGCCCAGAAGTAGAGGATTACGCCAAGCGCCTTGGCTCCGTCCTTCCAACCGATTTTCTTGCCCTCCTCGTAGGTTCTGCCGTGGTAACTGATCGGCACTTCGTATACACGAAGCTTGCGTTTGGAGACCTTCATGGTGATCTCCGGTTCGAAGCCAAAGCGGTCGCTACGGATGGGAATGCTCTTGAGTAGATCCGTGCGGAAGACCTTGTAACAGGTTTCCATGTCGGTCACATTCAGATTGCTGAACATGTTCGAGATCAGCGTCAAAAACTTGTTCATCATCGAATGCCAGTAGGGGAGCAATCGGGTCTGATCTCCGACCAGGTAGCGCGAACCGAAGACTGCGTCCGCGTGCCCATCCAGCAGGGGTTTCATGAGTTTCGGGTACTCGGCCGGATCGTATTCGAGATCGGCGTCCTGCACCAAACAAAAATCGCCTTTTGCCTCGTGAATCGCGCGTCGTACCGCAGCACCCTTGCCTTGATTTACGGTTTGCCGGAACAGGCGGATTCGAGGCTCAGCGGCCGCGAGGCGATCCAGAATATCAGAGGTGCCATCGGTGGAGCAGTCGTCGACAATGATCAGTTCTCGATCCAAACCATCTTGCAGTGGGGCGGCCAGCACGAAGGCCAAACTTCTTTCGACTACGGTGCGCTCATTGTAAACCGGGATCAGGATCGATAGAAGCATGCGGAATCCTTAAAGTATAATCTCTAGTTGGCCCCTACATCCTCATCCCAACCCAATGGCGTGGTCCTTGAGACCCAAATCGCCGAACTCAACTTGCTGGCGCGCGGGAAAGTACGCGACGTCTACGAAGATCCGAAGGACCCTTCGCGACTGTTGATTGTCGCGACGGATCGGATCTCAGCATTCGATTACATTCTGCCCACAGGCATTCCAGAAAAGGGCCGCGTTCTGACGCAATTGACGCTGTTCTGGCTGGAACTGCTGAAGGATGTGGTTCCGAACCACTATCTGAGTAGCGATGTCCCGAAGGGCATGGAAGGACGTTCCATGTGGGTGAAGCGCTGCGACATGTTCCAGGTGGAATGCGTTGTCCGCGGCTACCTGGTGGGGTCCGGCTGGAAGGATTACCAGAAGACGGGCGCGGTTTGCGGCATCAAACTGCCGGAGGGTCTGCGCGAATCCGATCAGCTGCCCGAGCCGATTTTTACGCCATCGACCAAGGCAACTTCGGGCCACGACGAGAATATTTCGTTTGAAGAGACGGTGAAATTGGTTGGTGCGGAGAACGCCGCCAAGCTTCGGGGCCTGACCATTGCGGTCTATAAGACGGCCGCCGATTATGCTCGCGGCAAGGGGATCATTATCGCCGACACCAAGCTGGAGTTCGGCGTAGTGGACGGGGTGATCACCTTGGCCGATGAGGTCCTGACGCCTGACTCATCGCGATTTTGGCCCGCCGATCAGTATCAGCCGGGACGATCGCAGCCTTCGTTCGATAAGCAGTATGTGCGGGACTATCTGGAGTCGGTCCACTGGAATAAGCAGCCGCCAGCGCCGGCGTTGCCCGAAGATATTGCTGGTAAGACCGGCGAGAAGTATCTGGAGGCGTACCGGTTGATCACGGGTCGGGATTTGGGCGCGTAACCGGCAAGATTCCCGCCCTCGCCTGTTGGCAGGCAGGCGGGAGGGGGCTGCAGGCCTGAGCAGTGTTTAAAACGAAAGTGGTCAAAGCTTGAACTTGTTCGATCTGTTATTAGCCCTTGTCATCGGCTCCTCCATCATCTCCGGCTTCATGTCCGGATTTGCGCGAACCGGTATAGGGTTCATCGCTGTGATCGTCGGAATCCTGGGCGGATTCTGGTTTTATGACATCCCTGCGGGTTGGTTCGGGGCCCTTACCAACCAGAAGACCGCAGCCAACCTGTTGGGCTTCTTTCTGATTTTTTTTGCGGCGGTGCTCGCGGGCATCGTCGTAGGTCGGTTGGTCTCCACGGTATTCAAGTGGACAGGGCTGGGCATCTTTGATCGCTTGGCAGGCGCGGCGTTTGGCTTCGTACGTGGATCGTTTGCAGTGGTCGCCCTGGTCGCGATGCTGGTCGCGTTCACGCCCAAGCCGATTCCAAATTGGATGACCGGATCGGTTCTACTTTCGTACGCACTGGGAGCGTCGAATGCCGCAGCCTCGCTCGCGCCGCAAGTGTTGAAAGATTCCTTCGCGCAAAGCATGAAGGAGATCAAATTATCCTGGGCGGCGGAGGTAGACAAGGCGAGAGATCACTTGCCCAGCCTGACGCCGACGACACCTCCGAAGGTCGAAGAGCCGGTCAACCTGAAACCTGCACCGGAGCGTCCAGCTACCAAGAGTAAGGCGGTCAAAAGCAAAGCTGGAAAGGGCAAAGCCGTGAAGGTGCCGAAGTCGCCTCCGCCAGCGGTTGTCGCGCAATGATGGTTGCGGCCAGCGGCGCCAGATTGCGCGGCAGCGAACTGCTGATCTTCGATCTGGACGGCACCCTGATCGATTCCAAGAACGATTTAGTGTCGTCGGTCAACGCTACGCGTGGGTGGATGGGGCAAGCTCCGTTGAGCGTGGAACTCGTGTCCTCCTACGTCGGCAATGGTGCGCCGATGCTAGTCAGGCGGGCGCTGCCGGATGCAAGCGAAGAGGATCTTGCCAAAGCACTGCAATACTTCCTCGATTACTATCGCGAACACATGCTCGACGAGACCACGTTGTATCCTGGCGTGCGCGAAGGGCTCGACCGACTGCACGCGGCGGGCGTTACGATGGCGATTCTCACTAACAAGCCGGTCAGGTTCAGCGTTACTTTAATCGAACGGCTGAAGCTGCAGGATCACTTTTTCAGAATCTACGGCGGTAATAGTTTTGACGAGAAGAAGCCGCATCCTGTGGGCATTCGATCTCTGATGATGGAGCGCTCTGTGGACGCCGGGCGGACGGTGATGGTGGGGGATAGTTGGGTGGATATCCTGACGGCTCGGAATGCGGGGGCGCATGCTTGCGGAGTCAGTTGGGGATTTCAGCCGGAGACGTTTGAGCAGGCGCCGCCAGATGTGTTGATTTCGGATTTGCGGGAGCTGGCGGGGATGGTGCTGGGGTGGGACTTTTAGAGCCGGGAATTGTTCCCGGCGCGGGTTCGGAACGGTTCGGAACCCGCCTACCATTCGGACTTGGGTTTCGGGTCTGCTGGATTGAGAAAATGCGGGCCTCAAGGCCCACGCGCCGTAAACTCCACCCTCCCTACCTGCAAAGCACCTTCCGGCTGGTAAAGATTGCTTCCGGCTAGTTCGGGACTCGGGAGATGCCGGTCGGGAACTTGCCTTCCGATAGCATTCGGATATCCACAATCGATGACGTTACGATGGGTCGAATGTGGCCGGGTAGGTGGAACTCCATATGCATCCCGCGGCCTAAATAGTGGGACTTGATCATGGAGCCGCCCCAGTTGGAACCTGCGATGGTGCATAGGACGGGTTCGGGGCAGAATTGCGGGTGCCCTTCAATCCAAGCCTCGCTTTCCCGGGCGAGAACAATTACGTAACGATTGTTCCGGGTGGTGACTTCCAGAGTCGCGCGGGGCAGCAAACGGCGGAGGTCCACGCCGCCTTCGATCTCACTTTGGATGATGCGCCGATTAATCTCGTCGCTGAGGTTCTGATGCGGCTGGAACATCCTGCTTTTGATTGTACACGCCGTTTGCACTCCGAATGGGCTACACTAAGTTTCATAACTCATTGGGCAAGCCTCATTAGGGCAACCCATGTGAGGAGATACGAACGTGTTTCTGCAACTCCACACCCAACTCCCGGCTGTGTCAGGCGTCACCGAGACGCCTAGCTCCGAGTCCCTTACGTGCGCGTTTGGGAATTTCTAACAACCCTGGGTAATTTGTTTCCGCGGCAACCGTAGGCCAACGGTGACAAAAGAATCAATCCGACCGAGTGGAGATCTGTTGTGCCTCAAGTAGAAATGCGGGAAAGTGAAGCTACCTTCTGGTCCGGATTGCGCGATGCGATCCGAGGCGTCCATCACGATTTCACAGCCGGCAGTATCAACCGCGCGATCTTTCTGCTGGCGGTCCCGATGGTACTCGAGATGTTCATGGAGTCTCTCTTCGGCATCGTGGACGTGTTCTGGGTGGCGCATTTGGGTCCGAACGCAATTGCTACCGTCGGGCTGACCGAGACGGCGCTTACTCTGGTCTTCGTTATTGCCATTGGCTTGAGCGTCGGAGCTACGGCTGTAGTCGCGCGTCGCACGGGAGAGAAGGACCCTGTAGGCGCATCGAATGCGGCCATGCAGGGAATACTGTTAGGGCTCGGCGTTTCATTGGTAGTTGCGTTCACCGGCTCTTTCTTTGCCTCTGACATCCTGCGGGTGCTGGGCGCTTCGCCTGAAGTCATCCGCACGGGTAGCAACTATACGCGAACGATCTTCGGTGGCAGTGCGACGGTCTTCCTGATTTTCTTGATCAACGCGGTGTTTCGAGGCGCGGGCGACGCGGCTATCGCGATGCGAGTGCTGTGGCTGGCTAACATCGTCAACATTTGTTTGAACCCATGCCTGATCTTCGGCATTGGTCCGTTCCCTGCGCTGGGCGTGACAGGATCGGCGGTCGGAACCACCATTGGTCGAGGCGTGGGCGTTGCCTACCAACTCTACGTCCTGTTTACAGCGCGGGGTCGTATCTCTATCCCGCATACCAAGATCCGCGTGGATCTGGATGTGATGAAGAGCATGGTGAAGCTATCGCTCTCCGCCATGTTCCAATACTTTGTCCAGATGGCGAGTTGGATTGGACTGGTGCGCGTGCTGGCCGGATTTTCCAGTGCTGCTGTGGCCGCGAATACGCTCGCGATCAAGATTGTGTTGTTCGTGATCCTACCGAGTTGGGGTATGAGTAACGCTGCCGCAACTCTGGTGGGGCAGAATCTGGGCGCGGGCAAGCCGGAGCGCGCCGAAACCTGCGTGTGGCGCACAGCTTGGTTCAACGTGGCCCTGCTGGGGCTAACTGGCCTGGTGTTCACGTTCTTCGCGGAGCCGCTGATTGGGGTGTTCACGAACGATCCCGACGTCGTCCCAATCGCGGTAAAAGGCTTGCGCCTGTTGAGCTACGGCAATATTTCCTACGCTATGGGTATGGTGCTGACGGCAGCGTTCAACGGCGCTGGCGATACGTTCACGCCGACCGTCCTGAACCTGATTTGTTTCTGGGCGGTACAGCTACCGTTGGCGTATGCGTTGGCGGTACCGGTCGGCATGGGACCTACAGGGGCGTGGACGGCGGTATTGGTCGGGGACACGATGCTCGCGGGGTTGGCGGTGGTCCTGTTCCGGCAGGGGAAGTGGAAGAAGGTCAAGGTCTGAAGCCAGCGCCGAACAGCGCTACACTGCTCGACTGATCACAACTTGCCGTCTTGGGGCGAAGCGAAGCTAAACTGATTGAGTGCTGTACGAATGGGATACCGCTAAGGCCGAGGAACCTCGCCGGGTAGGAGGGGACCGGGTGCGGCTCGCCGCTACATCACTTGCCGATCAACCGAATGGTAGCCTTGATGCGGCCTGACAGTGATGTAGGTACCGTTGCCATCGCGCTTCACATACAGCAGTAGCGCATCCTTGGAACTTCGGACGAGGCGTTGGAACTCTGCTGGGTCCTTCACGGGAGTCCGATTCACTTCCTGGATTACGTCGCCCTGCTTCATCCCAGCATCTTCCTCGGCGCCGCCTTCCCCAACATTGACGCTGACCAACCTGCTCTGGTCAGCTATTTCTCTTGAGGACATCCAAAACACAGAACGTACCCGCTATTGTCCCTGACTTCAAAAGCTCGCAATCCGTCGTCGGTGTTGGCTAGTTTACTGTAAATCGGAACAGACCGGCCAACGAACTCCGCATACAGCAAATCGGGGTCGGAAGTGTGAACGTACGCATCCCAACGCGCCCATTCGTGACGGGAATGATTCGGTAGCGGATGAATATCGGGCGTGACGTGCTTGAGCATAAGCATCATGCCATCACGCTGAACGATACCCCAAAAATCCGGCGCTTCACCATTTCCGCCTCCTCGGTGCGAGACTTCAAAACCAAGCTTGGATTGATAGAAATCAAGACTCTTCGGAAGGTCGTCCACAATAAAGAAAGGAGCTATACAATGCAGCTTTGCTGGTGTCTGCGTGACCATTCTCGTATACTACCAATTTTCCTATTTGGTGGAAGAGAAGGATACTGAACAGGCCAATAAAATACAACAAGCCGCGCCCGGTAGGAGGGGACCGGGTGCGGCTTGCCGCTACATCACGATTTTGATCGAGCGTTAGCCCTGGGGCTTCACCGTGATGTAGGTACCGTTGCCGTCGCGACGGACGTATAGCAGCAGCGGTTCTTTCGAATTGGACACGATCCGTTTGAATTCGCTCGTATCCTTCACCGGCGTCCGATTGACTTCCTGAATCACATCACCCTGCTTCAGCCCAGCCTCTGCAGCCGCGCTGCCTTCCTGGACATCTGTGATTACCAGTCCGCTCTGGTTCTTCAAGTTGAACTGCCGAGCGATTTCCGGAGTTACGGGCTCAAGCGACACTCCCAGGCGAGGGGATCCGTCCGGCTCTGCCGAGGAGCTTCGGTTTTCGGAGACGACTTTTTCTCCCGGCTGGGATCCGAGTTGCACGGTGAAGTCGCGGTTCGCGCCGTCGCGAAGCACGGTCAACTTGACGGACGAATTCGGTTTCAGGTTCGCGATGCGAAGGCGCAGATCGTCTGTATCTCGCACCTTGCTGCCGTTGATTTCCATCACGATATCGCCCTGCTTCAAGCCTGCTCGCTCCGCGGGACCACCCGCATTCACTTCGCTCAACATCACGCCGCGGGGCTCGCCCGTCTGATGGAACTGCTTGGCGATCTCAGGCGTTACCGGCTGGATTAGCACTCCCATAAAGCCGCGTGAAACCTTGCCTTCATGGACGATCTGGTCCATCACGTTGCGAACCATGTTGACGGGAATCGCGAAACCCACACCCTGATTGCCGCCTCCGCCATTCGTAAGAATCGCGGTGTTCATGCCGATCAGTTCGCCTTTTAGGTTGACCAGCGCGCCGCCGGAGTTGCCGGGGTTAATCGCTGCGTCGGTTTGGATGAAGTCTTCGTATTCCTCAATCCGCTGACTGTGGCGTCCGGTTGCGCCGACGATGCCCATCGTGACGGTCTGTCCGACGTTGAACGGATTGCCCATCGCAAGCACGATGTCGCCGACTTCGACGTTGTCGGAGTTACCGAACTGCACGTGGGGCAGATTGGCCGCATCGATCTTCACCACGGCGACGTCGGATTGCGGGTCCTTGCCGATCACCTTCGCAGTGAATTCGCGTTTATCCGAGAGCACAACTTTAACTTCATCCGCTCCGTCCACTACGTGGTTGTTCGTGATGATGTAGCCGTCGGCGGTGGTGATGACACCGGAACCGACACCCTGCCGCTTCGGTTGCGTCTGGTTTCCATCACCGTTGTCGTCAAATAGATTGCCGCCGCCGTTGCCAAAGAACTGTCGTAGTTCATCGGGAATCTGCATCTGGCCCTGACCTTGGCCTTGACCGCCGCGATTGCGGCCGCCGTTGCGACTTACGACCTTTTTCGCATTCTGTGTGGATTCGATGGTGACCACGGCGGGCGTTACTCTCTTAACAATCGGGGCGAAGCCAGTCTTAAAGGAAATATCCGGTGCTTCCTCATTACCCGCTGCGGATGCCTGGATAGAGGAATAACTGAAGGGAAAATGGCCGGTCTGAGCGGTAACCCAAGCGCCACCCACAGCGCCTACTGCTATGAGGGTAATTCCCGCGAGCCAAGGCTTGCGGCTGTGTCCCTTTTGCCGATTGGTGGAATCATTTGGAAACGTCATAAGAAATTGTTTTCTCCTTGAACTTCGTCGCTGGTAGGCGGTAAAGCCTTTGCGTTTGTTTGGACGATGCAATTTGGGAAACGTTTCGTGACTGTATGCAGAAATTATTTTTGGCCTTTGGTGCAACTTTCCCAGAATATAAACGTCTAACTAAGTGAGAGAATTCGAAGCACAAGCCTGCGAATCTCAAATCCTAATTTTATGAATTCAACGACTCTATACCGACTAAGAAGTATCGCTGTAACCGTCCTGATCCCGCTGGCGATTCTGGCGGGAACCACCACTCAACTCCTCAATCGCGAGATCGGCGGTTTTTCCGCCCTAGTGGCTGCGCAGTGTGCGATCGCAGGGGCGATCTTGCTATCTTTCGTGCTGCCCAAGGCCGGGGATCGAGAGACGCTCTCGGTCTACAACGAAATTCGCGGCTACAAATAAACCCTTCAGCTACTGAGACTGGTGCGCGGTTGCGACCCATCGGCACACCAGTCTTGAATCCCCCACTCTATCCCGCCTAGTTCCTCCCCCTGTACCAAACGATCGTCACAAGCCTTCTACAATGGAGAGTACGTCTCATGGGAGCTCTCTATACTCGTATTCAATTGGTTGAAGTCCGTGCGCAATGGCGTGCCGCCAGCAAGACCGTCGTGTTCACCAACGGATGCTATGACATTCTGCATCCGGGTCACGTCCGTCTGCTCGAATCGGCGCGGAGCATGGGCGATATCTTGATCCTGGCCTTGAATACCGATGCAAGTGTCGCACGCCTGAAAGGCCCTTCGCGACCGTTGATGGCCGAACAGGATCGAGCTCGCATGGCCGTGGCGTTGGAAGCCGTGGACGCCGTGACATTCTTCGACGAAGACACGCCGCGCGAACTGATTGCGGCAGTGCTGCCCGATATCCTGCTGAAAGGTGCTGATTGGGCGCATTTCATCGCGGGTCGCGAAGAAGTGGAAGCCGCCGGTGGCAAGGTCATGGCGCTGCCGTTGGAACCCGGCTTCTCCACAACCAATATCGAAAAAGAACTGCTAGCGCGCACCCCCTCCGAAACTGCGGCTGCCCAATAAGCCGTGACTCATCCTGCCGTCCGCGACCTTTTTCAGACCATTGCCAAGCATCCGGCATTTCACGACCTGGTCGCGAGGCTGATCCGTAACGTTCCGGATGATCGCGGCAAGACCGTTTCCTTATCAGGACTGACCCCAACCGCGAAAGCTCTCTACGCAGTTCTGCTATGGCAGATGTGCGAGCGACCTGTGGTGATCCTGGCGGACGGGAATCAGCGCGCAGAGATCCTGGCGGAGTTGGCAGAGACGTTCTTTTCTTTGCTGGTCGCACGGCCTGAGGTCGGACGACCGATGCTATTCCCGGCTCTGGATGTTCTGCCAGGACAAAAGCTATCGCCACATACGGAGATCAGCGAGCAGCGCGCCATCGGTCTGTGGCGTATGTCGACAGGGGCCGCGCCCATCACCATTGCACCGGTCAGTGCCGCCTTGGTGCGCATCCACGATGCCGACTACTATCGACGGTTGACACTGACACTTATCAAGGGCGAAGAGCTACCGCTCGAAACCATCGAAGCGCATCTACAATCGATCGGCTACGACCGCCGCGATCCAGTAGAGATGGTGGGTGAGTATTCGATCCGTGGCGGAATCCTCGATGTTTTCAGCGCGGAGAGTACGCGGCCTCTGCGCATCGAGTTCTTCGGCGATGAGATCGAATCCATCAGACGATTTGAAGTCGAATCGCAGCGCAGCGTGTTGAAGGTGCAGGAGGCAGAGATTCTGCCATTGATGGAGCAGCCTCGCATTGGGCAACCCGCGCCGGGGTGGGAGTTTGGATTGGCGCTGGACGATCCTCGCGCGCATTCGATCTTCGATCTGATGCCGAACGCGATCGTGCTGGTGGATGAACCCGACGATTTGGCTGGAGCTTCTCAGCGCTTGTGGAAGCGCCTGATTCAGCAAGCGGCCGAACATCCGGAAGCCGAGGAACTTGCGGCTGCATGCTTCTACGAGTGGCCTGCGCTAGCCGCTAAACTTGAGATCGTCGATGGTCGGCATACTCGCGTGGACCTGCGCGAATTGCAGTTGGGCGTGGGCGAAGGCCACATCGCGACGCGACCCGGCTTAGTGTTTCAGGGCAACATGCCGGTTGCGGTCGCAGAAGCGAAGACTCTGGTGGAACAGGGCAATCGAGTCGCATTCTTCGCTCCCACCAATGGCGAGTTGGAACGACTGGCCGATGTTCTGCGCGAATACTCGATTCCATTCCAGTTGGGACTTTCGCCAAACGAAGCTGCGTCACCGTATCTGGCGGAGCGGGCTTATCTCGCGGGTCCGGTCGCCAATACGTATTTGGTCAAAGGCCTGGTGCGTCGCGGGACGTACTTTGCCGAATCGAAGATCGCGTTCATCGGATCGGAAGATCTTTTCGGCGCGTCTGAATTCGGCACTCAGGCCAGTGGTCCCAGCAAAACCGCCGCCGCGGCCTTCGCGACCGACATGGCCGACCTGAAACCCGGCGATTACGTGGTCCACAAGCAGCACGGCGTAGGCAAATTCGTAGCGATTCGCGAGATTGTGCAAGGCGAATTGAGCGGCGACTTCATGCTGCTGGAATACGGCGGTGAAGCCAAGCTCTATGTGCCATTGACGCGCATGGATCTGGTGGAGAAGTATCGTGGCGCGGGCGAGGGCACACCGCACCTGGACAAGCTCGGCGGGTCGACCTGGACGGCGAAGAAGACGCGGGTCAAGGCCAAGATGCGCGACATGGCGGATGAGCTGTTGAAGCTCTACGCCGAACGTCGCATGGCCGAGGGCTTCGCGTGTTCGCCGGATTCGAACTGGCAGCGCGAGTTTGAAGACGCCTTCGACTTCACGCCGACCAAAGACCAATTGACCGTGGTCAAAGACATCAAGCGCGATCTGGAATCGCCGCATCCAATGGACCGCTTGCTATGTGGGGACGTTGGATTTGGCAAGACAGAAGTCGCGATGCGTGCCGCCTTCAAGGCGTTGGGAGATGGCAAACAGGTCGCGGTGCTGACGCCTACTACTGTGCTGACGTTCCAGCACTTCGAGACCTTCAAGCGCCGATTTGCAGCGTTTCCCGTGAAGGTCGAGATGTTCTCGCGGCTGCGGTCGGCGAAGGAAATGGCTGTCCAACTTGAGGATCTGGCAAATGGCCGCATTGATATTGCGATCGGCACGCATCGGCTGATTTCGAAGGACGTGAAGTTTGCTGACCTTGGCATTCTGATCATCGACGAAGAACAGCGCTTCGGCGTCGCGCACAAGGAACGCTTGAAGCATCTACGCAAAAATGTGCACGTGCTGTCGATGAGCGCCACGCCGATCCCTCGCACTTTGCACATGTCGCTGCTTGGCCTGCGGGACATGAGCGTGATCGAGACACCGCCCAAGGATCGTCTAGCGATTCACACGGTGGTCGCGCACTTTGACAAGGATTTGGCGAAGACCGCCATTGAACAGGAACTAGCGCGCGGCGGGCAGGTCTATTTCGTTCACAATCGCATTGATTCGATCTTCATGCGAGCTGCCTGGATTCAGGAACTGGTCCCCAACGCCAGGATCGGGGTCGGTCATGGGCAGATGGGTGAGAAGGAATTGGAGCGCGTCCTGCTCGGCTTCATGCGCCATGAGTATGATGTGTTCGTCTGCACGACGATCGTCGAGAACGGCCTCGATATTCCGTTGGCCAACACGATCATCATCGAAAATGCCGAACGCTATGGGCTTTCAGAACTGTACCAACTGCGGGGCCGAGTTGGACGATCGAACCGGCGCGCGTATGCCTACTTGCTAATTCCGGAAGACACGGAACTGAGCGAGATAGCACGCAAGCGGCTGGCTGCGTTGCGCGAGTTCTCGGATCTGGGCGCGGGTTTCAAGATCGCGGCGCTCGATTTGGAGTTGCGAGGCGCGGGCAACATCCTGGGCGGTGAACAGCACGGACACATCGCATCGATTGGCTTCGATACGTATCTGCGGATGATGGACGAGACGGTGCGGGAGTTGAAGGGTGAAGAGATCCCGCTGGAAGTACAATCGTCACTCAATCTGGCGTTGGATATTCGCATTCCTGCCAGCTACATCCCCGACGAACAGCAGCGCCTCCGCGTCTACAAAAAGGTCGCAGACGTACGCGAACCAGAACATGCAGACGTCGCGCGTGGCGAATTGACGGATCGGTACGGTCCTCTGCCGGCGGCGGTGGATACGTTACTGCAATTTGCGATGCTGAAGAGTTCCGCACAGAAGTTGGGAATCGAGGCGGTGGATCGGCGCGGTGGTTGGCTGAGCATCAAATTTCATCCGGGGTCGAAGATTCATCCGGAGAGACTGCTCGGGTTGGTTAGCACACGACCGGGGTCGCAGTTTACACCGGCGGGTGTGTTGCGAATTCCTTTGCCGGTCGCGACGGCCGATGCTGGTCAGGTGTTGGATACTTTGGGTGAGGCGCTGGCGGCTCTGGGGTAGTAAGGCGGGTACTCGACCCGTACGGAGGCAGTGCTTCCGCTTTTGCTTCACCTGGCCAAGCCAGCCTGTCGGCTGGCTGCGGGGCTGGCGACCCCGCCTTCCTAGCTGCGACGGCGCTTGAGGATCGGTAGCCTTAGGAAGGCGGGTCGCATGACCCGCGCGGAGGCGCTGCCTCCGCTTTTGCGTCACTTGGCCAAGCCAGCCTGTCGGCTGGCTGCGGGGCTGGCGACCCCGCCTTCCATGCGCTTGACCAGCGGTAGTTTTCGGGCAGTGATGCCAAGCCAGCCTTGACTGGATTGTTCTCTACATATCCGCAGATTCTGGCAAACTCGTTGCGATTACGAATCGTTCTATCGAATGTTTCTTCGGCCCAGAACGCACCCTGTCGCGCAAGTATTTCGTTCGCCCGTCTGGCGCTATAACTCTTAAGGGTTCTGGTCAGCATCGGAATCTGGACCGATGGCGTGACAACCGCATGGACATGGTTTGCCATCACCACGTAAGCATGCAGCTTGTAACGCAGCAGCACCGAACCTTGGTACTTGAGCGTGTCGACCACGATCTGAGCGATCTCAGGAATCAGCAAGTAGGTTGGTCCGGAACTGGCTTCGTCCAACACCCGATCCATCGCGGCAAAAGCTTGGCCTGAGGTCAAGCTGAGGTTTGAGAAAAAGCGATTGGTAGGAATGCTACCGGCCAGTCGCCAAGTTAGAAAGACCGGATGGTCGGTATCAACAACATGAGGCAATCTACGCCGATACATCGCCATGACACGATGGTGCTGGCAAAGGCGTAAAGTTCTCAGCACAAGGAAGGC
>JBDTUY010000015.1:0-21531 GCA_040007495.1 Acidobacteriota bacterium | reverse complement strand
TTACACCTGTCAGGAGCGCTGGACCGCCGCCGCAGCCGCCTACCAGGAAGCGCTAGGGACTTACCGAGGGCTCGCGCGCGTGAATCCGCAGGCGTATCTGTCGTATGTAGCGCGGACGCTGAACAATCTGGGGAATCTTTACATGGTCACTCAGCGGATAAAGGAGGCGGAAGGCGCGTACCAGGAGGGGCTGGGAACGTATCGCGAGCTGGCGCGCGTGAATCCGGACGCGTACCTGCCGGATGTCGCGATGACGTTGAACAACCTGGGGAATCTCTACAGCGGCACGCAGCGGATGAAGGAGGCGGAAGCTGCGTACGAGGAAGGGCTAGGGATTCGGCGGGAGCTGGCGCGGGTGAATCCAGAGGCGTACCTGCCGGTTGTGGCGGGGACCCTGAACAACTTGGGGGCCCTCTACTACGCAACGCAGCGGATGAAGGAGGCGGAAGCCGCCTACCAGGAAGGGCTCGGGATCTACCGGGAGCTGTCCCGGGTGGATCCGGAGGCGTACTTGCCGTATGTGGCGGGGACGTTGAACAATCTGGCGGTATTCTACGGTGCCACGCAGCGGATGAAGGAGGCGGAGGGCGCCTGCCGCGAAGCTGTAGAGATTTTGGAGTCTTTGTGGAAGGCGCAGCCTGCTGTGCATGGGGATCAGATGGCGCGGACCTGGTGGGTCTTAGCAGAGTTGATTGAGCCTCGGGATCGGGTGGGGGCTTTGGAGTTGTTGAGGAGGGCTTTGGGGGCGGCTTATGCTCCTGTGGTGCGGCGGGGGATTGAGGGGTTGATTGCTAAGTGGAGTTGACTTCTAAGGTTGTAGTCGGCTCGGCAGCCGACTTGCAAGCCTGGAGGCTCACCCCACATCGCGGCTCCATTGCTGCTCCATCGCAACCTCCCGTTGGTGCACTGCTGGGTGTACACTTAAGGCGTACGGTGGAGGTGGGTTTTCTCGAGTAGACTGCTCCCTGAGCTACGCCATCGTTGGCGACGCGAGCTTTCCTTACGATTTGTGCCACGTTTTGTGGTTAGGGGATTGCGCGCGCTCGGCATTGAAAATGATGGCAAAAAAAGGGGACAGACAGCCCTTTTTGCTGGGCAGGATGGTCGGCAGCCCGAAGCGTACGGGACGCAAAAACGGAGTCAGTCCCCAATTTTTGCGGTTTCTCGCGCACTGATCGACCGCGCTGCCGCCCTTCTCTTCCCTGATGACTGCCGCGTTTGTGCGGCTCCTCTGCTTGAATTTTCCCGCGTTCCTGTTTGTAATCGCTGCTTGTCTGAACCTGGGCCGATGGAGGCTGAGTATTTCTGCTCCGCGTGCAAAACTCCTTTCCTGAACCAATTTCCGCTGGATGAAAACGGGCTATGCGCGCTCTGCCGGTTGGGCGTGAAGGGGTTCGATGCGGTGTATTCGTATGGGTCTTATGAAGGGACCATGCGGGAATTGGTGCATCTGTTCAAGTACGGCGGCATGCGGCCGTTGGCGCGGACGTTTGGGGAGATGATGAAGCGGGCGCTGCCTCGGGAACGCGCGTTCGATGTGATCGTGCCGATGCCTTTGCACTGGCGCAAGCAATGGTCGCGCGGGTTCAATCAGGCGGAGCTGCTGGCACATGAGGTCGCGAAAACCTGGCGCGTTCCGGTTCGTACGAATGTGGTGAAGCGTCGAAAGTTCACGGCAGCGCAGGCGGGGCTCACCAATTCCAAGCGGCGGTTGAATATGTCGGGTGCGTTCAAGGCCAAGGGGCGCTTGGATGGGCTGCATGTGTTGTTGATCGACGATGTTTTGACGACGGGCGCGACGGCCAGTGCGTGCGCGGGTGTGATGAAGCGGGCGGGTGCGGCCAGCGTGACGTTGCTGGCACTGGCGAGGACGGATCGGCGAGTGGCGGCTGAAGGTGTTGTGTCGAAGCCGCGCGGCAAAGATGCAAAGGATCGGGAAATTGCGAAGGCTCAGTTTGCCTAGTAGAAGTTAAGACATAGCCAGAACTCATTCATAGACCCAGTTGATACGCGAGGGACTCACGCATGATCGGGACACACAAAGAACGGTTACATCGTCCGGTGTTGGTACTGAACGCGAGCTTCGAACCCATTAACGTGTGCGCAGCGCGCCGCGCGGTGGTGCTGGTATTGAAGGGGGTCGCATCGGCGGAGGAGCATGGGGAGACGCAGGTGAGGTCGGCTCGGCAGCAGATGGATGTGCCGAGCGTGATTCGCCTGCTGGAATACCGCCGCATGCCGCATCAGACGCGGGCGCTATCGCGCAAGAACATTTTGATGCGCGATCGCTTCACATGCCAGTACTGCGCGAAGACCATGCCGTCGGGCGAGTTGACACTGGATCATGTGGTGCCGAGGTCGCGGCGCGGTGAGACCACTTGGGAGAATCTGGTGGCGTGCTGCCACGCCTGCAACAATCGCAAGGGCAGCAAAACGCCGGAAGAGGCGGGGATGAAGTTGGCTCGCGCACCGAAGCCGTTTAGTCCGCACACGAGTCGGCATTTGATGCGGTTGTTGGGCAATAGTGACGATCAGTGGCGGAAGTATTTGTTCTATTGATGTGGCGCGAGCTTTCCGTTTTTCAGATCCGGACAGCTTGCATAGGAGCTTTAGCTCCGCATCGAAAGCTGCGTTGGGAGGCTGAAGCCCCCGTGCTCGACAAATCGCGCGCCACGTCCTCTACTTGGATTTTCGCTTCTTGGCTAGCCTCGAAAGCGTGGCTAACTGCTCTAGATATTCTTTGAGCGGCCGGGCTGGCGTGCCCCACATTACGGTTCCGGCGTGTACGATTTTTGAGGTTAGCACGCCGCTGCCGGACCCTAGGATTGCTCGTGATTCTATGCGCGCCTTGTCACCGATACCGACTTGGCCGCCGATCACGGCGTAGTCTTCCACGATCACGCCGCCCGATAGGCCTGTCTGGGCGGCGATCACTACGTGCTTACCGATCTGGCAATTGTGCGCGATGTGCACCATGTTATCGAGCTTGGTACCTTCTCCAATCGATGTGACACCCAGAGCGGCGCGGTCGATGCAGCAGTTCGCTCCGATCTCTACGTGATCCGCGATTTCGACGCGACCGACTTGCGGGAATTTTTCGTAGTGATCGCCGCTGAAGACGAAGCCGAAACCATCGGCTCCGAGTACCGCCCCTGAGTGGACGATTGCGTGGTTGCCGATAGTGACCTGCGAGTAGATGGTCACGCGGGGATGGATGACGCAGTGGTCGCCGATGCGGACGCCGGTTTCGATCACGCAGCCTGCGGCGATGGAGGTCCCGGCCCCAATGCTCGCGCCGTCGCCAATCGAGACTAGGGGTCCGATGGAGACTTCGTCGCCTAGCGTTACGCCTTGACCGATCACCGCCGAGGGATGGACGCCAACCGGAGCCTTTGGCGCGGGATGCAGCTTTGCGATTGCGCGGGCGGCGGTAGCTCGCGGGTCGCGGGTCCTGAGGATGGTCCGCCCGGTCGGGTTGTCGAAATCGAGGGGGACCAGCAGGCATCCAGCGAAGGAATCGGATGCTGCGCGGGCGGCTTTGCCCTTGCCTACGAATGAGAGGTCGGTTGGGCCGGCAGTTTCGAGGGGGGCAACAGAGGCGATGTCGTGATCCCCGGCGGTCGGGTCAGAGGATTCCCAGCCTACCAGAAGATCTGGGGTGAGCCATACGACTAAATCCTTTACGAGCACCTGTTTAGTATGCCCCAAACTGACTCCGGCGCGGAAGTAGATTCCGAGTCTCGTTAAAGCTAAAGATCGCTCCCTGTGGTCGCGGCTCTGTAAGTTTGGAGTCAGTCGGGTATAGCTGATCTAGCGGGGTTGGGACAGGTGAAGCCAAAGCGAAAAGGCGTCTCTAGTTGACCAGATTGACTGGCAACTGAGACGCCTGATCCACGGTTCGGAGGACGATGTGTCCGGTTATGCCAGGGTAGTGACTTCGGATGGGAAATCTTCTCACACAAAATAGGTACATTTTTACGCGAGCGTGGTAATAGATCCCGATAGGCCGTTGGTACGATACACCACCCGCAATCGCGCGTGGGTACGGCCCCCAATCGTCCTGTCCAATACCCCCGAGGTCCTGTAACAAAATTGGTTTTCCACAAGGGTTTCCGATGTTTTCCACTAGCTTTGCCTAGTTTTCCACAGATCTGGAGGGGGCTTGACCTGATGTGATCGTTTTGTCATTTCAGGTAAGTACTATACCGGCTACTATCGAATAGGGCACTTATGTGCAGGGTAGGGTTCTATAGCCAGTGCTCACAGATTGTAAAACTAAAAGGAGGAGCAGATGGAAAATCTAGTGGCGGTCCAAAACTTGCCGGGTGTTCAGGCTGACGGACCTGGGACGACACCGACGATCACGAAAACAAACAAAGCCACAATTCGTATTCTGATCGCAGACGACCATCCGATTATTCGGGATGGGCTGCGCAAGCTATTATTGCTGGAAGACGACTTTGAGGTGGTAGGCGAAGCCTGCGACGGGCACGAAGTTCTGACCAAGGTGCAGGCGCTGAACCCGAGTGTTTTGTTGCTGGACTTGCGGATGCCCAATATGGACGGCCTGGCGGCGATGCAGGCGCTGCAGCAGAGCGGGAAGCAGACGCGGGTCATTGTATTGACTGCATCGGACGACAAGAACGAGTTTGTTCACGCCATGAAGCTGGGTTGCAGCGGCATTGTGCTGAAACAAACGGCGTCTGATCTGATCGTCAAGAGTATTCGCAAGGTCAACTCGGGAGAGATCTGGTTGGATTCGACCACGACTGCGGCGGTGATGCGGCAATTCTCGACACGCTTTGAACCCTCGCCAACCAACATCGACGGTGTGAAGCGCACACCCCTTTCGGCTCGCGAACGGGAGATCGTCGCGCTGGTCGCGCAGGGCTATAAGAACAAAGAACTTGCGGACCGGCTGTTCATCAGCGAACAAACGGTGAAGAATCATCTTCACAATATTTTCGATAAGTTGAACGTGTCGGATCGTCTGGAACTCGCCCTGTACGCGGTTCACAATGGTCTGCATATCGGCGTGGAGCCCACGATTCGGCAGCCTAAAGTAGTGGTCGAAGCGGCAGGCGCCTAGGTCGATTGTAATTTTCGCCCCCACCTCCCCCGGGGGCCGTTCGCAAGTAAAACCGATCCGACCCAAAACGATGGGTACGGTGGAGTTTTGTCCCTTTCCACCCCGAAATACATGGTTTTGAAACTCCTCTGGACCCCGCCTCTCGTCTATACCTGCTATCCTTAGGTAACGTAAGATGGAAAAACACCACGCTATTCTCAATTCCTATCACTTCAAGCGCACCAAGACGGATGGCCTGATTCAGGTTCTGAACCAGGATTCTTATGTCATGGCGGAATACAGTGAGCGCACGGGCGAAGTGAAGTGGCAACGGGTGGTTCTGGCAACGCAGCGCGAATCGATTGAGAAATGGCTCGGCGAGCATTATCCGACGCAAGCAAAACGCGCCGCAGGCCGCGCGTAAAGCTAAGCTGTCAGCTGCGGGGACGATTTGTCCGCGTTGTCCTTCCCTCTATTGCAATGCCAACACCACTCCAGTAGGTGTGCTGACGCCGTTCACCGTTGCTTGCAGGGGCTGATCTCCGATGCCGAGCCCTGCGGGAATCGTCAGGTTGAACTGAAATTGCCCCGCCGCAGCGATCCCCGCAAAATCAGGAATGAGCGTGTGTCCATTGATGACGAACTGGATCGGCATCTGGGCTTTTGCGGCTCCGACAAACGACTTACCCGCCGGGACTGCGGGAGTGGTTGGCCCGAAGCCGACACCGTACAGCAGCAGAGTATCGCCCGCCTTGGCCGCGACCGTTTTGTAGCCTAGCGATGTGCCGGTCGGCCCGACAATATCGTAGGTGCCACCGCCTTGCTCACCGGAGTCGTCAGGCCGCAGCAGGATGCCGGCGATGTGTTTGTCGTCCAGTAGGTTGAAGGATGGTGCCGCAGTAGCGAGATAAGCGGAGGCAGTACCCGTTCCCGCTGCGGTTGTGACTTTCACCTCGACAAATCCCAGCGCAGTATCGTCTGGTGCCTGGACGTTCATGAAGCTCGGACTGACGTACAGCAGGTAGGCGGGCTTGCCGTTGACCGTGACGCTGGCCCCGCCGAGGTTGGTCGCAAAATCGCCATTCCATAGGGTTGTGGTGTCGGCCAGGTTTGTGCCGGAAATGGAGAACCAGGCTCCGGGTTGGATGGTGGTGCTCGTGGTGTACAGGGCGGTCGCTCGGTTGATCGAAGGCTGTGGCGGTGCGGTACAAGCAGCAGCCCATGGAGTGACGCCGGTGGCTTTGTCCCACGCTGGGTCAGCGGCAAGCGTCAGGGCGTTCGGGCAAAGGCTGGATTGGCCAGCTAGTAGCTTCGCTGGAGCCGTAGGAACCGCTCCGCTAAGTTTGTTGTTTCCGACGCTCAGTTCTTCAATGGCAAGGCCTGTCAGCGGAGGGATGGAGCCGGTCAGTTGGTTATTCCTGACGCGAAGCTGGCGCAGATTCGTCAGCCCTGCCAGAGTAGGAATCGAACCGGTCAGAACGTTATTGTCGAGCAGAAGATAGCCTAGGTTGGCAAGTCCAGTGAGCGGCGGTATGGTGCCGGAAAGTTGGTTGTAAGGGGCGCTGAACGTACCAAGGCTCGCGAGTCCTGCGAACGACGGTACAGGTCCGGTCAGGTTATTCGCGTCCAGAAACACAATACTCAATTTGGTCAGTCCAGTGAGCGGCGGAATCGAACCGGTGAGTTGGTTACCAAAGAGAGCGAGGTAACTGAGGCTCTTCAGACCGGCGAGCGGCGGGATTGCACCGGTGAGTTGATTGTGGCCGAGGTCAAGGTAATTTAGGTTCGTCAGTCCGGTTAGATCTGGGATGGGTCCGCTAAGCTGGTTGTCGTAGAGAGAAAGAGACGACAGATTTGCCAACCCAGCCAGCGATGGAATGGGACCGTTGAGCTTGTTCAGGTTGAGATTCACGGTTTGTAAGCCAGTCAACCCTGTAAGGGATGGGATCGAACCAGTAAGGTTCCAGTCGAAGAGTACGATACCAGTGATATGGTTGGCGCTACAGGTAACCCCGTACCAGACGCACTCGGAGCCGGAGGGGCCGTTCCAAGGATTCGATGGGAATGTAATCCCCTTCCAAGCCGCCCCGTTGGTTGAGTTGTAGAAGTTCACTAACGCGTCACGCTCCGACGTCGGGATCGTGTTGCAGCCGCTGGTCCATGGTGAATATTTGGTGGTCTTATCCCAGTCCGTATTGACCGAGAATGTCAGGTTGTTGGGGCAGAGGCTCGCCGTCGCCGGTAATACTATCCCTGGCGGCCCTGTGATCGCAGCGAGGACAAGGGACGGAGGTACGGCTGGCACTGGTCCGCTGAGTTGGTTGAATCCAACGAAGAAAGAGCTTAGCTTTGTGAGGTTTATAAGGGGCGGGATTGGGCCAGAGAGGTTATTGTTCGAAAGCTGGATTCCACGCACATGGCTCGTAGAATCACACGTGACACCGTACCATCCGCATTCGGTGCCGGCGGGGCCATTCCAGCCAGCCTTATTCGCCCAAGCCGAGCCGTTGGTCGAATTGTAAAAGCTGATCAAGACCGCCCGCTCAGCGGCCGGAATGGGAGTACACGCCGAGCTCCATGGAGTCGATCCAGTGGCCTTGTCCCACACGGTGTCGGTGGAAACTGTCAAAGCATTGGGGCAAAGGCTCGATTGCCCTGCTAAGAGGTTAGCTGGGGCAGTCGGGATAGAACCGGTGAGTTGGTTGCCGCCAAATCGAATATATTGCAGGCTTGGCAGTCCGGTCAGAGCCGGGATAGAGCCGGTTAATTGGTTGTTGTTGACATAGAAAAGGAACAGGTTTGTGAGTCCCGCGAGCGATGGAACGGGACCGCTCAGCTGATTGCCAGAGAGGTTGACGATATACAGACTGGCGAGTCCGATAAACGACGGGATGGAGCCACTGAGCTGGTTGCCATCCAGGCTTATGGTCTGCAGATTCGCCATTCCGGAGAGCGAAGGAATCGGGCCCGTAAGTTGGTTTGCCGCAAAATTGAAGAAACGCACGTTCGTTAGTTCTTTGAGCGACGGAATCGATCCAGTCAGTTGGTTGCTATCCAGCCTAATGGTCTGCAGATTCGCCATTCCGGAGAGCGACGAAATCGACCCGCTTAATTGGTTGTTTTCGAGGCCAATTGTCTGCAAATTAGCCAGGCCCGTGAGCGATGGAATTGTACCAACAAGATGGTTCGAGCCCAGGGCGACAGCCGTCACACGGTCATCGACGCACGTAATTCCGAACCAGGTGCACTCGCTGCCGACCGAACCGTTCCAGTTGGTTTTTTTAGTCCACCCGGCCCCGTTGGTGGAATTGTAGAGGCTGACGAGAACCTCGCGTTCTGAAGCTAGAGTGTTGCACCCGGCGCTCCAGGGCGTCGATCCTGTGGCTTTGTCCCAAGCTGCGTCCACTGAAGGTGTCAGGTGGTTGGGGCAGAGAGCCGAAAAGTTGGGATACAAGCCGGGCGGGGCAGGCGGGACTGGGCCAGTAAGTTGGTTGTTCGAGAGAAAAATCGAATTCAGGTTTGGCAACCCGGAGAGCGATGGGATCGATCCCGTAAGTTGATTTCTGGCCAGACCAACTTGTTTTAGGCTTGTCAGTTCTGTAAGAGATGGAATCGAGCCTTTGAGTTGATTCACCTCCAGCGATAGAAATTGCAGGTTCGTCAATGCCCCAAGTGCTGGAATTGTTCCAGCAAGCTGGTTATTGTAAAGGTAGATTCCGTTCACATGGTCAGCCACGCAGACGACGCCAAACCAGGTACATTCTGTGCCGACCTCTCCGTTCCAATTGGTCTTGTTGGTCCACCCCGCGCCGTTGGTGGAGTTGTAGAGATTGACCAGCACTGCTCGTTCGGAGGCGGGAATCGCCGCTTTTGCTGCGGCACAGCAAATCGTAACGATCACCGCAACACGCCAAAGTCGATTCATTCCGCCGTCTCCCTAGTGAAGTCTGCCTGTGCGTCTAACGCGGCTTAGGTAAATAGAAAGCGTAGCATCACTGGAGTAAAAGGAAGTATCTTCTCGCTATTGCTATGATGAAAGTTAATTCCGTAGTGCTGCCGTAGCCTGTTTGCCGCGCGATTTCCGGATTTGTGCTGGAGTCAGCCCAACCATGTTTGTGCCCGGGCACTTTCGAATCGTTTCCATGCCGCAACCATCGCACACACTTAATCTCGCCTTCGGCCTCACTTTTGAAGACCTCTATAGCCAGCCCGGTCTGGTGAAACTGGACTCGGCGTTTCGCAAACACCTGCAGGATACGGACGCGCCGTTGGCTGGCCGCATGACCGAGGCTCGCAGCAATCCGTCAGCGCTGGAGCACAAGGCGAGTTCCGAGTTGATCATCGCGCTGGCGCCTTACTTGGAAGATTTCGTTGGCGAGCTGTTTGGTATCGGCACACGGTTGAACGAATTGCGTGCCAGGCACAATGCGCTTGCTCCAGTCTATGCGTTGAAGCGGAAGTTCGTTCAGAAGAAAGCCATCAGTGGCATGACGCATGAAAAGGCGAATGCGATTCATGGCGAGGCCGTGGCTGCAGAACTCGAATCGCTACTGGGCGAGCATCTGACCGAAGCAAGCTACGTGGAGCATGTTTCACGCTGGCTGGAAGATGAGGCCGAGCATAAGACGCAGTTGGATATAGCGGCGCAGTACGCCGCGTGGGCTGCGCTCTCGGATGCGGGGCGCGAAAAGCATCATCACGGCGTGTTGTTCAAAGTCCCGCACAAGTTGGACATGGCGAATCTGGTACCCGTGGAAACGTTGACCAGCGGGCCGGTCCCGCAGATCGTGTTGCCGAAAAAATCGCAGCGGCATCGCGAAGGTTTCAAACTGACCGACGCAGGCACGGATTTGCGCGGCGCGCTGGATCAAGCCAACTACTGCATCAAGTGCCACAACCAAGGGAAAGATAGCTGTTCCACCGGTCTGCATGAGAAAGACGGGTCTTACAAGAAGAGCACGTTTGGCGTGACTTTGGCTGGGTGCCCGCTCGAAGAGAAAATCTCCGAGATGCACACCGTGAAGCAGGAGGGCCATCCCATCGGTGCCCTGGCGATTGTCACGGTGGACAATCCGATGGTGGCGGGCACGGGGCATCGCATCTGCAACGACTGCATGAAGTCGTGCATTTTCCAGAAACAGGAACCGGTCGACATCCCGCAGGTAGAAACTCGCACGCTAAAAGACGTACTGGAACTGCCATGGGGTTTTGAGATTTATAGCCTGCTGACGCGTTGGAATCCGCTGAACTTCTCGCGGCCCATTCCGAAGCCGACCACAGGCTACAAGGTGCTGGTGGTTGGGTTGGGTCCCGCGGGTTTCACGTTGTCGCATCACTTGATGAACGACGGTCACACCGTTGCCGGGATCGACGGTTTAAAAATCGAACCGCTGGCGTCCGATGTTTCCGGCGTCAACACCGATGGCTCGCGTGCCGCGTTCCGGCCGATCTACGATGTGACGGAACTGTACGAATCGTTGGACGATCGTGTTATGGCAGGGTTCGGCGGCGTGGCGGAGTACGGCATCACGGTTCGTTGGAACAAAAACTTCCTGAAGATCATTCGTCTACTGCTGGAACGCCGAAGGGAGTTCAGCATGTTCGGGGGTGTGCGCTTCGGCGGAACACTGACCGTGGACGATGCCTTTGCGTTGGGCTTCGATCATATTGCACTGTGCGCGGGGGCTGGCAAGCCGACGGTGATCTCGATGAAGAATGGTCTGGCCCGCGGAGTGCGGCAGGCGTCGGATTTCCTAATGGCCTTGCAGTTGACGGGCGCGGCGAAGCCGACCTCAGTCGCGAATCTGCAATTGCGCATGCCGGTGGTGGTGATCGGCGGTGGGTTGACGGCGATCGATACTGCGACCGAATCGTTGGCGTATTACGTGGTGCAGGTAGAGAAGTTCCTGGAGCGCTACGAAACACTGGTCGCCGAGAAAGGCGAGGTTGTGGTCCGCGCTGGATGGAACGCGGAAGATACGGAAGCGTCCGAAGAGTTCCTGACGCATGGCCGAGCGATTCGCGCCGAACGTGCAGCGGCGGCGAAGGAAGGCCGTACGCCGAGTCTAATTACGCTGCTGAACAGTTGGGGCGGTGTGACGATGGCGTATCGCCGCCGGTTGGTGGACGCGCCCAGCTACACGCTGAATCACGAAGAAGTGAACCTCGCATTTCAGGAAGGCATCAGCTTCGCGGAGAATCTGACGCCGAAGGAAGTCGAGCTTGACGAGTACGGTCATGCTGCCGCGTTGTTGGTCGCGAACTCAGCGGGTGAAGTGATCCGCATGCCGGCGCGGTCGATTCTGGTGGCGGCAGGAACGCAACCCAACACTGTGCTGGCGCGCGAAGATACGGCCAATGTGTTCCTGGATGGCAAATGGTTCCAAGCCGTCGATGAAGAAGGCCAGCCGGTGAGTCCGGAACGCGTCGCGAAGCCTTCTGTTGTTTCAGTACTGATGTCGAAGCGTGCGGACGACCGCGCGATCAGCTTCTTCGGCGACCTGCATCCGTCGTTTGCGGGCAACGTAGTAAAAGCGATGGCGAGCGCCAAGCAAGGCTATCCGGTGGTCACACGCACCTTGGCCAGGCGAGCCGCATGCGCTCCGGCGCCACAGGATTTGATCGCCAAGCTCAACGTCGAAATGCGCGCGACGGTCAAGGAAGTTGTTCGCTTGACGCCGAACATTGTTGAGGTGATCGTCAAGGCTCCGATGGCCGCGCGAGCGTTCCTGCCAGGTCAGTTTTATCGTCTGCAGAATTTTGAGGTATTGGCACCTCGCGCTTCGAACACGGTGCTCGGAATGGAAGGGCTCGCACTCACGGGCGCGTCGGTGAATCGTGAAGAAGGTCTCCTGTCGACCATTGTGCTTGAGATGGGCGGATCGTCCGATCTATGCCGCATCCTTAAACCAGGCGAGCCTGTGATTCTGATGGGACCCACTGGGACGCCGACCGAAACGCCAGGCCAGGAGATCGCTCTACTGGTAGGCGGAGGCTTAGGCAACGCAGTGCTGTTCAGTATAGGCCAGGAGCTGCGCGCCGCCGGTTCAAAGACGATTTACTTCGCGGGCTACAAGAAGATTGCGGATCGATATAAGATCGCCGACATCGAACGCGCCGCGGATGTCGTGGTCTGGTGCTGCGATGAAGCTCCGGGCTTCACGCCGTCGCGTCCGCAGGATCGGTCGTTCGTCGGCAATATCGTTGAGGCGATCGTTGCTTATGGCAACGGCAGTTTAGGCGATACTTCGCTGCCGCTCAACACGGTGGATAGGATTGTGGCCATTGGTTCGGATGGCATGATGGCGGCTGTGGCTCGCGCGCGGCATGGGGTGCTTGCGCCGTATCTGAAGAAGGAGCATCATGCGATTGGCAGCATCAATTCGCCGATGCAGTGCATGATGAAGGAGATTTGCGCACAGTGCTTGCAACAGCACAAGGATCCGGTGACAGGCGTTGAGACTGTGGTGTTCTCCTGCTTCAATCAGGATCAGTCGCTGGATCTGGTGGATTGGCCAAACTTGCGCTCCAGACTTACACAGAACAGCGCGCAGGAAAAGCTGACCAAGCAATGGATCGCGCGGTGCCTGGAACAATTGCCGGAGCCAGTATTGCGAAGTGAGTAGCAGCCCGAATCGAGTTCAGCCATGGATCAAACCGGACGCAAATTCAACATTTTGGGAGTGGTAGGCATCACCTATGGCCTGGTGATTTTCGTCACCGTGGTCGCGGTCGGGGGCTACTATTGGGCTCGATCGAAGCAAGGGGCGATCAATCAAGGCGATGCCGACCCGACGCGCCGCATTATGGTGGGTTCGGTTTGGATTCCACTCTACCCGGGCGCAACTTTCACGGCGATCAAGGCGCATACTGAGGGTTCAGAAGAGCTCGGGCAAATCACGCAGGGATCGGTACACTTCACAACGACTGCAGGTGCAGGTGGCGTGCTGGCGTACTATGAAAACGGTCTGAAGCAATCCGGTTTTCTGATTACCGTGAGCGGTGATGCCGGCGGCACGATTCAGGGCATCAAGCGAGCTGGCAAGACATCGGCGTTGATCACCATTGGGAGTTCACCCGTAGGTACGGTCGGCGATGTTCGGACGCTGGATCACGTGGACCCGAAGAAGCATTACTAGTGGAGTGCGGCGGTTCCTCGTAGGAGATACTCGCATCTCTGGTTCGGCTTAGAAATGAAGCTTGCCGACGCCTTCAAACACTCTGGGGTTGCCGGCGCTTGTGATGGAGCCGAAGGCCGCATTGCCGAAGCTTCCATTCGGGTCGTTCAAGGGCGGTGTATTCGAGACGTTGAAGGCTTCCGCCCGGAATTCCAAGCGCATGCGTTCGGAAAGTTTGAAAATCTTGCCGATCATCAGATCCGCATTCTGGAGTCCAGGTCCGCGGACCGGATTGCGGGAGCTGCTTCCGATTACAAATTGCGGTGCCGTTGAGAATCTGCTGGTGTCGAAGTACTTCGCGACGCTCCGGGTGGCGAAGTCATTGGGATTGCCATTGCGATTGGGACGCTGCACCGCGTAGCCCAAAGCCGCGTTGTTGTTGGTCGCCTGGGTTATAGGAACCGCATCACCAGATTGCATCCGCACCAATCCTGCCAGTTGCCAGCCGGAGATCTTCCAAATCCGGGGGATGTCGTAGACCCAGCCAATCGCAAACACGCGCGGGATATCGCCGCTGGAGACATCCTTCTCAAGATGGCGATTGAAGGCGTCGGCAACTCCGGTGTTACCTAATACCGGTCCGGTGAAAATGGTTTGTGAGAAGACGCTGGAAGCGTCATCGATCAACTTAGAAAAGGTGTAGGACGCGTTGATGGTCAACCCACGCGAGAGACGGTGTTCGAGCCTGGCGGTGGCTGCGTTGTAAGTGGAGTTGCCGACGTTGTCGCGGAACAATGCGACGTTGGTGAACTTCGGATAGGGCCGCAGTAATAGCTGCTGAGCAAGGGTCGATGACCCAAGCGAGGATGAGGTCGGGATCTGGCCGAAATAAGGGTTTGGAACCTTCGTCAGCAGTGCCGCCCCCATCGACAAATATTGCGATGGGAGTTGGTTGATGTTCGGGTCGGGAATCCCCAGGCGCGTGTTCTTCGATCCCAAGTAGCCAACCTCAAAACTCCAATTGGTTCCCAAAGTTTTCTGAAGCGTGAAGTTCCACTGTTGCGAATATCCGGAGCCGTTGGTTCGATCCACGCCGAAGACCCCCTGTCCGAGTCCGGAGTTTGCATTCGGCGCGGTGACTTGAACCGTGGGGCCATTGGACAAACCGAACGCCGCATTCAGACTGTCTTGCGACTGCTGCCCAACGGTTTGCACGAATGGGAATTGCGGAATCGTAAAGGGAGTGGTGATGCCACTCTGTTCAAAGAAGACCATGCCGTAGCCGGAGCGAATCGCCCAACTATCCTTCAAGCGATAGGCGAGACCGACGCGAGGACCGAGGTTGCCCCAATGGACCTCTCGCGCGGTGTGCGGGAACTCCAACACCTGCGTATTCAAATTGAAGACTGCGCCCTGATCGTGCTTCTCCGTGGAGGGAAGATTCAACGTGTAGCGAGCACCGATGTTGAGCGTTAGGTTTCGCGAAACCTTCCAGTCGTCGCCGATGAAAAACTCAGCGATATTCGCCCTCGGCTGAATCACGTTCTTTTGAATGTCGATGGTGAAGGCGTTCACCTGACCAAGCAGCAAAGAGGCCAAAGCGTTTCCGCCCGTGGCGGTCGCCGAATTGCTGCCGGTTGTTGTGAACGCGAATGAGCCAGTGGGATTCGGCGGGTTCAAAACATCCAGCGATTCGTGGCGGATGTCGGTGCCAAACTTGATGGTATGGGGACCGCGCAGGAGGGTGAAGGTTTCGAGGAGTTCTGTGACCGACGTCTTGAAATTGGAGTTCGCCGCAGTGGTGGGTCCGATTTGCTGTAATCCGCTAACGGTGAAGATCGGAAGCACCGAGCTGAAAGAATTTGCAGGTAGGCCCGGAATAGTGATCCCACCGGATTGCAGAGACGTCTGCCCCAAAGCTCTACGCGAATAGCCAACGCGGAACTGGTTTAGGGTGGTGGGGGACAGAGTAAAGTTATAGTCTCCGACCAACGCGTCTCCGCGCGTGATCGCATGGCCGATCACACCCGAGGTGAGACTTCCGCTACCATCTGGCAGCGGTGTCACTGGAGTGTCGTCGTCGCGAAAGAATGTGTAGCGCCCGAATACTCGGTGCTTTTCGCCGAAGTAATGATCGAGGCGAATATCGCCCTGCTGCTGATTGTCAGGCTCGGTCGCGGTGCGCGAGTAGTTGCTGGTGCCGGTTGCATTCGGCAAAGGGTAGTGTTGCAGGATCTGCTGCCCCAGCAAATCAAAACGCTCCAGAGGAACTGTGTTCGCAAGAAACTGACTCCTGGATGAAGACTTGGGATCGAAGATGGCTTGCGTGAACACGCCCCCGCGCTGCGCTAAGGTCGGCACCACGCTGAGCCGCGTGATGCCGGTCTGTAAGCGGCTGCCCTGATAGTCGACGAAGAAAAAGGTCTTGTTGGTTTGGATGGGTCCACCCAAGGTGGCTCCGTACTGATTGCGGCGAAACTTTGGCTTCGGCCCGGTAGTGGCGAACAAGTTGCGCGCGTTCAAGGCTTCATGGCGAAAGAATTCAAACAGGCTGCCGTGCAGTTGATTGCTGCCGGACTTCCCGATTACCATGACTGTACCGCCGTTGGAGCGGCCGTATTCGGGCGAATACGCGTTGATGTTGAGTTTGAATTCGGCTATGCCGTCGATGATCGGATAATAGACAACCTGCCCTGGCTCCGGCTGAAGAACGCTGATGCCATCATAGATATATTCGTTGGTACGCGGTCGGCTTCCATTGATACGCGGCAACGGCACGGCCTGGTTGGCAGGTAGCGCGACGCCAGGAGCCAGCGTGACCAACGGCATAAAATTTCTTCCATCCAAAGGCAGCGTCGAGATCTTCTTTTCATCAATATTGAGACTGACGCCTCCCGACGCGGTCTGAAGCAAAGGAGCGGCCCCGGTCACGTTCACGGTTTCCGTTGCTTGGCCCAACGTAAGCTGGATGTCGATCGATACGCGGTCCGCCAGCCGCAGCGTAACTCCCGCCTGCCGAAAGGATCGGAATCCGGCCTGATCTACGAACAGGACGTATTGACCGGCTGGCAGGCCCAGGATGTGATAGTAGCCTCGCGGATCGGAGGTAGCGGAATAGCGAAACATGGTCGCTTGGTCCTCCGCTTCGACCTTAGCATTTGCGATGGCAAGGCCCATGGGATCTTGCAGATGTCCGAGGAGTTCGGCTTGGCCAGCCTGTGCGAAGGCCAGCGAAGCTGTGAGGGTAAGGCCCACAAAAAGGGTCCTGAATTCCAGGAAGAGTCGAGGCATGGATGTATCTTTTACAAAGACAGCGTAATCTTATCACACCATTTGCCTCTGTTGCTTCTGCAAGACGGAATATAATAAACCAGACACGCCATGCAAACGCGCCGCACCAGGAATATTTTCGTTGGAAGCCTATTGCTGATCGGCTGCACATTACTCAATAGCTGCACGAGGCTTGATCCGACCGACAGGAAGGTGTACGTTGCCGCCGCTGCCAACCTGACGGAGGTTTTTCACGAGTTAGGGCAGGAGTTTCAGGCCAAGACTGGTATCGAGGTGGTTATCAGCTATGCTTCAACGGCGGAATTGGCGCAGCAGATCGACAATGGAGCCCCGTTCGATGTGTTCGCGTCGGCAGACGCCCAACACGTTGATTCCCTGGTGGCAAAAGGAAAGCTGGACGCCGCAAGCCGGGCCGTCTATGCGTTCGGCCAACTGGCCCTATGGGTTCCGAAACCGGATGACTCGGGTATCGTGGAATTGAAGGACCTGGCAGCCAAACGGGTAAGGTTCGTGGCGGTCGCGCAACCGGAGTTGGCGCCGTATGGGCGTGCGGCAGTAGAGACGCTAAAGTCCGCGAAACTGTGGGAGACGGTGGAGCCGAAGGTGGTCTACGGCAATAGCGTAAACATGGCACGGCAGATGGCCTCCACGGGAAGCGCGGACGCGGCCTTTACTGCTTATTCACTGGTGCTGCATCAGCCTGGAACGGCAGTGAGAATCGATTCCCGAATGTACGGCATAATAGAACAGGCTCTTGCTGTTGTTAGTTCGTCGCAGCACTTGAGCGGGGCTCGTCAGTTTCGGGAGTTTGTATTGAGTCAGGAAGGGAGGTTACAACTGGTTCGTGGGGGCTACCTGGTGCCTGAACCTGGAAGCCTGATCACGAAGTGAGGCCGGTTGTTATTTCGCCCAGCTGATTCCCACCGTAGGAACGATATCGTTGATCCACCCGCCGATTTTCGCGCCGGTGTTCGGAGTGATAACCTCTTTTGGGAACTGCGTGATGTAGTCGTGGATATCGACCCGGAGTTGAGCACTGTGGCCGAGCTTCCACTTCACGCCTGCGCCAACGCTAATCATTCCCTTAAGTTCGTTCGTCTTCGTCAGCAACGCAAAACGGCTCAACGGCTGCGTAAGCGCTTCGGTCCCCGTGCCTCGGTAGATTTTGACACCCGCGCCGAAAGCAATGTAGGAGCGGACGGTAGACCCGATTTCCGAGGTATGCCACAGGAAGTCGTAGTGAATCGCGTGAGATTCTGCACCGAAGGTCGCCTGGGTGCCGCCCTGCTTCAGGCCGAGGTTACCGCGCTGATAATCGTAGCGGATCTCTCCACCCCAATAGCGGCTGTTGTTGTTAGCGAACCAGGCGCTGCCCTCGATACCGGTCTTGATCTTAGCTTGTGCCGACTCCGTGGGCCGCTCGATAGAGCGACCGTTGTAGAACCCGACGCCGGCTGCGCCACCGACTTCCCAAGTTTGGGCCCTCAGTGCAGGGGCCGCCGCGAATAGACACAGAGTGACGATAGAAGCGAACTTCATGCTGGTTCTCATTTCTTGTTCTCATGGCGAACCCGTTGGGGGGTTACGCTGTAGCAGCGAGTCATCGCGTGACAGGCGGCGTGACTGGAGTTAGTTGACCACACGAACATTGACGGTGTTGGTGATGCCGCCTTGGGAGATGGTGAGCGGAAGTCCAAGTCCCAGTGGCGTATTCGCCGGTACTTGAACGTTGATTTGATAGAGCCCCACTTGTCCTGGAGCCAATCCGGAGAACTGCACCTGGAGTTGGACGGACCCAATGGCCACCGTCGGACTGGCAATCGTCTTGGCCAGCGGATCGGAAGGCGAAGGCATACCATTTTCGACAAACGGCGAAACTTGGCCGAGACCAGTAAGGTAGATGACTAAAACATCGCCGCGATGAACCGGGTTCGAGTCGGTTGCCATTAAATTGTTCGCGGCGCGCACCACGGTCGGGAACGTCGTCCCGGGCCCGGCAACATCAGCAAAGAAGACCGCGGGCGCATTGGTCTGTACGGTTAAATTGTAGTTGTCGCTGACGCCCCCCGGAGTGTGGATGATAAGCGTTGTGTTGCCGACCGCCTGGAAGGGCATCTGCGCATTGATTTGCGAGGGCGAAACAAACAGGATCGGAACCGGCTGGCCATTGACGGTCATGCAGCTATTCCCCAGTGCCGTTGGCAGCGGGATCTGCAGCGTGGCTTGGTTGGTCGGGCTTAGATTGGTGCCGAAGATTGTGAAGAGCCCGCCAGGTGCCACCGAGGAGACTCCATCGGCCGCGCTTACAACACGCGAGATGTTCGGCGACGCGACCGCCGCATCATAGCCAGCAGGGAATACCGTGATGCCGGAAGCAGTCAATCCGATGATGACGTTGCGCGAGTATAACGGCGCGAGCGTCCTGGTAAAGGGCGTGACATTCGCAACGGGAAGCAGCGGAGCCTCTACGGTGCGCGTAGGACGGCTGGCAAGCCCGGTTGCATCGACCCGCGAAATGACACCGGAGCTACTGGTCGAATCGGCCGAAAACGAGATTCCACCCTGGTCAAGAAAGGCGAAGCCGGACGGCGTGGTCGCCGTGGTTTGTACCGTACCGGTCTGAACCAGGGAAGAGTCCATTATGTGGTTGCCGGCTACATACTGGCCAAACGCGGACGCGGCAAATGGACCGCTCAGGTTCAGGTAGTCTTTTCGTGAAATCGTAAAGTCATCCACGTTGGCGTCATACAGCATGACGCTGCCGTCGTCGGAGGCCACCATGATCGAAGCACCATTTGGAGCCGAGGCCATCACAGAATGCAGCGGAACTTCGTTCTTGTAAACCCCCAGTCGCGGCGGGATCAAGGATTGTCCGCTGGCCAGATCGATGCGTTCAATCCGGGGTGGTCCGCCGCCGCCATCGCGCATGACCGCTAAAATTGCTTTGGCCGAAGTGGCCAAGGATTGGACGTAGCTGCTGGGAGCGCGTATCGGAGCTTGCGCTTGCAAGGTATCGGTGGTGAAGACGTTGATCACATGGCTGTTGTCGCAACCCACCAATAAATAGGCGCGATCAAAGGTGACCGCCATCGACATCGGCTTGGTACAGGTGCGCAGCGTTGCCTTCACCGTATTATTTGAACCGTCAAACACCAACACCTGGTTCTTATCTTGACGCAGAACGTAATACTGATCCTTACCTGGGTCCGCGATCAGATCAACCAAGGTACCGGGGATATTCGTGAACGTTCCCCGCTGATCGGGTGCCTGCGAGTTCACCAGGACTCGTAGCGGTGTCACCAGATTGACTGCGGTACTGGAAGTAATGGTGAGGCTGACTGCTACTGTGCCCTGTTGCGCAGCAAAAGCGTTCGGATCGACCGACACAGTAATGACAGCGGGAGTGACACCGGAGCTGGGTGAGACTCGGACGCCTGCATTCCCTGAGGTGATCGTGAACGGCACACGGGCACCACCCGGATCCGACAACACAAAGGTCTGGGTGGCCGTCGAGCGGTCGCAGAAATTGCCGCGGAACACTAGATCCTCCACAGACGCCTGCAGCCTCGGAATCGAATTCAAATTACCGACCGGTAACACCAGGACACCGGAATCGGAGACTGCATAGAGATTATTTCCATTGCTGCCCATCACAGCACGGCCCGCCATATGTTCAGGCAACTGCAACTGCTCACGCATCGTCAGATTGTCGGCATCGTAGATTCGAAGCATCGCGGGATCGGTATCCAGTTTGGGAACTTCTGAATATACCAGGCCGCGCTTGGAGTCCACGCCATGCCCACCCTTATTGAGGATGCCGGACGGCTGATCGAATTCAGCGTAAAAATTGCCTTGGCGGTCCACCATGGTCCAGCCCATCGCCGCATAGCTGCCGTCGTCTGCAACCGAAACCGCTCGGGGAGCCAGCTTGGGGCTAGCCGAATAGAGGGTGCTGCTCAAACCCCGCGTCTGCACAAAATAGCGGAACAGAAGGGTATCGCCAAATCCGTAAATCACCGTTCCGTCGGCCGACGCCGCAACCGAGGCTGCGACGATATTCGGGGGGAAACTCTGTGCGGGCTGCGGTATTGTATTGGCGGCCTGCGCCTGAATCGAAGTCAGCAGTTGCGTGGCTCCGGTTACAGGATCGAATAGAATAAAGTCTTTGGTGGTCACGATCAGCGCGCGATTGTCGATGCCAAACGCCAACCCGAGCGGCGCATCCGCCAGTGCGAAAGTCTGCTTGGCATTGTTGGCCCGCAGATTGATCAGCGTCAGCCGGTTGGAGGCGGTGCCCGGCGCGGCAACCGCACCGTAGTTAGCGACCAGCAGCCAGGTCCCATCCGGGGAAAGAGAAATCGAACTGGGCTGCGCAGCGACGTTGATGGAGGTCTGAATCTTGTTGGTCGCCAGCGACATGACCTCAATCCGGTTCGCCGTGAAGTTGGCTATGTAGAGCACGCCGCGTGCCTCGTCCAGAGCGACGTCCGAAGCCGCGCCTCCAATAGAGACCACCTGGCCAAACGTCCCGGCCAGCGCGGTCGCCGTTAGCATCGCCGCACCAACCAAAGCCACAACCCATGACTTTCCGAACATACGCAACTCCGTTTTCTCCCGGCCGCCATGTGGCTTCCGGCTATGGAAATGAAACACTCACAGAACTCTTAAACGCTTGGAGACAGGCATCCGGAATTGCCTTCGGGCGCGGTTCAAACCTAGCCATATTTGGCTTCGGCCCCCCCCGTTCCGAGCCTGACGGCTCGGTGGTAACGCCCTCCGGGACAACGCGGATCGATTCCGCAGTGTCCCGGGCCGACTGCCTGAAAGCGTTGTATTTACCGGGCGCGAGATACTGGCCGATGCTGGCCAGCCCCCACCCTGGTGTTGGGCTTGCCTACTCGTCCGCGTTCTTTTTACGGCGCATAACGATGACGCCTAGCAGCACCACCATAGCGACGACACAGACGATCCGAATTGTTGTTGGGTCCATTTTATTCTCTCTCCTTATTGATTCCGGGCTGTTGTCGCCCTCACTTGCAGTCCAAACCCTTGATT
>JBDTUY010000014.1:0-22492 GCA_040007495.1 Acidobacteriota bacterium | reverse complement strand
TGCGTTGGCTTCTGCTAGACCTTTTTGCGCTCGAATAGCTCCTTCATTCGCTTCGACTGCGGCGCTCTGGGCTTCAGCAATCTTAACGTCTTTGTCTTTTGAATCAAGAAGGGCTTGTGCATCCTTAGCCACCATCAGTTTGCTTTGGGCGTCCGACGTCTCTTTGCTCTTGCTGATAACAACAAACTGGGCGATAAGCACTAGCGCAGCTACGAATACTGCCAATGCTACAAAAAATACGTATCGGTTGTTCCAAGTATCGACGGAGGTGCTTAACACATGGAGCCGTGATGTTAAGGTTTGGATTTCAGACACTTTCACGCCACTTTCGTTGGTTTGTTCAGTCGTCATCCTGCTGAAAGATAGGAGTGCTTGATCAGGCGTCGGGGAGTGTGCTTCAGTTCTCCGACGGCTTCTCCAGCCGGTCCACCACCATCACGTCGGCAGGCCCTTTCACCCGCTCTAGCTTCAACCCCATCTGCTGTTGAATCGCAGTGTAGAGGGAGGGATGCACGGCGTTGTCCGGCGCGGGCGGTGCCTTTACCCCTTGCGTCGAGAATTGAAACTCGTCCGGCGTCCAGTCGAGCGTGAAGTCGTAGCGGCCATCTAGACCGGTCTGGTCCAATACAGGCCGGTCCATCACGTAACCCTGCATGAAGTTCCTGAAATTCCCCATGTTTGCGCTTCTGCCTACCACGGAACCCAGCCCGCGCAGTCCCAGTCCCGCCAGCCCGTCCTGATTGGCGCTTCGCGTCATTTTCAGACCACCCTTCGCCACGGTGAGCGCATAAACCGTAAGTTCCTTCTTTTCGATATGGAACGAAAGTTGGAAACGATCCGCCAGCATCTTGCGGAGCATTAATTTCCACTGGTCCAAGTTGGGCTCGCCTTCGCCGTCGGCCTCCCCTTCAATGTCGAATTTCTCACTCTGTGCCCATAAGGGAGCACCTGCCATCTGCTGCACGTGCAAACCGAAGGCGAGCGTGATCAGATCGGTGACGCTTTCATTGGTGACAGTGAAACGGCGTCCTCGCATGCCGAATCCCTTGTCCAGTACTTCGCGTCGGCTGGTAGGTTTGACGGTGACGACTTCAAACGACGGATCAGCATTCGCCGCCATTGGCTTCGGCTTCTCAACAGCTGCGGGCATCGCCCACGCCGTCTGGGACGTTGCGAGCTCAAGTGTGAGGGGATAAGTAGCCTGCCCCTGCGTCCATGTTCCCGAAATGATCTTCCCGTCCAAACTCATCTTGCCGTCAAAGCCGCCGCCCACACCAGGGATCACAATTTTCACCGCGTGATCCCGCAACGTCACCGAGCTCGCGGGAAATGCCTGCGAGCCTTGATCGATGCTGACCAATTGCGCTTTGAGCGCATCCGCTTCGGCGGTTGATATCTGGAACACCACGCGAAGCTCACCCTGTGGAGCCTGCGGCATCTTCAGGGTTCCCTGCCACGATCCCGGCAAACCCTGCGCGCATAGCGGAAGGGTTGAAAGCAGCACCGTCACTAATTTACGCATACAGAAATTCTAGCAAGTGAAATCCTGAGGAATTCCCGACGAATGGCGGAATGCGTGGGAACAGGAGAGAGACATCCCATTGCTTGCCCGACTCAACGATCAGAGGATCAATTTACTCTGAGTGTGACGGATTCTGTAGCGCCAGCCGCTATCTTGACGCGTTTCCCGTTCGCCGAATCAAAGCGAGTCAAGATATCGCGTTGGGTAAGAATCGTCCTGCTCTGGAACGCGACGGCGGTGTAGTTGCCCGGCGGAATATCGGGGATTGAAAAGTTGCCGTCCGGGTCGCAACGCGCGGTAAGGCCGAAGCGGGCGTAGGTTGTAGATTCGGCCATCAACACCACGGTTGAGCCGCCGCCTTTTTCGACGGAGCCGCGCAGTGTGCCTGCATCCTTCTTGAGGATTAGCTTCAGGGCGGTGGGACCCGATAGCTCCACTACCTGCCACAGCACGTCCCGACCGTTCAGCATCGCCGCCGAAACGTAATATCCCGGCGTTGCTGTTTCTGGGCCAATCAGATAGCGGCCGGGAAGGCCCTGCAGATGCTGCGTGAACGGGGGTTCCGCATCCACGCCCGTGCTAGCCGAACCCTGGCCGTCAAGCGGCAGGATCAAGGCACCTGCGGTCGGAGTTTCCGTCGATTGCGCATCGCTCGATTCCGGCGTAACTTCAATAGGAAATAACCTCATCAGGCGGACAACCATATTGTCGATGTCGCTTCGGCCCACGCGCACCTCGGTGGAGCCGCCCTGACGGTTCCCAGAGTCAGTCTTGGAACCTTTCAAGACCCAATCGCCTTCCAGGACCGCAGGAAATTCGAAGATGCCATCCGGACCCGTCTCGATTCGATCCCCTTGCGTGGTGACGGACAGAAAGAACTGCGGCGAGACACCGCCGCGTATTACCGGAATGCGTGGGGTCGCGGTCGCCGTCGCCAACACCACGGATGCGTGCGGCATGGGCTGCCCGTCCGCGTCCAACAATATCCCGCGAATGCTGCGCGCGGGCGCCGTGCGCAAGCGAATTTCGTACCCGGACAGGTCCATTCCCTGCACTTTTATCGATATCGCCTGGTCGGCGTAGATGACGGATGGATAGTAAGTATTTACCAGCCGTTCCCCGTCCTTGCCGGGTGGCTGCGGTTTCACCTTGGCGGACAACTGGGCCAGGCCAGGGGCTAGCTTTTGTATGACGAAGACGCCCTGCTCATCGGTCATCGCCTTGGGTCCTTGTCTAGACTCCACCATGACTCCCGCGACCGGCTTCCCGTCCGGATCGATCACGCGGCCCTGCACACTGGCTAAAGGAGTCAGCTTCACATCGAGCCGGAATTCTTTTGAGGCGGCTACAGTCGCTAGAGGATCGCTAAGCCCCGCAGAAAAGCCGTCCCTTTGGAGCGACATAATGTACCGCCCCTCGGGTAGCCCTGCGAGACGGAATGCGCCAGCGGTATCGGTAAAGGCGGAGGTGTCCTGCCAGCGGGTCGCTCCGGAAAGGCACCCAGCGTGCACCTTCACGCCTTCGACTCCTCCACTGGTGACAGTGTTGGTTATGACGCCGGAAATCGATCCGGTGCTCTGCGCGCTAAGCAGCGGCACGAAAACGGCGAGCGTGAGTATCAGCTTGGCTGAGTCCATTGGGATCGCCTTCAGCGCGCCACGTCCGGGCACCTTTCCCTCATCGCCATCGGGCGTATTTGGTCCAGCGGGCGCTATTGCTTCTTGAACACCATCTCTGCGGGCCCGCCCTTGCCGCCGCCTTTGGCCGCGCCAGCGCCGCCAGCACCACCTACCGTCTCCACCGTCAGCTTCAGTTCGGCACCCGCCAGCGTTCCGGAGAATTTTCGGGTGATCTGCTGCCCATTCATATCGCGCACCACGGTAAAGCCCACTTTGGACCCTTCGATGGTCCCGTCTGCGATATTGACCTTGCCATCCACTTGCGTTCCCTGATTCTCCATGGTTCCGGTCAGCTTGCCGCCTTCCGCCTTCACCGTTAGCGTCTGCGTTTGCTTGCCGTTTTGTCCCTGAGATTCCAGCACGTACTTGCCGTCAATATCGGCAGCCAGCAGCACCATGCTGAGAAGCGTAGCCGCGATGCCGCTCGCAAAAATGTACCTTTTCATTACTGCCTCCATTTTCATTACCGCTTATAGGGATGGTCCGCGCCGGACACTTCGGTGGCGGGGGCACTGATAGAGTATATCGTGGAATTCAAGGGAACTGGATGCTTTGGACCGGCGCGAGTAGCGGCGGGCGTGATCAGAGGAGCGATTGACGCGCGCCCACAACACGTGCGGCCGCGTCATCAGGGCAAACGAATCTAGGGCAGAGCGTACACCAGCAGTGCCTGCCCCGCTGCCCCCGTTACCCCGATGGTCGAGGTTCCGGCGGACATGACGGCCACGGTGAAGTAGTGCACCAAGGAGTGAATGTCCGAATTCGCTTGACTTATAATTTAGTTTAAACTAAAGTGTGGTCTATGGAGCCGGTTGTATTTGACGCGCTTGCTTCGCCGCGGCGGCGGGAGATCCTGCGGCTGGTGTGGACGGAAGAGCAAACGGCTGGAGCGATCCACAAGGCGATGCCGGATGTTACGTTCGGTGCGATTTCTCTGCAGCTGCGCCAGTTGAGTGAAGCAGGGTTGGTTGAAGCTCGCACGGAGAGCCGCAACCGATTCTATCGCGCGCGGCGAGAGGCGCTGGGCGCTGCTGCCGAGATGCTGGAGGCGATGTGGGGTGATGCTTTGTGGAAACTGAAGTTGGCCGCAGAGTTGGAGCATTCGCGTCGAGGTCCGAAGCAAGTTGAGGCTCGCTCGAAGAAGAGGTCCAAACCAAAGCGGGAAAACTAAACAAGAAGGAGCGTTAAAGACTATGTCGGATTTCCCACATCGCGTGGAGCGGACCGTTACGATTTGCGCGCCGATTCAGACGGTGTTCCGATACTTTACGGACTGCGCACGCTGGGCCAGTTGGTGGGGACAAGGTTCCACCATTGATCCGCAGCTGGGCGGCAAGGTCTACATCCGGCATCCGAACGGGGTGGAGACTGAGGGCGAAGTACTGGAAGTAGATCCGCCGGAGCGTATCGTCTTCACATACGGCTATGCTTCCGGGAAGCCCATTCCATTGGATGGTTCGCGCGTCACGATTCGGTTGGAAGCCGATTCGCAGGGAACTCGACTGCATCTGCTGCATGAATTTCGGGAACCGGTTTCCGCAGAGGAACATGTTCAAGGCTGGCGCTTTCAATTGTCGGTGTTCAGCAACGTGGTGGCGAACGAAGTTCATGCTGCGTGCGGAAGCGTGATTGATAAATGGTTCGCTGCGTGGCGGGTGGGGGACGTGGAAGCTCGGACGAAGGAACTGACAGACCTAGTAGCTCCAGCAATTCAGTTTTGGGACCGCTATAGCCAGTTGGAAGGGATCGGCGATGTGTGCGATCAGATCAGCGCGTATCAACGGTTCATGCCCGATTTGCTGTTCGAGCGCCACGGAGACGTGCGGCATTGCCAAGGCACGGTGCTGACGGATTGGATCGCGGTTGGGGCGGATGCCAAAGAGAAGATGAGCGGCACTAGTGTGTTTCGCTTCGCGCCGGATGGGCGAATCGATTCTGTGATCAGCTTCACCAACCCAACCTCAGGTTCATAGGAGATTGAGTTATGCGTTCTCGAAATTTCGTACTTTGTGTGCTCTTACTCGGTGCGCTGTCCTGCCCGCTTTGGATGCGAGCCCAGGGTGCTTCGCAACCAGAAACCGTGATGGTGACCTTTCACGTGAAACCCGGCCGCGAGGCGGAACTGCAGAAGGTAATCGCGAGGCATTGGACTAGCGTTGTCGCGCGAAAGATGGTGCTGCCGACGCCGCACGTTACGCTTCGAGGTACGGAGGATGGCGACAAGACTTACTTCGTGGAGATATTCACGTGGCGCGATGCCCAGGTTCCGGATACGGCCCCGGCGGGGATCACAGACATTTGGAATCAGATGAACCAGTTGGTGGAGGCTCGGGGTGGCAAGGACGGTTTGGTGTTCGTTCCGGTGTCGCTTGACTTAGGTTGATCGGCTGAGAATCGAATAATTTCCGTTGACAACAATTACTTTATTACGTAAAGTACTCCTATGCTATCCGCTGAAGAACCGTTCTCGCGGCCTTTGCGCCGCCGCTGGTTTCCTTCTGAAATGCGCGAGCCGCCCTTGCTCGATCCGCGCCTGGTCACCGGTCGGGTTGCAGCGCGCTCCGCACTATTGATCAATCCGTTCTATCCCAAAGACCCGCATGCGAGTTTCGGCAAGCATGTGCTGACTCCGTCGCTCGCGATGACGAGTTTCGCGGCAACCACACCAGCGCATTGGCGGGTCGAGTATTGGGACGAGAACGTATTGCAGGGGCGACCGCCGTTTGATCCGGTGCCGGAGGTGGTTGGGATCACGGTGCATCTGACCTTCGCGAAGCGCGCTTTCGAATTGGCGGATTGGTATCGGCGGCGCGGAAGCAAGATCATCCTGGGCGGCCTGCATGTGTTGTCGTGTCCTGAAGAGTGCGCGCCGCATGCCGATGCCTTGGCGCTGGGCGATGGCGTGCAGTTGTGGCCGCGTATCATTGAAGACGTCGAGACAGGCGCACTGCAATCCACGTATGTCGCGACGTACGAAAACGATTATCGCGAGGATCCAGCGCCGCGCCGCGCGATCCTGCCTCGCAAGAGTTTCTTGACGACCACGAGTCTGATCGCCACGCGCGGTTGCCACAACCGGTGCGGCTTCTGCTATCTGGCCACCGATGGTCTGCGCATGCCGTATCGAATGCGCGATCCGGCGCAGGTCGCGGCTGAGTTCGAGGCCGATGGTCAACCGTATGCTGTATTCGTTGACAACAACCTCGGATCGCGACGCGACTATCTCTTCCAGTTATGTGCTGCGCTACGACCACTCGAAAAGATCTGGAGCGCGGCGGTCACCATCGACGTTACCGACGATCCGAGTCTGATTCGTGCCATGGCGCTGGCCGGATGCAGCGGGGTGTTTGTCGGCTTTGAGTCGCTGACGGATGAAAACCTGGTCGATGCTCGCAAGAAGACGCCGAAGACGGCGGACTACGCGCGGCGGGTGAAGATCCTGCATGACCACGGCATCCAGGTGAACGGCAGTTTCGTGCTGGGCTTCGATCATGACCGGAAAGACGTGTTTCAGCGCACGGCCCAGTGGGTGGAAGAGAATCGGCTGGAGTGCGCGACGTTCCACATTCTGACGCCGTATCCGGCGACCCCACTGTTCCGGCAGATGGAGGCGGAAGGCCGTCTGCTGCATCGCGATTGGGATCTCTACGATACGGCGCATGCCGTGTTCCAGCCCAAACATATGTCGCCGGAAGAATTGGAACAGGGTTATGGATGGTTGTACGACCGATTGTTTTCGCACAGCTCGATTTGGCATCGCCGGCCTGAGGATTGGCAGGCGGTCGCGCCGTATCTCGCGATGTCGTACTTATACAAGCGGTCAAATTTTCTGTGGCACGCGTTGATACAGAGACGTCTGGTGCATCGGGTGTGGTCACCACTGGTCGATCTGACGCGTCGGCGGCATCTTAGGTTTCGTCGGCGATTGGAGATGGTCGGTGGTGTCGCAGCGGGTCCGGGGCTGGGGGCGGTGATTTCGGCGGGAGTTTAATCGAGAACACTAGGCGGAGGTAGCACCTCCGCGCGGGTCTGGCGGCCCGCCTTCCTTGAAGTTGCGGACAGACAGCGTGTGTAGTAACTTTAGCGATGCTGGTTACCGCTTATGGAACTGCTGGCAGGAGCGTCGCCGCTTCCATCGATTTACATACGGGATTAACGACAAGGAGAGACACCGTGAAGAAAGCAATATTCATGACCATGGTTGCGCTGAGTGCGACTGTGCTCCTGCTGGCGCAGGACGCCTCAAAGTTCAACGGAACCTGGAAGGGCGACGGCGGGCAGGTACGCACGCTGACCTTTAAGAACGGCGTGATCTATATGGAAGAGCACCAGGCGAAGGGCGACCTGATTATTCTGCGCAATTATCCGACGCAGGGCCAGGAGATCACGATGACGGAGGGCGTTTGGAAGGACGCCAAGGCTACCGGCAAGATGGAAGGCAACAAGCTGGTGGTGGAGACGCAACAGGCCAACGGTACGCAATGGCACGATGAGTGGACCATGGCCGAGGACGGCAAGAGCTATTCGGCGCTGCGCGTGAACGTGAGCGGTAGCAGGGGCGGCGGTAAGGGTCCGGGTGGCCCGGGCGGTGGCGCTCCCCCAGCGGGTGGGCCGGGCGGTGGTGGTCCAGGTGGCGCGAAGGGTCCTGGCGGTGGCGGTGGTCGGGGTGCTCCGATGCCGGAGACGTTTACTAAGATTCAGTAGTGGGTTGGGTGGTTTTGAGAATAGGGGGCGCTGCGGCGTCCCCTCTTTCGTTTTTGTGGCGCGCGATTCATCGAGCATAGAGGCTAGCCTCGCTACGATCTTTCGAAGCGGAGCTAAAGCTCACGCCACATCTGGTTATTGCTTTGCCGGACCGCGTCCACCTGGGGCTGCGACTGCTGGCGAGGCTAGCTCGGCGGGTAGAGGGAAATTGCCATCGTAGGGCGGCCAGTTCGGCACGGGCAAATCGTTCGCGGGATAGTACATTGCTGAGTAGACGTGACGGATCTTGTTGGTGTCGATCACGAACCATTCGGCAAAGGCGTTGCGGCGTGAGGGCGAGCCTGGGCGGCGGATGAAGACGGCGTAGGCCAGTACGATCTGCGCTTCGGTATCGACCAAGGGATAGCGGCGGGCAGCTACGTTTTGCAGATTGAAGTTCTCCAGACCGGAAGCGCAAGAACCTGCGGGACGCGCGCCCGGGGCCGGAGGAAGCGGCGGCGCGGAACCAGGACGGGCCGTCGGGTCGCCTGAAACGGTCTGGCCGTTTTCAAGGCGTGAGCACGCGGGATGCGCCATGATCATGGAACCGTCATGCGCGGTGATGCCGTCGAAATAACTGTTGGTGATCGCGATGAGTTCCTCTCGCGTTAGACGCTGCGCTACTGGGACCACGCGCTGCTCGATAGGATGAACCGCCAGATTGTCGGGGCCGAAGGCGTAGGCTTGCGGCTTGCCCTTGGCGTCGAATCCGTTGATACCTGCAGCGACGCGGCGCGCGATGACCCATTCGGCTTCCGTGATCTTGCGATCTTCTACTCGGATGCGGATGGTGGTCACGGTCGGCTCCGCACCTTCGTTCAGCACGCCGAAGAAGGCAGCCTGACCGGAGACGGCGTCGTAATAGCGGCGGTCGACCTTGCCGATGGCGGTGATCGACTTCCAGGCACCTTCGCCCAGCTTCGTGAGCAGAGCATTCTCCGTGTGACGATAGCCGAGGAACAGCGGCGCGGCCTTCGGATCGTGTTTCACGATGGCCTGCAGGTACTGGTCAAGCGAGGTTTTCAGACAGGCTCGGTCACAGGGGACGGCGGCAAACGTTGGCAGCGTGAGTGCGAACGAGGCAGCGAGGACAAGGGTCAGGCGCATTGGAATTCTCCCGAACTATTGTGCAACAAAAGCAGGGGCCACGGAGGTTGGAGGGCGGGTGAAAACAGGCGACAACGGAAGAGGCGTCGAGAAAATCTCGACGCGGCACGCATAAGTGCGTGCGCCACAGTTATGTTTTTTTGCGCGAGAATTGATGCTGTGAGAG
This sequence comes from Acidobacteriota bacterium, assembly GCA_040007495.1. Lineage (GTDB taxonomy): Bacteria > Acidobacteriota > Terriglobia > Bryobacterales > Bryobacteraceae > Palsa-187. The sequence goes on along the minus strand of JBDTUY010000014.1, from coordinate 13,275 downwards.
CCTCTGCCCTGATTGCTGTTGCGTTGGCTGCCTCGGCTTGCGCTGCCGATTGGACCGAATATCGCGTCGGGCCGATGTACGTCATCAGCAACGCGGGCGACGTTGCGGCACGGCAGCGCCTGACCGAGATGGAGCAGATCCGTTTCGTTCTGGCGGGAATGTTGGGAATCGGGGGCTTGGTCGCGGGCGGTGCCAGCACGGCTGAGGCCAACCTGATTTGGCCCATCACGGCGGTGTTGTTCGATAAACAAAGTAGCTATGCCCCGTATGCCTCTGCGTTCGCGTCGGCACCATTCATCGATGGCGGGGCGACGAACTATAGCGCGGCTTACGCCGATGGTGTTGTGAATCCTGAGTGGCGGCGGACGATCGTCCGGCAATTGTTGGATGCGAATGCACCTTTGCTGCCGGGCGAGGCTGCGGCGGCGTTAGCCGATTTGTTTTCTACTGTTCGAGTGGAGGCGGTGCGTATCCAACTGGGGGAGGCATTGCCTGCCAGCATTACGGGTGAACGGCGGAGAACGTGGGCGAAGTTTCATATGTTGGCGACGCAGCCAGCGTACTCCGGACGGTTGCGTGTGTACCTGCGGAATCTAGAGACCAATGATCCGGAAGTTGCTGCGCAAAATGCTTTCTCCATCAGCGCAACGGAATTGCAGCGCCGCATGAATGCCTACGCGGACGCAGGCAAGTTCACCAGCGTCGCGATTCCTGGCAAGCCGATCAATGCGCGGTCTTTCTATGAGCGCCGTCTGCCTAACAGTGAAGTGCAAGGCATTCTGGCGGAGTTGAAAAACGATGGGCGTTCGTTTCCGCCGAATAGTCCTCGTGGATTGGTGGCCGAGAATACTCGCGATTCGCTGCAACAGGCTATGGCCGCGAATCCGCGATGGGCGGAACCCTACGTCAAGCTGGCCGCGTTGCAGGATCGCGCATCGGCCAAGGTTCCTTTTCTGCAAAAAGCGGCGGAGTTGGAGCCGCTGAATCTCGGGTACTGGGAAACGCTGGCGCGGACGCAGGCCATTGTTGAGATGTACGCGGAGGCGACGAAATCCTGGACGGCAGCGGAGCGAGCGGCTCCGAATGAAGCGGAGCGGGCGCGTATTCGCGCCGAGAGAAAGGCGATTGAAGAACAGCGTGTGGATGCGGAGATCGAGGCTGCACGTCGCGCGAAGGAAGAGTCCGAAAGGGACGTGAAGCGCGTGATGGCAGAATCGGACGCACGCGTTCGAGCGGCGGAGCAAGTGGTGAATCGGAAGGCGCGTGAGGCAGGCGTTGCGGACTCCGGCGAGGCTCCGGTGCCGTTCAAAGAAGGATTCCCGGGTACGCGAGTTACGGGGCAATTGCTGGCGGTGGAGTGCATTGGGCGCGCGTTGCGGCTTACCATTCAGGTGCCAAAAACGCCGCCTGTTCGGCTGTCGGTTGCGGTCATGCCGATGGATGCGTCAGGTAAGCCGGTGTTCACCTGTGGACCGACGCTACCTTCGAGGCATATCGAAGTGGTGCATGACGCGAAGCCAGATAAGCAGCTGGGAACGGTGGGCGTGGTGGTTTGTGATCTGGCCGTTTTCGACGCGCCAACGGGACATCCAGTCCATGTTTGCGGATTTCCCGGTGCTGCGAATCGTGCATTGGTAGCTGCCGAAAGAGAATACGTCGGGGCCAACCTCAAAGATTTCTCGCACGGTGAAGCCGGTAGTCTCCGCGCTGGCTCGCATCTTTGCAAAGAATTCGGCGGCGCCGGCGGGACCCACGTAGTCGCCTCCCCACGGGATGGCCTTCGACTGATGCCACTGCGAGTTGGGCGCGACCAAGGTCAGGATATAGGGTACGTCGCCCCTGGTGAATGCCTCATAGAAGGAGTCGATGGTTTCTTTGGGTGTCATGTTCTCCCTTTCATCATTTGATCATTCTACGGAAGCCAGTTGGGAACTGTCTGCGGGTTTGAACCGTTTGGAACCCGCCCTCCTTCATCACGATGGATGTTTCCTTGATCCTTGATTTCTCCTTCTGCGATTCCCATGCGTTACATAGTTCAGGATGTGATTCTACTCCGCCGGACGCCTTCCAGTGAACGCGTCTTCCAGCAAACCCCGAATCCCATCGCAGGTAATACGACGCGGATTGAAATATGGATTTAGCGTTGCTAACGCTGCCGCACTATCCAAATCCTTTCGTAGCATGCCCAGTTGTTCCAATGAAATCGGCGCGCCGAGACGCTGCGCGAGGTCGAAGATGCCCTGGGCTGCCGAGATCGATGGAGAGAGTTGCAGAGCACTGCTCAAGCGTTTTATCGCGTCGGGGACAGCCGGGGCGTTGTAGGCGAGCGCGTGCGGCAGGATCACCGTGTGGGTTTCTGCATGCGGCAGGCCGAAGCTTCCGCCCAAAGTGTGGCAGAGCTTGTGATGCAGAGCCATGCCGACCGTGCCCAACACGGAGCCGCCGAGCCAGGCTCCATAGAGTGCCTGCGCCCGTGCCTCAGGGTCCGATGGATTCTGCACGATTTTGGGCAGACTGGTGGAAATCGCGCGAATGGCGTCTTCGGCCATCAACGATGTGATCGGGTTGGCATCCGGTGCATAGAGAGCCTCCACACAATGGGCCATGGCATTGATGCCGCTGGTGACCGACATCGCGGGTGGCAAGGTCAGCGTCAGGTCGGGATCGTAGATAACTGTCCGGGGCAGGACGCGAAGATCGCGACCAGTTTTCTTCATACCCGCCTCGGTTAGGCCCCAGATGGGCGTCATCTCGGAACCGGCGTAGGTGGTGGGGATCGCGAGGATGGGAAGCTCTGAGGTCAGTGCGATGGCTTTGGCCAAGCCCGTGGTGGAGCCGCCACCGATCGCCACACAGCAGTCGGCTCCGGTGAGGCGAGCCTTGGCTCGCGCTGCTTCGGCGGATTCGATGGGCACATGCATGACAGCCTGGTCAAAGATGCCTGCTGCGCGGTCCTTCAGAAGCGCGACGATCTGCTCAGCACTGTCGCGCTGATTGGGAGTGCATAGTACGAGCGCTCGGGTCGCGCCCAGACGTTCGATCTCAAGAGGCAATTGCTGGAGCGCACCGGGTCCGAAGACGACGCGGGATGGAAGAGCCTGATAGTGAAACGCGAGCATCGCAAGACACTGTAGCACTCTGCGCACGGCTGGTGTTCGCTGGGTGCGTGGACGAAAGAAAGGGGAGCTTTCGCTCCCCCCTGTTTACAACTACTTCAACTGCAAGCTGAGAATTTAGCTTCCTACAAATTCGTTCCCGCTGGCGCGGTGCGAAAGCTTGGCTGCGGCGGCACGATCCGCTTCTTCCACGGCTGCTTTGTTGACGTCAGCCAATTGCGCTTCCGCGTGGCCCTCGGCGCGATTGCTTTCGGGGACCGTGATCGTCTCCAGCATAGCGACGATTTCGGGGCGCTTCTCTTCAAACCACGGTGGCAGAAGAAGGTCGAAGCCTAAACGATCCGCTGGCTCGTCACGAGCGAATCCTCCTACAGCTGTCGCGGCGCATTCCACCAGGATGCCGCCTGGGCAACGGCAGTAAATCGAATGGAAGTAGTTGCGGTCCTTGATTTCAGAACAGTCGGTGTAACCCAGTTCTTCGTACTTTTCCTTCTGCTTAACGAGATTCTCATCCGAGCCCGCGTCGAGCGCCATGTGATGACCCGTGCCAGCGCCGAAGGTCCAGCTGCCTGCCATTTTTTCGGGCTCATGCACCAATACCACCGTACGATTCGGGCCGCCTTCGCCTAACTCGTAGCGATGGAGGTTGCCCTCTTCGCCGGTCTTCTTGAAACCGATCGCGTCGATGAAGAAGCGTTCGGTCTCGGTGACTTCACGCACGGAAAGCATCGTACCCATAAAGCCTCGGGTCGCGGTGTCGGATTTGATTTGATCGGTGGTCCAACCAACGCGAGTATCGCGAGGCTCTTCCAGCACCTCGAACTGCAAGCCGGACGGGTGCGTGAAACGGATATACTTCTGCCCAAAACGCTCCATGATGCCGGTGTGCGGCGTCTTGTGGCGATCTAGATGTTCCTTCCAAAAGGTCACGGATCCCTTAGGAATTGTGTACACGGAGGCGGAAATCTGGCCTGAACCGGGACGTCCCGGCACGCGCTTGTAGGGGAAGGTCGTCATAACCGAGCCCGGCTCAGCGTTCGCGTTCGAATAGTACAGATGATAATGTGCGTAGCGACCGTCAAAGAGCACGGTCTGTTTGATCATGCGCTGGCCAACTACTTGCGTAAAAAAGTCAATGTCTTCCTGCGCCGTAGAAGGGCACAGGGTGATGTGATGAAAGCCCGATACAAATGACAAGGATCTTACCTCCGGCGGAAATTATAGCAAAACGGGTTGCGAACCTGAGAGATCCTTATGGCAAGATCCTTATGGCAAGCCGGGCTGGCGGTCACGACGCGGAGTAGAATAGAGGCATGTCGGCCCTGCCTCAGCCGCGGCTCACGCCCAAGCAATACCTGGAAATCGAGAGAGCGTCCGACGCGCGGCATGAATATCATGATGGGCAGATGTACGCGATGTCCGGTGCATCCTATCGGCACGTCATCATAACTGGCAATCTGAACTACGAACTAAAGAGGGCGCTTCGCAAAGGGCCGTGTGATGTGGGGGCAACCGATCTGCGAATTCGGGTCGACGAAGATCACACGTACACCTACCCGGATATTGTTGTGGTTTGCGGCGAGCCCAAGTTTGCCGATGATCAAAAAGATACCGTCCTCAACCCCAGCGTGATTATTGAAGTACTTTCTCCCACCACCGAAGGCTATGACCGTGGTCGGAAGTTCGGGAAGTATCGGACCATCGACGCTCTACAGGAATATGGACTGGTGTCGCAGGAGGAGGCTCGGGTGGAGATCTTCCAGCGTCAGGCAAATGGGACGTGGCTGTTGACCGAGTCAGTAGGGTTGGATGCTTCGTGCAGATTTGAAAGCCTGGGATGCACGATTGCGTTGGGTGATGTCTATGCAAAGGTCAAGCTCGGAGCGGAGCCTGCCGCCTAGATGGCGATCTTCGGACTACCGTAAGACCCAATCGGAGACTCGTGTATCATCGTTAGTGGCCGATAGTTTACCGCTTTTCATAGCTCGCGGAAGCCGATTCCTTTGTGCGGCATTCGGAGCTGAGGACGCGGCTCGATTTGCGCAAGTTGAGGTGCACTTGATGTCTTCCTGGCTATTGAAACCACGCACGGCGTGGCTGCCTATTGTGTTGGTTGCGGCCGGGGGGTGCGCGTCGGCTCAAGCTCCGCGTGCTGGTGCCGCTCTGCCTCGCGCGGCCAATGGCAAGCCCAATTTGGACGGCATCTGGCAGGTCCGCAATCGCGCAGCGTATGACTTGCAGGATCACGCATCGCGGGCCGGTATGCCTGCGGGTAAAGGCGTGGTGGAGGGTGGCGCAATTCCTTACCTGCCTGCGGCTGCCGCCAAGCGAATCGAGAACTACAAAAATCGAAAGACGGCGGACCCTTTGGGCAACTGCTTCTTCCCAGGCGTGCCGCGCATCATGTACATGGAACATCCGTTCCAAATTTTCCAAACGCCGGAGCATGTCGCGATCACGTTTGAATGGTCGCAGGTGTATCGTCTGATCTACACCAACGGGAAGCCCGCGTTGCATGGCGGAACGGAAGCCTGGATGGGCGATTCGCGCGGCCATTGGGATGGCGACACACTGGTGGTGGACGTTAAGGACAACAACGACAAGACCTGGTTCGACATGGCGGGCAACTTCCATAGCGACGCGATGGTATTGACGGAGCGCTTCACGCTGAAGGATGCCGACACGATTCAATATGAAGCGACGGTGACGGACCCCAAAACTTTCACCAGGCCGTGGAAGATCAGCATGCCTTTGTACCGGCAAAAAGATATGGATCGCCTGCTGGAGTATCAATGCCAGGCCGAGGTGGAAGAGTCCAACGGTGCGTTTGAGCGCGATCCTCGTACTTGGAATCCGGAACCCGGATCGGCACCTTCGCCGGTTGTGGCTACAGCTTCGATGCCTGCTTCCGGGCCTGTTTCGGCAGTCGCGGTGGGCGCGAGTATTCGACGCCAAGCGGATGGGAAGCCCGACCTGACAGGCTACTATCAGTCGCAGGGCGGAGGCGCAAACTATGGATTGGAGAAGCGCGCGGGCAGCGGCATGACGCCCGGGACGCAGGGGGTCGTGATCGATCCGGCCGACCGGACGCTGCCGTATCAACCGTGGGCCAGGGCGGAACGCATCGACCGCGAACTGCCGGAGCACGGCTACAACGACCCTACGGCGCATTGCTTTGTGGCCGGTGTTCCAAGGTCGATGTACGTTCCGTCGCCGTTACAAATTATCCAAACGCCTACGTATGTGGTGCTGCTGTTTGAGCGAATGTCGTGGCGGCTTATTCCGCTGGATGGTCGTCCGCACATTCCGGATAGCGTCCGTTTGTGGCAGGGGGATTCGGTGGGACATTGGGAGGGCGATGTATTGGTTGTGGACACAACCAACATGAACGGCAAGGCGTGGCTAAACGAAGTCGGCGACGTGGTCAGTCATGCGGAAAAGATCGTAGAGCGCTTCACGCCGGTGAGCGCTAACAAAATCAACTATAGGGCGACCGTGACGGATCCGATTGCGTACACCAAGCCCTGGACGATCGAGATTCCGCTTAACGGACAGGCCGAAGAAATTCTGGAGGTCGCCTGCCATGAAGACAATGGCGACCTGCAACATCTGAAGGACGTTCGAGATGAGGCCAGGGCCAAGCAAAAGAAGTAGGGAGACTCCAGTCATGAAAATCAGCAAGGTCAGTGCAATGCTAACAGCGGCCGTCGCGCTCACCGCGAGTTCGGCGCTGGCGCACCATTCTTTTACCGCAGAGTTCGACATTAACAAGCCGATCAAGTTGGAGGGTAAGGTTACGGAGATGAAGTTTTCCAACCCGCACTCCTGGATCTACCTGGACGTGGAGAAGGACGGGAAGGTCGAGCACTGGTCGCTGGAGACTGGGGCCGCGAACGCGTTGACGCGCCGCGGTTGGAAGAAGACTGATCTGCCGCCGGGTACTGTGTTGAAGGTGGACGCGTGGCAGGCTCGCAATGGGTCGAATACGGGCAATGTGTCGACGGTGACGTTCACCGATGGACGGCGATTGTTTGCGGGTTCGTCGAACGAAACGGCTCCGACGAAGTAGGGTTCGCCATTCAAAACTTCAGTATCTGGAGTTCGGGAAACGCGGCACGATAGAGTTGGTGATCTATCGTCAGTAGACGGGCGCGCTGGTGTTGAGCGTACGCGCCGATCAGGAAATCAGCAAGAATTCGACGTGGCTGGCCGCCTGCATGCTTGCGCCTTCGTTGTGCGTAAGCCTGGAACGCGAACGCAGCCGTTCGCCAGACTGGCTCCCTAAGGTCCCATTCGACGAAGATTCCTGCGTCGCTGAAGAATCCATCCAAGAACTTTTCGGTGCGACCGGGAAGGGCTAGAAGTTCCGCGAACACGGGTGCCGGGATTCTCAGCGGGCCGTCCTTTAAGGCAAAATCCAAACAGGCCTGTGCGGCTCGATTGAGGCTCTGGTCGCGGTCCCACAGGACAATGAAAACATTACTGTCGACAACCGTTGTCATCGTCCACGAAGTGCCCGTATTGCTTGTACGGCGGACGTTCGTCCGGAAGCCAGACCGGGATTGCCAATGCCTCTATATTTCTCAAATGGACTCTCATGGCGTAGTGCGCGGACTTGAACTCCGTTTTGCGTCACGTCAAAAACGAGGTCGTCCCCCGTCTGAATGCCCAGAGTCCGCCGAATTTCGAGCGGAATCGTAATCTGCCCTTTCGTCGTAACCCGCGCCCGCTTCTCCATAATTCTTACCTTACCATGGCAGTCCTTACTTCCTGGACCTACCTCGGCACTGGGAGTTGCAGAACAAACGTGCTACCTCGCCCTAGGCCTTCGCTTTCCGCCCAGGCTTTGCCGCCGTGGCGTTTGGCGACTGAGCGGACGATGTAGAGTCCTAGGCCGGTGCCGGGGACTCGCGCGGCAGACCCCGGCACTCGATGGAAGCGTTTGAAAATATCTTTCAACTCTGTCTTCGGGATACCGGCTCCGTGATCGTGTACGCGAACGGAGGCGAACTTGTTGTCGTCGATCGTTGTCTCCACGCTGACGCGAACGTCGCTACCGGAGTACTTCACGGCGTTGTCCACTAAATTCGATACAGCGGCTCGAACTTCGTCCATGTCGGCGCGAACGATGATGGGCGATCCCACAAAATGGGCCAGAGCTTCCGGCGTCAGATGATTTACACGGCGTGTGCGTTCAACACAATCGGCGACAACGGCAGACAAGTCGATCTGTGAAAGATTGGGGCGACGGCCGGACGGCGCTATGCGGCCTGTGCGCAAAACTTGTTCGATGGTAGACAGCAGACGGTCGCTATCTTCCAGCATGATGCGGTAGAAATCCTGACGCTTCGCTTCGTCCACGTTACGGGATTGCAAGGTTTCCAGATACAGGCGGATCGAGGCGACGGGAGTTTTCAGTTCATGCGTGACCGCGTTGATGAAGGCATCCTGTTGTTCATTGCGGCGGATTTCGCGAACCAGGAAAACAGTATTCAGAACTAATCCGGCGATCAACAGCGCCAGCAGCAAAATACCGAGCACGAAGAACGCGACGGTGCGCCAGTTCAGTAGATACCCGACGTAGAGCAACAGGCTGACGGTGATGAGAACGACACCTAGAGCGATGAAGAGTCCAATCGACTTGCGGCGACCAGCGACGACCATCTATCTAGTTTAGAGGGTCGGCCTCCGCTACACGGTGCGGGCCTGTAGAGGAGCGTCGGGAAGGGAGTCGGTTCGCAACTCGGACTATAGTTCCCCGCGCGCACGCGTCTGCGGGCAAACTCCTCGGGCTTATCGCTTCATTTCATCGAATAATCGCGCGATCGATACTTGCGACCCTGTGAACAGATCGATTGGTAAGCCTCGGGTTTTTTCGATCTCGTTCAAGATCATTGTGGCGCTCTGGTAGTTGGAACCCATACCAGCCAGGTATTGCAAGCGCAGGCTGCGGTCCTGATTGATCTCAGCGTCGCGCAGGAACGCGTGCATCTCCGGCTCGCGGCCGGCGTAGGTGGCGAACATATCGATTGCGGAAGCGAAACCGACATCGGACAACGATTTCGCCACGCGCGCGTAACTTGGACTATCCAGCTGCTTCTGAATTTTGTCGACATCGATTTTGGTGGGCTCGGCTTGACCCAGCAGGACGACATCGTAACCTTCGTTGTCCTGATTGTTATTCGCCCAGATGGTTCCGTTCGGAAAAACCTCGAAGAAGGTCGCGATCTCGCTCTTGACCGAAGCCAGATCGCTTTCATAGAGAGGCACCCATTGCGTAACGACACCGCCTGGATTGAGATGCTGCTTCACGAGTTCGAAGTATTCCTTCGAATACAACGTCGCCGCGCCTTTAACCCACGGGTGGATGGGATCTGAGGTGATGACGTCGAACTTCTGTTGGGTGGTGAGGATGAAGTGGCGCGCGTCGTCGTAATGGACCTCCGTACGCGGATCGTTCAACACGCCGTAGTTTTCCGCACCGAAGTACATGGTGGCGGCCGGTGGAATCTTCGGCTCCATTTCGCAGATCACGATTTTCTTCATGTCTGGATAGGTGGTGAAAGATCCAGCGGTGACCCCTGCGCCGAAGCCCACGATCAGAACCGACTTCGGGTCACCTTGGACCAAACCCGAGACATGCCCCAACATGCGCTGCAAGCGCATATCGAAGGGTTCCGTGGATGCTTCGACCTTACCGCTGACGTGGAAGTAGCGGCGGCCAGAGGGCAACTGCGAGATGACGATAGACGAGTTCATACCTTCACCGACGTACAACGGCTCGCCTGGATCGGTCGTGGTGATGGCGCGGCGGCCATAGGCGAGAGGGAGCCACGGCACCGGAGCAAGACCTCGCATCAGCCAGATGCCGCCGCCGATCGAGAGGATCAGGATCACGGCAGGTAGCGTTTTGTGCCCTGACGCAGCCGCCTTGATAATCGGCAGGAGTGCGAGAATCGCGGCGACCATTGCCAGTCCCATCAACACGCGTTGCGCGCCCTGCGTGCCGAGCCACGGCACAAGGAAGATGCTGAAGGCAAGTGCGCCTAGGATCGCGCCGACCGTATTGGCTGCATAGGTTTCTCCTGCGACGCGAGCGGGATCAGGTTGCTCCGCAGTCTTGTTAACCGCAGCCATGGCGAGAGGAAAGCTAGCGCCCCAAAACAGAGCGGGAGGCAGCACGGTCCAGAAGGCTCGCACTAGATCGATCTGAAAATTGAACCACGGGCTGCTGGCGATCACGGAGTTCACGGGCCAATAGGGCACCGATTCTGCAAGCATATAAGCCGTCCAGGCAATGGCGAACATCGCGAGCAACTGCGTCCAGCCCAGTAAGACCAGCGGACGGCGGCTAGTGCGCGCGATTAAAGCTCCTGCGCTGCTGCCCAACCCAAGCCCGACCAGGAACACCGCAAGAATGAGCGAGAACGTGTAGACCGTTGCACCGATCATCATGGCGAGCAGACGGGTCCAAATGACTTCGCCACCCAAGGCACACATGCCGGAAATCGCGATGACGGTGAAGGCGATGGGGGATCCGCTGAGGCTGAAAGATGTAGGCTGCGACGCTCTTGGAGAAGGCGTGTAAGGGGCACGCTCGGCCAGCATCCACGCCAGGCCGCCCACGGCGAAGTTGATCGCTACGGCGACATAGGTAGCAATCGCCATGTCATACACGCGCAGCAGGTAGAAGCCAGCGAGCAAACATCCGAACACGGCACCGGCGATGTTGCCGCCGTAGAAGAAGCCGAGCCAGGAGATGCCTTCCTGCGAGGCTTCCTCCGATTGCGATGTGGATTCCACCCAACGAGCGATAGCGGGCAGAGATGCGCCCATCAACAGGGTCGGGGCCAGCAGGCAGAGCGCGGCGACGAAGGCTCGCGAGAAGACGCCATTCATTCCGAAACTGGCGATGCTCGCATAGAGGCGATCCACCCAGGGGATCGCGAATAAGACGACCAGGCCCAGAATACCGATACCGATCTCCAGCCAGGCGTAAACGCGCAGAGGGTGCTGTTGCGGCGAAACCTTGCGCGGAAGCAGCAAACTGCCGAGGCACATCCCTCCCATAAAGGTCCCGAGCAGTGCACCTAGCGAGATCGCCGACGATCCGACGGCGAGCTGCAGTAGCTGAAACCAGACGATTTCATAGATCAGCGCCGCGCATCCGCTGCCAATAAACAGCAGTAGGAGTGCGGGAAGAAAGGGCCGGATCGACGAGGTCGTCTGGCGGATGGGGGTGGCAGTTTGTTGGTCGGGCATGTAAAGAGTTGGTAAAGCGAAACATCGGCGAAGTGAACGCAAAGCCAGTGAACAGCTGTCAGTGAACTATGATACCTACAGTGACGACATTTAAGGCAGTGCTTGTTACCCAACCGGACGGTAAGTTCGCAGTGGACATCCAAGATATGGACCGTTCGATGCTGGCGGAGGGCGAAGTGCTGGTGCGCGTGGCGTATTCCAGCCTGAATTATAAGGACGGATTGGCGGTGACCGGCAAGCCCGGCGTGATCCGAAACTTTCCGATGGTCCCAGGAATCGATTTCGCGGGCGTGGTGGAGGAATCCAGTTCCGACGAGTTTCGAGCGGGCGATTCGGTGGTGATCACCGGTTGCGGCACGGGCGAAACGATTTGGGGTGGATACTCCCAGTACGCCCGACTCGATGCCAAGTGTATTGTGCCTTTGCCGCAGGGGATGAGCCTGCAGCAGGCGATGGCGATCGGTACGGCCGGTTTCACGGCGATGCAAAGTGTGATGGCTTTGGAGCATCACGGGCTGAAGCCGGATTCGACCGGCGAAGTGCTGGTGACAGGTGCGGCGGGTGGTGTGGGCAGCACGGCGGTGGCGATTTTGGCGAAGCTCGGGTACAAGGTGGCGGCCTCGACAGGGCGGCCGGAATATCACGACTATTTGCGCGATTTGGGCGCGACGTCGATCCTGGATCGGGCTGAATTGCAAGCGCCTTCCAAGCGACCTCTGGATTCGGAACGCTGGGCGGCGGCAATCGATTCCGTGGGCGGCGATACGTTGGCCGCAGTGTTGCGGTCGGTGTTCGCGCATGGCAGTGTGGCCGCATGCGGGCTCGCAGGAGGAGCGGCACTGAACACAACCGTGTTCCCCTTCATCCTGCGCGGCGTGAACCTGCTGGGGATTGATTCTCCGAAGGTGGACAAGCCCGGACGGCTCGCAATCTGGTCGCGGCTCGCAACGGATATGCCGCTCGATTTGCTGAATGAGATGACGCAGGTGGTTCCGCTGAAACGCGTCTTCGACGTCGGAGAGTTGATCATCGCAGGTAAGATTCGAGGACGAACGGTGATCGACGTGAATGCGTTCGAGTAGGGATGCTACATTGAGATTTCATGCGTTGTCATCTTGCGTTTGGCCGCAACGGCCTTGATGTTGAGCTACCAGACGGTTTCAACTACACAGTGCTGGAAAGCCCTGTCCTGCAGGCGGTTCCCGATGCGACCGCTGCCGTAGAGGCTGCGCTGTTATCGCCCATCGCGGGACCTTCGTTGGCCGCTCTGGCTGCGGGGAAACGTACTGCGGCAATTTCGGTTTGCGATATTACTCGTCCCGCTCCGAACCCGATTGTGCTCCCGCCGCTGTTGCGCGCATTGGAGGCAGCTGGCATTCCGCGCGATGGCATTCGCATTCTGATCGCGACCGGTCTGCACCGGTTGGCAACCGAAGCTGAGATTCGGCAGATCGTCAGTCCCGAGATCGCTGCCAACTATCAGGTACTGAATCACGATGCGCGTAATGCGAGTGAACATCGCCATTTGGGCGTCAGTTCGTCAGGCACGCCGGTGTATGTGGATGAGCGGTTTATCAGCGCGGATCTGCATATTTCTCTCGGGTTCATTGAGCCGCACCTGATGTTGGGCTTTTCGGGCGGCCGCAAGCTAGTCGCGCCTGGTTTAGCGGCAGAGGCGACGATCAAGGAACTGCATAGTTCGCGATTCATGCGCGATGTTCGGGCCCGCGAAAATTCGGTGGACGATAATCCCCTGCACGCGGAGTTGCTGGAAATCGCGCGCATGGCTCGGCACGATTTCATCATCGATGTTTCCTTGACGCGCGACCGTAAGATCGCAGCGGTGTTTGCGGGCGAGGCCGAGGCGGCACATCACGCGGGCGTACAGTGGGTACGC
>JBDTUY010000013.1:0-22511 GCA_040007495.1 Acidobacteriota bacterium | reverse complement strand
GTACGGGCGCGGTTGGGTCCCATGCCCTTGACGCAATATAAGAGTTTCCTGCCGGGCGGGGATGCTTATGAACCGCTGAGGTCTTTGTGTCGGTTTTACTGTGGTGAAGATCTGGATCTGGAAGTGCAGTTAGTCTTACGTCGGGAAGACGCTCCGCAGGTGTGTCTGGGGTCCGACGAGGGTCCGCCGTCGCGCCTCGGCTGGGTAAGCTGGATGTTCACCAAGCCGTTGGATCGAGATCCGGATGAGACGATTCTACGATTTTGGCAGTAGTAATTTGTGACCGGGATACACGCGGCAAGCGATAGTTGACTACGGAGGGATTTGAACATGGAAGTTAGCCTGAAGGCACTTATCAGCAAACTGAACAGCTCCACTCGCAATGCAATGGAGTCAGCGGCGGGCATCTGCGTCGCGCGTACCCACTACGACGTCGAGGTCGAACACTATTTACTGAAGCTGATGGACGCGACCGACGGTGACGCGGAGCGGATTTGGCAGCGCTTCGCCGTCGATCGGATGCGCCTCGCGGAGAATCTTGCCCGCAGTCTGGATAAATTGAAGACCGGCAATGCTCGCACGCCCGCCTTCAGTCCCGGGCTGGTGAAGATGCTATCGGAAGCCTGGAAGGCTGCGTCTCTGGACCTGGGCCTTCAGGAAATCCGCACCGGCACTACGATTCTGGCTCTAGTTTCCGACACCGAACTGGCGCGTCTGTGTCGCGAGATAAGCCCGGAGTTATCGAAGATCGACGCAGCGGCGCTACGGGAAGGCTTTGAGACGATCGTCACCGGCTCCAGCGAAGATGATCAGGTGACGGCTGCTCCGGTAGCGGGTGGTCCCGCGAAACCTGGCAAGACGCCTAACCTGGACAAGTTCACAGTGGACCTGACGGAGAGCGCGCGGGCAGGGAAGATCGATACGGTGCTGGGACGCGACCGCGAAATTCGGCAAATTGTCGACATCCTGATGCGTCGGCGCCAGAACAACCCGATTCTTACAGGTGAGGCTGGTGTGGGAAAGACGGCAGTGGTAGAAGGCTTCGCGCTGCGGGTCGCTGCGGGCGATGTGCCTCCTCCCTTGCAGAAAGTCTCCATTCGTAGCCTGGATCTTGCGTTGCTACAGGCGGGCGCGGGTGTAAAAGGCGAATTTGAGAACCGGCTAAAAGGGTTGATCGCAGAGGTGAAGTCCTCTCTCAGCCCCATCATCCTTTTCATTGACGAGGCCCACACCATGATCGGCGCGGGCGGCACCGAAGGCCAAGGCGACGCCGCGAATCTGCTGAAGCCGGCATTGGCTCGCGGTGAGTTACGTACGATCGCTGCCACCACATGGTCGGAATACAAGAAGTATTTTGAGAAAGACGCTGCGCTGGCTCGCCGATTCCAGGTCGTCAAAGTAGAGGAACCGGAAGAAGACCCCTGCATGGTGATGTTGCGCGGCATCGTGCCTGCGCTGGAAAAACATCACAACGTGCGGATCTTGGAAGAAGCGGTGCAGGCCGCAGTCCGCTTCAGCAATCGCTATATCGTGGGTCGCCAGCTACCGGATAAGGCGGTTTCCGTGCTGGATACAGCTTGCGCACGACTGGCGTTGGGGCACAACACAACTCCTCCTCCCATTGAAGACGCACAGCGCCGGTTGGATGATTTGCAGGTTCAGGCACGAATCCTTCGCCGGGAAAAGGCCGCCGGAGCCGACCATGCAGAACGCCTGACGGAGATCGAAGCGCACACGGCGGACATGGAGGCTCAGCATAAAACGCTGGTGGACCACTTCGGAGAAGAACAGAAGCTGGTAGCCCGTTTGCGGGAACTGCGCACGACACTTGAGAGCGAACCGGAACCCGCCGCCGCCGCCGGGGCTTTGGCCGAATCCGATGTGCTGAGCAAGCAACTTGCCGCCTTGCAGGGCGAACAGCCGATGATGCGTGTCTGCGTGGATGGCCAAATCGTCAGCGAGGTAATCTCCTCCTGGACCGGCATCCCGGTCGGTAAGATGATGAAGGATGAAGTTTCCACCATTCTCGAGCTAGAAGTTCATCTGGGTCGCCGCGTGATCGGCCAAGGGCATGCCATGGCGTCCATCGCTGAACGCGTGCGAACTTCGCGCGCGAGCCTGGACGACCCGAATCGTCCCGTCGGCGTATTCATGCTGGCCGGACCCAGCGGCGTCGGTAAGACGGAGACCGCGTTGGCGTTATCGGATCAATTGTATGGCGGTGAGCGCAATCTGATCACGATCAACATGTCGGAGTTTCAAGAGGCCCATACGGTTTCGTCGCTGAAGGGTTCGCCTCCGGGTTACGTCGGCTACGGCGAGGGCGGGGTATTGACCGAAGCGGTACGTCGCAGGCCCTACGCCGTGGTGTTGTTGGATGAGTGCGAAAAAGCTCACCCAGACGTTCTTGAATTGTTCTATCAGGTGTTTGATAAAGGAGTGATGGAGGACGGCGAAGGCCGCGAGATCGACTTCAAGAACACCATCATCATCCTGACGACCAATGCCGCGACCGATACGATGGCGAGGTTGACCGCAGATCCCGAGACGTCGCCAGATCCCGACGCTCTGGTGAAGGCGATCAAGCCCGAATTGAACAAGATCTTCAAGCCCGCGTTTTTGGGCCGCATGGTGATCATTCCTTACTACCCGGTTCGAGACGAGGCGTTGAAGCAGATCATCACGCTGAAGCTCGCTAAGATCGTGCGGCGTTTGTTGGAACATCATAAGGTCGTGTTGACCTGGGATGCCGCGCTGATTGAGGAAGTCGCCGCACGTTGTACTGAGGTTGAAAGCGGAGCCCGTAACGTCGACAACATCCTGACCAACACGTTGCTGCCCGACCTGTCGCGACGGCTGTTGCAAGGGATCGCGGATGGAAGTCCGCGCGGCAACATCCACGTATCGATTGCCGACGGAGGCATGTTCCAATACTCCTGATCGGATGCCTTTGTATTGGAGAGCCGAGCCTTCGTGGGAGCTGAACCAGAGGGACTGGGGATGCGTGTGACGGGAACAACGGAATGTCTGCCTTAATTAACGAAAATAAACGGCTGTTTACCTTTCACAGCCCGATGGGCGACGCGCTGTTGTGCAATAGTTTTGATGGCACTGAGACCGTTTCCGAAATATTTGAATACAAGCTGGAGCTGGTTTCAGAGAGCTTCAACATTCCGTGGAGCAAGATGCTGGGCAAGAATGTCACGGTCGGCATTCGCAACCTGGATGGGAAGACGTTCCGCTATTTCAACGGTCACATCAGTAAATTTTCTCCGGTTCGCCATGATGGCAGACTCGCCTACTATTCCGCGGAGATGGTCCCGTGGCCCTGGTTTCTAACCCTGACCCAAGACTGTCTGGTGTATCAGAAACAGACGGTCGAACAGGTCCTAATCAAGACCTTTCAAAAATACGGGTTTCAGGATTGGGAATTCCAGCTCAAGCACCAGGACCGCCACACACCCTGGGAATACTGCTGTCAGTATCGCGAAACGGCTCTCGCTTTCGTTTCGCGCCTGATGGAAATGGAAGGGATGTACTATTTCTTTGAGCACAAAGATGGCAAACACAAGATGATGATCGTGGACGACAAGACCGCGCATGTCCCGTGCCCGGATCAGGCGTCCCTTCGTTATGAACACAACTTGGGGAGCGGCGTCGTACGCGACGAGCCCACCGTGTTCGCGGCCGAAATGGTCAAGGTTGTAAAACCGGCCCGCTATTTTCACAAGGAATTCAACTTCAAACATCCGGATAATCCGCTGGAATTCTGGTCCAAGGTCCGCAGCAGCGTCCACGCGAATGAGGACCTGGAAGTTTTCGATTACCCCGGAGATTTCGAGCACATCCGCGACGGCATGGGTTGGAGTGTCGTCCGCCAGCTCGCGCAGGAGGCCGATCGCATCGAGTCTCGTGGAAAAACCAACGGTCGAGCGATGGGACCCGGCTACCGGTTTTCGATCAACGAGCACGACCGCAAGGAACAGAACATCGACTACTTGATCACTGCTGTTACGCACTCAGCACATGAAGGCACGCTGTTGCCTGGATCGGATGTGGGTCAGGCGACGTATGAGAATAAATTTGTCGCGATTCCTTCTGAGGTCCAGTTCAGTCCCAAAAAGAAGACGAAGGAAGCACGTGTCGTAGGTAGTCAGACCGCCATCGTCGTGGGTCCCAAGGGTGAGGATATTCACACTGACGAATATGGGCGTGTGCGCGTACGGTTTCATTGGGATCGGACCCCGTCGCGTGACGACAATTCCTGCTGGATTCGCGTGATGCAAACCTGGGCCGGCAATGGCTACGGCCAGATTTGGATTCCGAGGATCGGCCAGGAAGTCGTCGTCGATTTTCTGGAAGGCGATCCGGACCGCCCGATCATCACCGGGTGCGTCTACAACCAGAAAAATCAGGTTCCCTACAAGCTGCCGGATAAGAAAAACTGGAGCGGCATCAAAACTCGCAGCACCATCGGAGGTACGGCCAAGAACTACAACGAACTGCGCTTTGTCGACACCAAGGGAGACGAGCTCTTTGTCCAGCATGCGGAAAAGGACATGGAGATCACCGTCAACCACGACACCAATGAGGCAGTGGATCACGATCGCAGCCTTCGCGTGAAGCACGACCAGGTCGAAATGGTCGAGAACAACAAGATGAGCACCGTCAAGCACGACCAGGTGGAGAGGGTGGAGCGCAACAAACACAACACCGTGGACGGAGAGTTCCGCGAAGAGATCGGCGGCGACATGTCGCTGCGTGTTAAAGGGCAGATTCAGGAGAAATCCAATGGTCGATTCCTGCTGCAGTCCGATAGCGACATTCATCTGAAGGCGGGCGGTCGCATCATCCTGGAAGGCGCGGGCGGAATTCTATTTCTGGGGCAGGGCGGCTTTATCGATATCACAGACCAGGTGATTATCCAAGGCAATCGCGTACTGATCAATTGCGGGATGCCCCCCCCGGACGGCGCGATTTCGGCAGATCCCCAACTCCCTGACCCCCCTTCGTTCAGTCAGGTGCTTTCCGGTCAGGCCGTCGGCTCGGTACTTGGCACCGCTGTGCCCGGAGCCTCCGGTGTTGCGGCAGCCGCACAGAACGCAATGCATCAGGCTCTCGTGGATAATCCGTTTGTTGCTGGAATGCTCCCGGAAACTGGATTGCCTCCGTCGGCAAATCCTCTGGATGACGCCGGAGACGCAGCCGGGGCAGCGGAGGCAGCAGCGTCTGGCATTGGGCTTCCCGCAGAACCGCTCCCGTCAAACAGCCCACCAGTCCCACTGGGAAATTCAGCACTCAGTCTGCCAGGGATGCCGCCCGGGTTTTCGTTGCCGGATCCGTCGGGTATGCTGTCGAGCATCGCCTCAGCCGCAGCGCAGATCTTCTCAGGAATCGCAGCTACAGAGGGTGGGGAGGAGCCGGAAACCGACAGTTCAGCCGATTTGGAAGAGCCGGACGTCCTGGCGTAGGTATTTATTTAGCCGCCGACGAAGACGTCCGAACTAGCCTCGATCATATAGCCGGGTCCGCCGCAGTGCTGATCTTTATCCTGTAACCGGTGGGCCTGTACATTATTGATAATAACCGTCTGGCTGCCTTCCACGGCCTCCCAGGTATTGGGCCCGCAGCATTTTGAATGCACTCCGCGATCCGTCACTCGCAGAGCGGCTTTTGCGTTCACGAAGACCGTAGGTGACCCGGTCTGCGCGGGTCCAACGCACTTGTGAGGGCAGCACGGATTCCCATGCGAATCACTGGGGACTTCAGATTGATCGCCAAGCCTCGACTGCGCTCTTACCGGCATCTTGCTGGCAGTATACACCATGCTCGAATGGGTGGGTGTTCTAAAATGAAGAATCAACCGATTCAATAGCTTAGAATGTCCACGCCGATACAGCTAAGGGACCGCTACGAGCTCCGCCAGGTTTTGGGCCGGGGTGGCATGGGCGTCGTATACAGCGCATATGACAGTCGCATGAAGCGTGAGGTCGCGCTGAAGACGGTTCTCGACATCGACAATCAAGCGGCCCTGGATCTATTTTTTAAAGAGTGGGGCATCCTGGCCGCTATGGTCCACCCTAATATCGTCGAAATCTACGACATTGGGGAGTTTGAGCAGGAAGGCCGCAAGCATCCATTCTTTGTGATGCCTCTGCTGCCCGGCGTCTCGCTGGACAAGCTGATCAAGCAGGGCAGTCCCCGGCTTACAGTGGATCGCGTGGTCGATATCATTAACCAGGCATGCCGTGGATTACAGGCGGCACACGAAATGGGGCTGGTGCACAGAGATGTGAAACCCAGCAACATTTTTGTGATGGACGACGACGCCGTCAAGCTCATCGACTTCGGCATCGCCCGCACCATGAGCGACACGCATACCAGCCTCAAAGGGACGTTATCGTATATTTCGCCTGAACAGATTCAGATGAAGCCGCCATCGGCTTTTTCGGATCAATATGCCTTGGGAGTGGTCACCTACGAAGCGCTTACGCGCCGCATCCCGTTTCGCGGAGCGTCGGATGCGGAAGTAATCGACGCGATCCTCAATCAAAGCATCCCATCCATCACCGAACTGAATCCCAAGGTAAATTTCACGGTCAGCCAGGTAGTGCATAAGACGCTTGCCAAACAGCCTTGGCATCGCTTCGCAAATATCAAGGAGTTTGGGGAAACGCTTCAGAAGGCCGCACGGCAGGAAGTACTGGAACAATTCGACAACGCCAAGGTCAAGCCGCGCCTGCAGCGTGCGGTGGAGCGTTACGAACAAGGCGACTACGAATTTGCTCTCGAGTTGATAACGGAACTGGAAAGCGAAGGCCACCTGGACCAGGAAATCCAACTGGTGAAGCGCCAGGTTGGTCAGGCCGTTCGCAAGACGCGAATCCGCGCATTGTTGGACAACGCCCGGCGGTTCTTCGATGCGCAAGAGTACTCGCTCGCGCTGCGCAAGATCCAGGAAGCGTTAGAACTCGATTCCGGGGACCCCGATAGCCTCGCGCTCAAAAGTGTGATTGAGAAGGAGCGTCGCGAAAAGAAGATCGACGAATGGATCCAGATCGCCCGCCAACATCTGGAAAACCAGGCCTACCAGCAATCGCGCGAAGCCTTGGACAATGTTCTGAAATTGAAACCGGATCAAACCAGCGCCCTCCATTTGGCAGCCGAACTCAATCGCCGCACTGAGGAGATGGAGCGCATACGAGGCGAAAAGTCGGAGTTATACAACTCCGCCATGCAAGCCTGGGATCGCGGCGAAGTGACTTCGGCATTCAGCAGATTGGAGTTGCTGGGCGCGCTCGAAAAGAACCATCCCGATCCGGATAAGGCGCGATCCAGCGGCTATCAGAGCTTCTACAATCAGGTTCGGTCCGAACACGATCTGCAGCGCAATCGTTATGAAGAAGCGCGAAAACTGCTGGCGGACGAAAAGTTTGAGCAAGCCGCCTCGATCTGCAAGCAAAGCTTAACCAAGTATCCGAACCATGCGTTATTTCAGGCGCTGCAATATGACGTCGAGGATCGGCGCAGGCAGAAGCTGTCTGCCGTGATCGCGGAAACCGATCGCCGTGCGGAAGCGGAGCCCGACCTGGATCGCCGCGCAGCCCTGCTCGAATCTATTGCTCAACAATATCCAGGGGTCGGTCACTTTGAGCGAGCCTTGCAGTCTGTGCACGACAAGCGTGATCTGGTGAACTCCATTGTGGCCAAGGCGCGCTATTTCGAGGAGCAACAGCAACTGACTGAAGCCTTAGACCAGTGGCGGATTCTGAATTCAATTCATGAAGCCTATCCCGGTTTAAGCTACGAATTGGAGCGGCTGGAAAAGCGCCGCGATCAGCAGGCCAGAGAAAATTCCAAGTCGAAGTGGATTATTGAGATCGACCGGTTGATGCAATCAGGCGATCATGATCGTGCCGTGCAGGCCACGGCTGACGCATTGGCGGAGTTCCCGGGCGACGCTGAGTTGGGAGAGTTGGGAAAGCTGGCCAAGAAGACGCAGGAGCGTGGAAGGCAGGCCCAGGAGCTTCTGGCTCGCGCCCGCGAGGCGTCAGAATCGGAACGGGCCGACGAAGGTCTGGCGCTGTTGCGTGAGGCGTATCAAACCGACCCAAAGAGTTCGATCATCCGGACCGTGTTGCTGAACGGGCTAGTGGAGCGCGCAGGCAATTTGATCGGCACGGATCACGAAACAGCGGAGCCTCTGTTGCGCGAGGTGTTGGAACTCGATCCGGAACAGGCTTCCGCCAAGAGTCTGCTGAGCCAGGTGGCGGATCGCAAACGCGAAGCGTCCGTTTCCGCGAGCCTGGCGGAGGCTCGCCGGTTGCAGGCAGAAGGCGATCTGGAAGCTGCACTCGCAATCGCGAAACAAGGCATACTCGATTGGCCGAACGAAACCCGGTTCCAACAGTTGAGCGGAGCGCTCGAACGGAACATCGCGGATTTAGCGCAACATCCAGTCAGCACGATTCGTGACGCGCAGGCCGTGAGCCAACTCCTGTCAGGGATTGCAGCCGCGAAGCCAATAGCGGTCGCTACAGATTCTCCAGCGGTTCCTTCGCCCGCCAAAATGGAGACCCAACCACTTCCGTCAGTGCCCGTGTCGACTCCAATTGCGCCGGAGCCAGCCGCCGCGCCAACTCCGGGACGGCTGACTGCGCCGCGAGGACTACCTCTGATCGCTTGGCTAGCCGCCGCTGCCGTCGCGCTCGCGGGAGTGGGATTCCTGGCATTTCGTCCGCACCAGCCTGAGCCTCCATTTCACTTCAAGGCGGTTTTCCAATCCTCACCCGCAGGGGCGACGCTGCGTGTGAATGGCACAGTCTGCGGCGTTTCCAGTTGCGAGATGGATTTGGCCTCCGGGGCCTATCGCGTAGAGGCCGCATTGGACGGCTACACCTCGGGAACAACCACGGTCGAAATCTCAAGAGGCGGCGTAAATCCGGCCGCGCCCGTCGTGTTGACCTTGACGCCGCCCGTTGTCGCAGATGCTGCGCCGGTGGTGGAGCCGCTAGTCGCTCCTCCCGAAGATAAATCCACTACACCGCCCCCTGAGAAAGCCAAGGATAAGGACAAGAAGGCATCTGATAAAGCAGGGGACAGCAAAGACATCCAGTCCTCTGTCAAAACCGCTAAAACTCAGGGTAAGCGGGATGGCAAGGCGGGAACCAGGCTGGTGGGCGTGCATGATGGGACCCCGTTTGACGTAGCCTTGGTGACGCCGATTTCGGCCAACGCAGCACAGGGAACCCCTCTGCGGTTCGTTGCCACTCGCGATCTGGTAGTCGATGGCGCGATTGTGATCGCAAAAGGAGCGACCGTTACCGGAGAATTGGCTCATGCACGAAGACGCCTGTTCGGCGGGGGAAAGATGACGTTCCGCCTCACGATGGTTGAAGCCGTGGATGCGCACAAGTATACGGTTCGTGCTCTCGCGATAAGGACGGACAACGGAGAGCGGCCGGTCGAGACCGCAGTCAAACCCACCGATGCAGATCTAGCGGCCCCGGCGGGAACTCTATACGTTGCCTATATCCAGGATGACGCGATCGTCACCGTCCCTAAATAGGCGACGTGCCAGATGTCGCTATAAGACCATCAGCAGCCGACAGGCTTGCGGCCGACCCGGTGCGGGGACCTGGAGTTTAGCGCGGCCGCCCGAGGAACCAACTGATCCCCCAGCCGACCAAGATACCCAGCACCACGCCGCCTCCGCCCACGTACATCAGGGCCTTTTTGGCTTCATCCAGTAAATCGTTATTGAAGACGTTGGCCGAAAGGTGTAACCCCACAATCTTCCATTCCCCATTGATCTTGGCGGCCGTGGTGGTCCACTTGGAACTCAGCCGGAAGGGGCCGCGAACCACCGGAAAGTATTCGTCCTCCATGGTTCCATCTGCGATGGCGACGGTGCCGTCTCCTAGAAAGCGGGCGTGCCCGTTCAGTTTCGCCGAAGTCATGTACTTCGTCAGGATGCGGTCTTTACCCACCATCCGGTCATAGTAGGCGAGTACCTCGGCGGGACCTCGCGAGACTTCGCCATTTGCCCACACCACGGTGACAGTCGCGTCCATCTGCTGGGCCATGTGCTCCAGGCTCTGGGAGTTGATGCTGTTCTCCACCTCGTGGAAGATCTTCAGCAGTTGCTCGCGGTCTGCCGCATGAGCGTCCGGAGTGGGAATGTCTTGAGCCATAACACTCAGTGTAATCAGAAGCAGGATTAGCAGTCGCATGTAGGACACAATTCAATATCATAGTAAAGTGCCGAGTGTCTACGCCCTGAAGCCTGGCTTCCAAAACTTACTGCGGCCCTGCGTGAATCGGTTGGCGGCCTGGGGAATTACCCCGAACCAAATCACGATCTTGGCCTGTGGCCTCTCCGTAGCGCTCGCAATCAATCTTGTGTTTGGCAACCGCCTCTGGATACTGCTGCCGATTTTCCTGCCGATACGCATGGCTTTAAACGCGATGGATGGTATGCTTGCGCGTGATCACGACCAGGCAACGCGAGCAGGGGCTGTCTTGAATGAATTGACTGATCTGATTTCTGACGCCGCCCTAACTCTGCCGTTCGCCTACGTCTCAAGCCCTCTGGCCGTAGGCGCAGCGATCTTCTTCGCGGCACTGACCGAGGTGGCCGCGATGGTAGGCGGAGGTCCGCGGCGCAACCAGGGGCCGTTCGGAAAGAGCGACCGAGCTGTAGTGTTGGGCTTTGGCGGCGCGTGGTTATGGCTCGGCTGGCCGGTGCCGGGCAGCGCGCTCGAAGTTCTGGCGCTCTTGTGGATCGCGCTCTGTATGGCGACAATTTGGAATCGAGGACAGGCATTCGTATGACGACCAACACGGAGACAGGGACCCAAACCGAATCCATGCCGACTCGCCTGACGGAAGAACACACCTTTGTCACTGCGGATGGCGTCCGCTTGTTTTTCCGTTATTGGCCGCCGCGCTACGCCCGAATGGGCGCGGTCCTTCTGCTGCATCGCGGCCATGAACACTCCGGCCGCGTGGCTCACATGGTGGATGAGTTGAACCTGCCGGATTACGCGTTCTTCGCGCTCGACGCGCGGGCGCATGGCCGGTCCGGCGGCGAACAGGGACCTGACACGACCATGTCCACGTTCGTGCAGGACCTGGATGATTTTGTCCGTTCGCTGCGCGCCACGTTCGGCGTCGTTGAGGAAGAACTGGCGCTGGTCGCGCAGAGCATTGGGGCCGTGATTGCCGCCGCCTGGGTGCATGATTATGCCCCCAACTTGGGCTCTCTTGTGCTGGCCTCGCCTGCCTTTCGCGTGAAGCTCTACGTGCCGTTTGCCCGCATGGGGCTGGCGCTTGGCCATTCTCTATTCGGCAACTTCTTCGTGAAATCCCAAGTCACGGGCAGCGCCCTCACGCGTGATCCGGAGCGCGCGGCATCCTACGCTACGGATCCCCTGATCAAACGGCCGATTTCTGTCAACGTGCTGCTCAGTCTCGATCAGATGTCGCAGCGTCTCGTCGATGACGCCGGTGCCATTCGCGTCCCTGTGCAGATGCTGATTTCCGGAAGCGATTGGGTGGTGAGACAGCAACCGCAGCGAGATTTTTTCGACCGGCTTGGTACGGAGGACCGTGAGTGGCACGTCTTCGAAGGCTTCCGGCACGACACCCTCGGAGAACGGGACCGCCACCTGCCCATCGCCAAGGTCCGGATGTTCCTCGAACGTCAGTTTGCTGCCAAAACGGATCGCCGGACAGATCTGCTAGGCGGCAACCCGTTCACCCAACAACAGTACGAAGCTTTGCAGCAGCCCCTGCCTTGGTGGTCACTACCCGGACTCTCGTTCTCGGGCCAAAAGCTCTTCATGCGAACACTGGGCCGCTGGGCCGGTGGTATGCGGCTGGGTCAGGAGACGGGGTTTGATTCGGGTGCCTCGCTCGACTATGTGTATCGCAATCAGCCATCCGGCTTTACTCCGCTAGGTCGCCTTTTCGACTATTTCTATCTCAACGCGATTGGCTGGCGCGGCATCCGAGTTCGCCGACAGATGCTGGAAGCACTGCTCAGTCAGGGCATGAATTCCTTGCGGCAGCAGGGCCGCGCAGTGCGCATTCTAGATGTGGCGGCAGGTCATGGGCGCTACGTTCTTGAGTGTGTCAAGCGAAGTGAAGTCCCAGTGAAGAGCGTTCTGCTGCGTGACATCAATGCGGAAAATGTGGCGGCGGGAACAGCGGTGATCGTGAAATACGGTCTGGCAAATTCCCGCTTCGAACAGGGCGACGCTTTCGACGCCGATGCGCTCGCCTCTATTTTTCCGAAGGCCAGTGTGTCGATTGTCTCTGGACTTTACGAGTTATTTCCCTCGAACGGGGCCGTTCGGGAATCGTTGCGCGGCATTGCCGCTGCTACCGAGCCGGGAGGCTTTCTCCTCTACACAGGACAGCCGTGGCACCCGCAACTTGAGATGATCGCCAGAACGCTGACCAGTCATCGGGGCGGCGCTCCTTGGATTATGCGGCGGCGCACACAGGAGGAGCTCGATCAATTGGTAGCGTCTGCCGGATTCCGGAAGGTGGCGCAGCGGGTCGACCCCACTGGTCTGTTCACCGTGTCGCTCGCGGAACGTCTCTAGATGGAAAGCGCCGCTCCACGGCCTCATATTCGGGCCGCTGTCTGGCTGGGGGTGCTCGGTACTTTCTTCTTTGCCAGTTATAACTCCGCCAACGCATACGCTGCCAGCCTTGATCACGTGCCCTCCATCATGTTCGGATGGGAGCGGCGCTTGCCTTTTCTGGGCTGGACCATTCTGCCGTATTGGTCCTGCGATGTTCTGTATGCGGCTTCCTTGTTTCTTTGCCGAACGCGCGAAGGGCTGGACCGGCACGCCTGGCGATTGCTGGCGATCCAGGTATTCTCCGTCGCCTGTTTCTTTGTGTTTCCGCTCAGGCAGAGCTGGGTACGCCCACCGCTTGAGGGCCTGGACGGCTGGTTCTTTGACCTGCTTGCCAGGTTTGACCAAAGCTTTAACCAGGCACCTTCGCTCCATGTCAGCCTCGCCGTGATTCTCTGGGTCTGCTACCGGCAGTTCCTCACCGGCTGGGTTCGAACCATTGCCGCAGCGTGGTTCATCCTCATCGCAGTATCGGCCTGGACAACCTATCAGCATCACTTCATCGATCTCCCGTTAGGGGTGTGGGCCGCACTCCTGGTTATTGCGGCGATTCCGGAACGAAGGTTCGCGGATGCTAGACGCCCCAAACTGGCTGCGTTCTATTTCCTGCCGGCGTTGGCTCTCGCATGCGCGGCATTCATCTGGCGTGGCGCGCTGTGGCTGGCGCTGTGGCCTGCCTCCTCACTTTCCATGGTGGCTTGTGCCTATTGGACTGGAGACCCGGTGTGGCTGGCGAAGCGCCGCAATGGAAGGATCGGGTTCTGGATGTGGCCTTACACGCTTTGTGCGTGGATCAACTCCCGTTGTTGGACGCGTGGTGAAGAGCCATGGCAGCATCTAGTAGACGGAGTATGGGTCGGGCGAGCGCCTTCCCCCTGGGCCCGGTTTGCCACAGTCATCGATCTCACAGCAGAGATGCCGGTGCATGCGCAGCACCACATTCCGATATTGGATTTGACCGTACCCGATAACGATCAAGTTATGGAGGCGGTGGACGCAATCATGGCAGCCGAAAGGCCGGCGTTGGTCTGTTGTGCTCTTGGATATTCTCGCAGTGCGACGGTAGCGGCGGCGTGGCTAGTGGCGGCGGGACATGTCGCGTCCGCGGAAGAGGCCATCGCGAAGGTGCGGCTGGCGCGTCCCCGAGTCGTGCTGGGAAAGGAGGCGGAACAGCGTGTCCAAGCCTGCGCCAGACTTGCAGCCAACCAGTAACGCGTTGCACGCGGAAGCGACTTTCGATTGCCGCGCCACGGTCGCTCTGCTGAAAGCAATGTCCCCCTTGGTATGGGCCTCGCACGCCGCCGCGCTGCTGGCTGCCAGTTATCACGCCTGGCTCCCGCTTCTGCCGTGGGGTCTGGTGATCTACTTTGCCATTCGTGTACGCCTCGACGCGGCTCTATTGGAGATGCTGGCGTGCGATCCGATGTCCGCTCCTGGCCGGTTGGACCAGTGGCTGTCGCGCGCTGGTCTGCGAGCCCGCGTTGGGGAACTGAGTATAGTGGAGCGAAACATCGAGGAGCGTACTATCGAAGTCCGCTGCCAAGGGTCCCGGCGCCTGGCGCGCTACCTGGCCGGTGCTTGCCTCCTGCAACTGGGGGCCACGGCTGTGGTCTTCTTGAGAAGCAACCCATGATCTTGAGAAGCCAAACATGATCGCGACCCATCTCAAATCGCTCTCGCTTTTTGCCACCCGCTGGATCGCTGGAGCCGAAGGGCGCTGGCCGGGCGGAGAGCCTGCCGCAGGTCAGCGTATCTATTGCGCGAATCATACCAGCCATCTGGATGCGGTCTTGCTGATGGCGTCTCTGCCGGATCGACTGCTGGAGAATACGCGTCCCGTGGCCGCCGCTGAGTATTGGAGTTCAGGGAAATTTCGACGATATCTCACGGAGCGCGTGTTCCGCACCGTGCTGATTGAACGCGGCGGTAGCACTCTGAACCCGCTGGGACCTGCATTTCAGGCCTTGCGCCAGGGCGATTCGCTCATCTTTTTCCCGGAGGGAACACGAGGCTCAGGCGAATCACTGCAACCCTTGAAGCCTGGAATCTATTGCCTGGCGCGAGCCTTCCGGCAGGTGGAGATCGTTCCTGTGTGGATCGAAAATGCATCACGCGTGTTGCCCAAGCGAGCAGTGCTTCCGGCACCGGCACTCTGCGCGTTGCATTTTGGCGCACCGCTGAGTTGGGATGGGCAGGAGGATGCGTCCGAGTTTCTTTTGCGGATGCGTACGGCGATGGAAGCGCTCCGCCGACCGGACCGCGAGACCTGCGGTCGGCAATGACCCCGGAAATACAGACAATTTTCAGCGGACTCTTCGCCATGCTGGCTCTGGCCAGCGCCTGCGGATGGTGGCTCGGCCGTCGCCATCCGTCGCTGTCGATGGACAATCTGAACGCCCGGATTCGATCCTGGTGGGCGATGATCGCGGTGGGCGGTGTGGCGTTGCTGCTGGGGCAAAACGCCGTCGTCGCGCTGTTCGCGCTGCTGTCTTGGTTCGCCCTGCGGGAGTTCGCTGCAGCCGATCCTTTGGGCGCGCCGCGTGCCTGGTATTTCCTGACCGTTCCCATCCAATACCTGGCCGTGGCCTTCGGCTGGCAGTGGTTGGCCCTTCTCTTGATTCCTTTGACCGGCTTAGTAATGGACCGGCAGCGATGGCTGGGTCAAATGCTATGCGTCTACGGGCTCTCATTTGTACCCGCGCTGGAACGGCCCGAATGGATGCTCTACCTGGTGCTGATCGTACAGGCGAGTGACGTCTTGCAGTATCTTTGGGGCCGTTCGATCGGACGACACGCCATTGCCCCTCGAATCTCTCCTTCGAAGACCGTAGAGGGTCTTGCCGGAGGAGTGATCAGCGCGACCGCTCTCGGAGCGTGGCTTCACCACCTGACGCCCTCCGGACCAGCAGGCGCGGCGGCGCTGGCGCTGCTGATCACCTGCGCCGGGTTTACGGGCGGGCTGGTCCTGTCGGCAATGAAGCGGCAACGCCAGATTAAGGACTGGGGCACCGCGATTGCGGGCCATGGCGGAGTGTTGGATCGCGTCGACTCGCTGTGCCTCTCCGCGCCCGTGTTCTATTGCGCAGCGCGGCTAATGGAACGCTAGACTCCGTCCAGGTATTTCTTCGCATCGACGCCAAGCTTCGCGCACAGCTCTTTAAAGAGCTGAATTCGCTCCCGCCGGTCGCCGGTGTTGAACTTCAGATAGAACGGCCGCTGCTCCCAATCGAAAGCCGAGGAGGCCTTGCCGTGGAGAAACATCAGCATGGCCGCGAAATGCACGGGCGGGCCGTCGCTGCGCGAAAGCACGCCACGCAGCAGTGCGTCCATAATCTGCGGCGGATGGAATTCTTCGACTTGCAGCAAGGCCTGCGTCAGCCCGCCGTAGGTATCGGAGCCCTCTAGTGCGTGCACCAGTGCCGTCGTGCGTTCGGCCTCGGAAATAAGGTTCGGGGCGTAGTCGGCTACAGCGAGACGCACGCGATGGTCGGAACTCTTCAGCGCTTTGCGCAGTGCCACCCGTGCCTGCGGAGAATCGAGCGCAGCCAGTGCCTCAACATCGCGCCAATCGTCGACGCTGCGGGAAAGCAGCAAGTTCTCGATCTCAACCAGCTCCTCAGGCGCGGCAGCCTTCAGGATCGCGAGATCGTAGCCGATACCGTCATGCCACCGGTCGTAGGTGCAAATCATACTTTCGCGAAACCGATCCACCGCGGTGGTCACTCTCGGAGTAGCCGGACGCACACGTTCCGGGGGGATCGGCGAGGGCGCAGCTTCAACGTAGCGCAGCGGCTCATCGTAGTTCTGCGTCTCGTTGTGGTTCCGCGCCTCATCGCGAACCGTGGAGGCGTAGAGCATGGCATCGGCGGCGCGTTGCTTCTCTTCGATCGCGGCGCGGATGGCGTCCATGTCGGGCTCGGGCTCCGGCGGGTGTGGCGGCTCCAGCACAAAATAGAACCGCTTCTCATCCGTAAATTCGCCGGAATAACTAGACGAGTTGCGATCGTAGAAGTCCACCCCACCAGCAGTTTCGCGCGGCCTTGTGCTGACCGGATTCTCCAGCTTCACGTAGGCCCCAGCCGGCGGTGCCGGAAAGGTACTGGACAGTTCGACGATGCTATTGCCAGCCTCCAGCTCACCTTCAATCAGTTCCCGAAGTACAGCGGGGAACGCAGCGACCTGCTTCGCGAAGGATGGGGTAGTCTTCATCGCCTAATTCCGTCCAGTGGCTTCGCAGTCACCTCTCCTTGCCCTCACGTCTTTGAAGGTCACGTTAAATTCCCTTTCGCCGAGCACTATTGACTTTGCCGATTTTGGTGGCAGCCTCGGAGAGAGCTTAGGTTGGTATCGATGCCCACAACGGTGTAGGGAAATATTCTGAAGATCTCCAGTTAGGCTGCCACAGGTTCCCTGGTTCGCAAGGTCTACCTCCGATTTGTGGTCATGCTACCACTTCAAACTGTGCTTCCTGCGCAGGATGGGAGAATTCTCCTGCCTTAAGCCATGCCGTCCAGCCTAGTCTCGGCCCGATGGCGGTCGCATCGCCCAGCCGGCACCAGGGTACCTCCTGTGCATTCAGGATCGGGTTCCATTCGATGATGGGCACGATGCCCGCGTACAGACGGGTGATGTCGCGCAGGGGACCCGTGGCGTCGCCGCCGGGCAAAAAGGACAGGAATCGCAGCAGAGGCAGCGGACCGATGTGGATCCGAATACCGGCTTGCGGGTCCCAGACGGCATCGCCAGCAACTGCGCCTTCGCCCAATTGATTACGGATACCTTCTCCACCCAAGTCACATTGGTCGTCTTCCTGAATGATGTGCCAGGAGCCGACCATCTGCTCCACCGCAACCGGAAGGCCAAAAAAATCACGCAGCGTTTGTTCCAGAGCGACGGCGGAACGCGGTGCCTGGGCCAGCAGGCCAGTGTAGCGCAGCAGCGCGACATCCTGCAAAGGTTCAAAGCGGTCGCCCAAACCTTTGGTCCCCAGTCCAATCAGGTCTAACAGATAATGAGTTATTTCGCAGGGTTGCTGTCTAGCTTCGGCAAGTTGAAAGCGCGCCGGGAAATTATACTTTTGCCACGCCCGGTAGAACAGCGAAAGCAGACGGTGATTGAAGAGATCGAAGAACCGCGCCATGGCGAAATCATGGGCGGCGGCGCGCAGGATGATGTGCTCCGTAATGTATAGAGGCAGCACGCCCTGGATGCCGGTAAGGCCGAAGAATGTCACGGTCATGCGCGGAGGATTCTGCTCTTTGCTGATCCACGCGATCGAGCTCGGCGGGAACTGCAGGCTTTGCTGCGCCTCGAATCGCACAAACTCCTCCGATGGGTGCTCCCCCGCGCCCAGACCTGGGCTGCCGGGCTCTGCTACACCCAACAAGCGAACGGCCTGGAAGAAATCGAAGGCGTGGCCCGACTCTAGCAGGCGATCGATCAACGGAATTTGACTCGGGATCATGCCAAGCGTTGCGACCCCACTCTAGGGGCCCACCGCGCCATCGGTTGCCGTCTCTGCCGGCTGCGGACCGTCAACCGAGTATAGGAATTCATCGTCCCGTAAAGTCCGAAGAAGCGATTCAGCACGCAGGCCATCAGGTAGCCCCCCGATCCGGAGAATCGCTCTTCATCCAACTCCAACGCGATGTCGAGTCCGCGGCAAAACGCGACGCCGGATGCGAAAACTACGCGGCTGACGGAGGGTTCCGCGTGTACACCGACGATTCCGTCAATCGACTGCCGCACGGATTCCTGTTCGTCAAAGCAGTACAGGCCCAGAATCTCGCGGAGCGCATCCGGATTCCCGTCGTGGACCAGCGACAAGTGATTCAACGCGAGATGTGATACCAGGCGCCATTGCAGAGAGCCGTGCAATGGCGGCCGGCGAGTTGGTTTGGGAGGCACGGTGCAACGCGCCTGGACCAGCGGTAGGCCCTCGCCGGACAGTTCGCCCCACTCCCGCTGCCAGCGGAGACTCGCAATGAAGTCGCGATTGGTGCAGGTCGTCTGGACCGACAATACCTCAGATGCGGCGAGCTTGGGGTCAAACGCATGGTCGACGAGGGAGAGATACACCTCTGTTCCGTTGTCGCCCGGGCGCAAGGAAGCACGCCGACTTTCCTGCCAGAAACACTCATCCCTGTTGCTCTCCCCGTAAGTGTGGCGAAGGGAGTAGAAAGGCTCATAAACCCTGGCGTCCTCTGCGAAATCGGCCTTGGACGTAACTTTGTCGATGGAATAGATCTCGGTAGCGGATTGACGATGCCGGTCCGGCATCACAAGATATTCCGGTGTTGTATGGCTCACGCGGATCGGCTCCGCCAGACGTGGGAACAGATTCACAATGGGCGTGCATCCCAATTGCAGGACCTCGCCACGCACCATTTGCGCGGCGGCCGGGATACGTTCCCGCAACTCAGAATCGCGGAAGAAAATATCGATTTCAAACGAGTCGCTAAGGCTGCCGAAATCGACTTTGTCCAAGCCGGTCACATCAAAAAAGAAGAACTTTTCAGGGAACTGAAAGTATTCCTGCAGCAACCGGTAGCCGGGAAAACTTCGCTGCGAGTAAGGCAACAAGGCTTCGTCTTCGTTGAACCCCACGGGCTGAATCGCATTCCCGTCCAAGTGGAGAATCGGACCAGTTTCGCCAACCGACCGCAGTTGCACCCAGCGCGCGTGTTCCATCAGTAATTCGTAAAGGGTGTGACTCGGTTCGCCATCACCGGCCAGGTAAAAGCGCAAGAAAGGAATTTTCAAGTCCTTGAGTGGCAAGGTGCCGACGGTATTGAGTTGGATACGAAGTAGGTGACTAGCGTCGGCCGGCGTTTCGTTCAGGTTCGCACTAGAGACTGTTCGTAACGATAGATTTGCGATTTGCAGCGGCCACACCGTCACGGGAAATGCGGTTTTGAAGGTGCCGACGATTCCCTGTGCCGCCTGCGTGTGGAGGACGGAGCCTGTGGGAATGTCCGAGCCGATGGTGGGCCTCGTCCCCGTGGTATCGAATTGAAACTGGGCGATTGCCATGGGCGGGATCGGCCGTAGAAAGTGCGGATAAAGGAGTTGGAGCAGGCTCTCGACAATCTCCGGGAACTCGTCGTCGAGCTTGTGCCGAATTCGCGCGGTGAGCAGTGCAAAGGCTTCAATCAGCCGCTCGACGTGTGGATCCGATGACGCCTTGATTTCGTCGCGGAGCTGAAGCCGGGCCGCAATCTTGGGGTTCTTCTGCGCGAACTCTCCGGCCAACTGCCGGATAAAGGTAAGTTCCGATTCGTAATACCGGCTGATATCGTCTGTCATCGATTCTCACTCACCTTAAAATGGCGGGTGGGGGTGGGCATCTCGGCGTCGAACAAAACGGGCTCGCTCCCCATGTCCGCCTTTAACTGCCCAACGATCTGGAAGTGCAAATCCAGCGGGCCGGAGGCCGTTATCTTCACTTGAACGCGCGTCAGCCGCGGTTCAAAAATGCGTACGGCCCGCTCAACCGACTTGCGGATCTCGTCTCGATCGGCGGGACTGCGGAAATAATCGTGCACGCCATAGGCAGCGACGGATTGTCGAAGTTGCTCAAATTCTTCGGGGATGTCGGTCTGACTTATCCGTGTGTTCAGCAGATTGGTCAGGTCGCCGGCGACGCTTTGCTTGAAGGCCGCCAATTTATCCCACTCATTGAGCGGACCTTCTTTGGTGACGCGAGGATTTTCGTCCGTCAGGCGGTCGAATAAGGATAGGATGATTTGCGATCCGACCGAAGAAGCCACGACTAATCTTCACAGTGCAGGTATGCCTGCCAGGGATCCAATTGGCACAACTGCGTGTAGAGTACGGCTGCTTGCTCCTGTTCGCTGCTCACGTCGCTTTTCTTCGACAAACGATATAAGCGGGACCATACGGCACCCACCAGCGCCGAGCTCTCCCATTGCCCCAACTTGTAGGCGATGATCTGTTCTTTGAGTTCTTCGAGAATGGTTTTGGCCAGACGTTCTCGCTTGGCACCGAGGCAAACGTCGACCAGCATCAATTTTCTCAGGAACCGCGCACGACCCGAGGATTCACTGGCAGCCAATGCAGCCATCTGCGCCAAGCCTCGATCTACGTTGCCCGAGCGGATGAGCGCCTCGGCTTCCGCCCACGATTGCGATTGGTCGACACCCAGCCCGTCGGACCATAGCGCGGAGCCACTGGTTGGTTGGGCCGAAATGTTGGGATTGGCGGCGATTTCATCCTCGGTCCGTTTGTCTGGTTCCTCTTCGCGCTTCTTGCGCAAAGCCGGATCCAGAATAGTTCGCAGCTCTGTAAAACACTCCTTGGCGTTTTGGAAGGAAGGGCCATCGTCGCCCCCGAACTTTTCGTCGGAGCTTCGGGCCAGCGCGAGCAGCGCTTTTTCAGCCAAGTCAAACTGCGCGTACAACACTTCAAATTTGGCGCGGGGCGTCCCGTTCATCGCGGCATCGAACACATCCATACCGATGTAGCCTTGACGGCGCAACTCGTCTTGATTCTCGCGGTTTGTGCCCGCCATACGCCGGGCTTGTTGATACCGCACAAAACTGTAATTGTCGCCTGACTGATCGGTAATTGGAACCTGCCGGAGGACGTCGGGCATAATGTCGTTCATCCAGCTTAGGCCGGCGGCCCGATAATCTAAATCGCCGTCTTCAATCGCAGGGTAAAGACCCCTATCCCAGTATTCGACCAGGATTTCACGGCACAACTTCAGAGCCTGCTGCAAACCGGCAAACCCGTCCTGATGGAGTGCGGCTTCCGCCAGGAAACACAGAATTCGCAGATCCTTGGTGCGGGTGCGCAGCGCGTCCAGGCATAAGCCGGCCACCTTTTCCCAGTTGGCCAGCTTACGCCCTTCCTGCTTTTCCCAGGCTCCCGCGTTTAGCTCATCGTCGGAGCGACGAGCGTCGAGAATTTCGCTAAATTCTCGCTCATGACGCAAGTCCTGTCCGCACGGCTGCCCGACCGAAATGGGCGCGAGCAGTTCGTCGCTGTAGTAAATGAGCCCTGACATGACGATCCAGAACTGCTACTTGTTGGCCGTCAGATCATGCTTGCCTGCAACGTTACCACCACCGCTGCCGTCGGCACGTTTTTGCTGCGTGTAGATCCACTCGATTTTTCCGTAGTTGAAGGAAACCTGCTCGCTTGGAAGATCCTCTTTCCCTCCGGCATGGGAAGAGGAGGAAACAGAGGAGATCAGCACCTCCTCCATGGTCACTTCCAGGAATTTGACCTGGCTACCGCCGGCGCGGCAGACTTCCAGTTTGACCTTCTTGATGTGGGTGCCCTTGGAAACTGCCTCGTACAGTTTCGGAGATGCCTTATCGATATATTTGGTGATGTTGAAATCGCTATGCACGGTGCGCCCGGCAGCCGCGCCGCCCGCAGAGGATCGCGTTGCCGAAGTGGGCTGATCCATCTGATGGCTATAGCTTGTTATTTCAATCCAATCCTTATGTTTGTCATCCAGGGCTTCGCCCGGAATCCCGTCGATCTGCATATACGCGTCAAATCCGGCCATATATATCCTCCCTCGTCGTTTGAATCGTGCTAGCGGGACAACCTTACCAAGGCACGGGCCTTGATCCTAAACCCGAATGCGCGCGGCCTTCTCCTCCGCGCGCATTCGGCGTCGAACAAATTTATTAGCCCTTTGGTGCAGGCAGCCGCGCCACCAGCCGTAGTGAGACGGTTAATTCATCCAACTGAAAATGGGGTTTCAAGAATGCAACAGCTTTGTAAACGCCGGGTTTCGCCGGATCCTCGGACACCTCGATCTTCGCATCGCGTAACGGGAACTTCGCCTTGATGTGCGAAAGCAAATCGAGATACCACTGCTTGGTC
>JBDTUY010000012.1:0-22993 GCA_040007495.1 Acidobacteriota bacterium | reverse complement strand
CCATAACCTACTCTCAGCGACAAAGGTTTCGCAGATTTCGCGTAGGCTTTCTTCAGATCCGGCTGTTCCAGCCAGCGAAAGCTGCCGTACGGATGCGTATACTCGCCGTACACCTGGGTATCCCAGTCCGCCGGAGTGAAGTACTGATAGGGAATACCGGAATCGTCCTGCAACACCGCGCGGCTCACCGACAGGATCTGATCGCGGATCATAGAGAAATCCTTGTGATGCGGCATATAGGATGTGGACTTTAGCAAAGTATTGCTGCCCTTTAGCGTCGCCATGTATGTGGTGAAGCCCTTGTTTTCGGCTAGGTGCTCGTCATCCAAATTGACTGAGAAGTAATACAGAATGTGGGTGGTTTGATCCTTATCGTTACGGAACTCCAGTTCCACACCCTTGTTCGCATACTTGTCTGCGGACTTGTAATCCGCTGGACGCTCGACCACGTTGCCATCGAGGTCGACGCGAACATAGCGATACCCGAGGATGGTGTTGTCGGTCCTGACCAGGAGGTGCAGAATCGGCAGCAACAGACCGTCGGTCACCTGGCCGCGAAACTGGCGGTCCATCTCGCGCGTGATAAAAAAGCTGCGGCTCAGGATGGAGGCGACCGTCTGCCGGGTCTCGCCCAGAAAATTCGGCACCGCTTTCTTCGACAGCTGATTGATGCCGGGCAGCGTGCCAGCCGGCTCCAGCGCGACCATCACATAGGTCGGACTCTCCGGGAACCAGGCGCGGATCGTCAACGCATCCGGTCCCCCGAACGGGTAAAACACTGGGGCCTTGCGAGTCGCTTCGTCGTTCAACTCGGATTTCTGGAAACCTTGCAGTCCGCTAATCATGGGCGACTGCGCCTTGCCCCACGCCGAATCCAATTGGCGGCGGTGCTCTTTCCAGGCGTCGAGCTGCTCCAGCGTGGCTAAGGGGCTTCCCTCGGTTCCGGGCAACCCCGCGATGAAGCGACCGATATCATTAGCCTCACGGGAAGCGGGCAGCGATTCGACGGGCTTCGTCTCCGCATGCGACTTCTGGACCACCTGAGCGGAGTTTTCGCACCCGGTTAGGAGGACGACGAGCGCGAGCGTAAGCCCGCGTACAGAGGAATTTTGATGTGAAAGCATGGAGCCAGCCATTCGAGCGAATCCCAGAACCGGTGAGAGGCCGCGCATCAGCTTGCGGCAGGGTGGGATGGAGGTAGTTTAGCGGGTAGCGGGCTGGTTCCGCAAGGATTGATAGCTATTACTTAAAATCTGGTCAAAATCAGCATTCCGCCTACCGTCTGGAGGGTAGACGCGTTCGGCTCCGCCAATCCCGGAATCCATGCGGCTCACCGGCGAAAATGTATGCAAGCGCAGGCATTAGATGCCCTCTGCCGGTTTTCGTCGGCTAGAATCCTTACTGTAGAATCGGGCTGCTACGTAAAGCCCCGGTTAAACTTCGAAGCGAAGCGACTTTTTTGGCATACCCGTGAAACATAATCCATTTGGCGTGCGCCTTGTATTCTGCGTAGGATCTCCGGGTCCATCCGGTAGGCCGAACGCGGGCATTGCCTGCAGCAAAAACCCAAGTTAACCTTATGAATCAAAAAAAGATAAAGAAACAGGTGCGTAGCCTACCCGCAAACAGGTGGCCCGCCATCCGGCTGACGATATTCGGACTCGCCGTTCTCGGATTAGCCACCTTCGGACTCACCGCCGCGGAGTATAGAGGCACGATCCAAGCCAACGGAGTACCGGTTCCAGGGACGACCGTGACTGCCGTTCAAGGCGACCGCAAGATCGAGACGACCAGCGACGATCAGGGGCGGTTCTCTTTTGCCGACCTGCCGGATGGCAATTGGTCGGTAGGCTTCGACATGCTGGGATTCGGGAAGATCGAGCGGACCGTGACTAGTCCGGTCAGCGGTGCGCAAACGATCGAGTTGAAGCTATTGTCGGCGTCTGAGTTGACTAGCAGCTTGAGCCAGCGCGCTGCCGCTAAAGCGGCAGCCGCAGCGACACGGCCCGCAGTGGCAGCAACAGCCCCCGCGCCAACGACAGCTCCGGCCGAAACACCTGCGACCACAACCGCTACAACGGCGACTGCGGGTGCAGGCCCGGGTCGCGGCGCAGGACCCGGCGGGGCAGGTGGACGGCGAGGTGGTGCACCGGGAACTGGGCAGGCTCCCGCACAGACCGCACAAGGCCGGGGACAAGCCGCTGGCCGCAACGGTCGTGGCGCGACACCGGCAGCCGCGCAGGGCGACCTCTTCCGTCAGGTTGACGTGAACCAATTGGCGGACGTGACCGCGCCGGGCACGGAAGGCAATCTGAATGCCCAGGACATCGCGGGGCTGAATCAGAGCGCCGCGAACGCGTTCAGCGTGCAGGGCAGCGTCAGCAGCGCCTTGGGACTTCCGACGGACGGCAATTTTGGCGGTGGTGATTTTGGCGGACGCGGCGGCCCGGGCGGTCCCGGCGGCGGCGGCGGCGGGGTCAGCGCGCTGAGTGAGAACGGCGGCGGCATTCCCGGTCAAGAACCCGGCGCCAACAACGGCGGCGGCAATCCTGGCGGTGGTCGCGGACCCGGTGGCGGTGGGGGCGGGTTCGCCGGTGGCGGTGGCCCTGGCGGCGGTGGTGGTGGAGGCGGTCGCGGTGGCGGTGGTGGTGGAGGCGGCCGCGGTGGCGGTCGCGGCGGCAACAACAACGGGGGGCGAGGTCGTGCCGATGCAGTCGCATTTGGCAACCGCCGGCCTGCCGGACGCAGCCTTTACAACGGCAACCTCAATCTCGGACTCTCCAATTCCGCTCTGGACGCACGCAGCTATTCGGTTACGGGCGCTACGATTGCAAAGCCCTCGGCCAACAACCTCCGCATCGGCGGAACGTTTGGCGGCCCGATCCAAATCCCGAAACTGATCAGTGCCGACAAGCGCATCAGCTTTACCGTCGATTACAATACGACGCGCAACCGCACCGGATCAAACTCGCAGGCCGTGAATATGCCGACCGCGCTCGAACGCACTGGGGACTTCTCACAATCCCTGGTCTCCGGCAAGGCTGTAACAATCTACGATCCAACCACCGGCCTGGCGTTCTTGAACAACCAGATTCCGGTAAGCCAGTTGAATCAAACTTCGTTGGCTTTGTTGAAATACTTCCCCAACCCGAATCTGCCGTTCGCGGCTCGCAACTTCCAGACGTCCTGGAATGGACTGAACAATTCCGAGAGCCTGAATGTTCGTATCTCGAATATTGGTCTTACCAGCAAGGATCGGGTCAACTTCGGCGTCCAGTATCAATCCGGGCGCTCGATTTCACCGAATCTGTTCGGCTTCATTGACACGGGTAATAATCGCAGTTCGAACTCAAACATTGGCTGGAACCGGCGCTTTAGCCGCGCAGTCTCCAACAGCTTGACGCTCACCTTCAGCCGCACGCGGCAAACCTCCCTGCCCTACTTTGCGGACCTCACCAATGTGGCCGGAGCGCTGGGCATCCAGGGCACTTCCCAGAACCCGGAAAACTGGGGTCCCCCGAACCTGAGCTTCACCAACTACGGTGGCCTGACGGATGGCAACTATTCGCTCAACCGGAACCAGACGACGAATCTGACCGACACACTGTCCTGGAGCCGAGGCAAGCATAATATGTCGATTGGGGCCGAGTATCGCCGCCAGCAAGTCAATCCGCTGACCGATTCCAACGGCCGAGGCTCCTATTCGTTCAATGGCTCCGCCACCAGCTTGCAGATCGCGGGTGTGCCACAGGCCGGAACCGGATACGATCTGGCGGACTTCCTCTTAAGCCGTCCGGCTA
This sequence comes from Acidobacteriota bacterium, assembly GCA_040007495.1. Lineage (GTDB taxonomy): Bacteria > Acidobacteriota > Terriglobia > Bryobacterales > Bryobacteraceae > Palsa-187. Next base: position 19,193 of record JBDTUY010000012.1, on the reverse strand, counting down.
CAGCTTCGATTCGATATGGCAACCCCGACAAGTATTTCCGGGGCAAGTCCTACGGGGCGTTCTTCAACGATGACTTCCGCTTCACCCCCAGCCTTTCGCTGACGCTGGGCGCACGCTGGGACTATTCGGCTCCGTTCACGGAGACGCAAAACCGCATCGTGAACCTGGACATCTCGCCCGACTATAGGGCGATTGCCGCTGTGACGCCCGGCCAGGCAGCACCCTATTCCGGGTCGCTGCCCACCTCGCTCATCCGTCCGGACAAGAACAACATCTCGCCGCGCCTCGGCTTGGCGTATCGCCCCTGGACCAAACACTCGCTAGTGGTTCGAGCAGGCTACGGCGTGTACTACAACAGTTCGATCTATCAGAACATCGTGAACAATTTTGCCCAGCAGCCGCCCTTCGCGCAGACCCTAAGCGCGTCCAGCAGTCTGACCAACCCGCTCAGCATTCAAACCGGGTTCCTGGGTGCCAGCAGTACGACCCTGAACAACACCTTCGCGATCAATCCAAATTACAAGACAGGCTACGCCCAAACCTGGACGCTCACGTTGCAGCAGAACCTGCCCCACGGCATGTTTTTGACGGCTGGCTATCAAGGTACCAAGGGGACGCGGCTGGACCAACGCTTCATCCCGAACTCGGTGGCACCGGGTGCGGTCGCATCAATTTATCCTCACTCCTATACATACGAGACGGACGGCGGCAACTCCAGCTATCACGCCGCGCAGTTCCAGTTGAACCGTCGCCTCAGCCGGGGCGTCAGTATCAGCACCTCCTATCAGTTCTCGAAGTCGATTGACAATGCTGGCACCGGCGGGCAGGGTCCGATCGCCCAGAACTGGCAGAATCTTTCCTTGGAGCGTGCCCTATCCACCGGCAATGCGCCGCATAACTTCCAGTTGCAATGGCAATACAGTTCCGGCCAAGGCCGGGGCGGTGGAGCTTTGGTCACAGGCTGGACCGGCGCGCTGTTGAAAGATTGGACGATGACCGGGAATATGAATCTGCGTTCGGGAACGCCGCTAACCGCAACCGTCGGTGGCGCAAGTTCACAGTTAGCGGGAACTAGCGTAAGTGGCACGCTGCGCGCCAATGCGACCGGACTTCCCATCGGAGCATCCGGCATGAACTTCAATACGGCCGCCTTCACCCTTCCTGTGTCAGGCACGTACGGCACGGCAGGCCGAGACACGATCCCGGGTCCGCTCGGGTTCACGTTGAACGGGCAGGTGAGCCGCATCTTCCGTTTGGGCGAACGCCGCTCGGCAGACTTACAGTTCCAGGCCAACAACATTCTCAACCGGGTGACGGTCACAGGTTGGGGCACTGTGGTTGGTGCTACCAATTACGGTTTGGTCAGTGGCGCGGGTGGTATGCGGAAAATTCAGACATCCCTAAGGATCAGGTTCTAACATGCGACCCATTATCATTACAGCTCTAGCTTCGTCGTTGGCGTTTTATGGCCTGCGAGCGCAGGCTCCGGCAACTCCTGCTCCCGCACCGGCTGCGCCCGTTGCTCCGGCAGACGGCGCTTCTGACGACATTCCGAACCCGCCAGGTGGTGCCGTATTTCGGTCCAGCTCGCAACTGGTGGTCGTGAACGTCTCCGTGAAGGATAAGGACGGAAAGTTCATCGACAATTTGAAGGCCTCGGACTTCGCACTTTCTGAAGACGGGAAGCCCCAACAATTGCGCGTATTTGAGTTTCAGAGCCTGACCGACGTGCCGCTGCCGCCGCCCCCGGCCTTGCTGACTCCGGAACAGTCGGCTGCCGCCAAACAACCGGCGCTGCAAGCTCCGGCGGGCCCCACGGTAAAGCCGCCCGTGATCGTTGCGTTCGCCCCGCCTTCCGGAAATGAGATTAAGTATAAGGACAAGCGCCTGATGGTGCTGTTCTTCGACATGGCCGGTATGCCGATCCCCGATCAGTTGCGCACCCAGGCAGCCGCCCTCAAGTATGTCAAGACGCAGATGACGGAGGCAGACGTGGTTGCAATCATGAACTACACCACCGACCTCAACATCCTGCAGGATTTCAGCAACGACCGCGAAAAGCTGCTCGGCGTGATCAGCAAGATGACGATCGGTGAAAACGGCATGGAGGACGGCGCAACCGGTGCCGACAGCGACGCCGACACGGGCGCAGCCTTCACAGCGGACCAGTCCGAGTTCAACCTGTTCAATACGGACCGCAAGTTGGCCGCACTGCAATCCGCGGTGAAAATGCTCGGTGTATTCCCTGAGAAAAAGGCTCTGGTGTATTTCGCCAGCGGCATGACCAAGACGGGAACCGATAATCAAGCTCAGTTGAGCGCGACCGTAAATTCGGCATTGCGCAATAACGTAGCGTTTTATCCGGTGGACGCTCGCGGTCTAGTGGCGACGGCACCGTCCGGCGATGCAACCAAGGCCTCATCGGGTGGAGCGGGTCTGTATAACGGCAGTGCGGCGCGATCCACCCAGAGCCAAAACCAGGGGCAACAGGAAACGCTGTACACGCTGGCTGCGGACACAGGCGGCAAGGCGCTGCTCGATTCCAACGATCTTTCGGCCGGCGTCGTGCAGGCGCAGAAAGACGTTTCCAGCTACTACATCCTGGGTTATTACAGCACCAACATCAACACCGATGGCCACTTCCGCAAGATCAAGGTCACGCTTCCCAAGACCCTGACCGCAAAGCTGGACTATCGCAGCGGTTACTATGCCAGCAAGAGCTTCAAGCAATTCAACTCGTCCGATCGCGACCTGCAGTTGCAGGAAGCGCTGATGCTCGGCGATCCCGTCACGGACCTGGGCCTTGCGATGGAGGTCAACTACTTCCGCATGGCGAAGGATCGCTACTTCGTGCCGGTATCGGTCAAGATTCCGGGCAGTGACATCGAGCTGGCTCGCAGCGGCGGGGCGGAATCCACACGGCTCGATTTCATCGGCCAGATTCGCGATGCCAAAGGCAACCTGCAAGGCACCGTCCGTGACAACATCAAGGTCCAGTTGAAAGGTGAAGCGGCGGGCGAATTGTCCAAGCGCAACCTCGCGTATGACACCGGCTTTACGCTGCCTCCCGGCGCGTACACGCTGAAGTTCCTGGCTCGTGAGAACGAGACCGGCAAGATGGGAACCTACGAAACCAAGTTCTCCATCCCCGACCTGAGTCCTGCGATGCCGACATTGCCCATCAGCTCCGTCGTGCTCAGCTACCAGCGTGAGCAATTGAGCGCGCAGTTGGCAAGCGCCATCAAGGATCGCAAACTGGTTACAAACAATCCGCTGATCCAGAACGATCAGAAGCTGATCCCCAGCGTCACTCGCGTATTCCGCAAGAGCGGCAACATGTTTGTGTACCTGGAAGCCTATCAGCCGGACGCGGTAACCACCCAGCCGATGCTGGCAACGGTTACCTTCTTCCGCGGCAAGACCAAGGCGTTTGAAACCACCCCGCTTGAAATCAAGGACGGCCTGAATACCCAGTCCAAAGCGGTCCCAGTGCGCTTCAGCGTTCCCCTCGCAACCCTGGAGCCGGGTCGCTACACCTGCCAAGTGCTGGTGCTGAACCCGACCACGCAGAAGTTCGCGGTGCAGAGAACCGCCATCGTGTTGCTCCCGTAAGTCCGCGAGTCTATACCTAACCGCTCCCTTTGGTCGCAGCTCTGTAACTTACTGAGCCGTGACCGGAGGGAGCGGTTTTGTTTTGTACGGACCGCGACTCAAGTTAGCTGCATCACGCGCACGTATAATCAAGCTAGGTGCAGAGCCATTCTTGCACCCAGATTCATCATGCACTCCCCGCACATCGCCAGCTTGCTTCTCGTCCTGGGCATCAGCCTCGCACCAACAGGTTCCGCTGCCTCACCTCAATCTTTAGCCAAGCTCGCGAGCTTGAAAGATACGCAGGGTCTCGCCCATTCCGCAGCGGAGTGGCGCGACAAGAAGGCGATCGTCATCTTCTTCATGATGACCGATTGCCCGTTGGCCAACGCATCCGTACCCGAGATGAATCGCATCGCAGCCGAGTATGGCAAGCAGGGGATCGTTGTATACGCGGATCACGCCGACCCCACTGTTGGCGACGCGGCGGTTCGCAAGCATGCGGAAGAATTCGCATACAAGTTTCCGATCCTGCTCGACTCGAAGCTGGAACTCGCACGCGCGGTCGGAGCCAGAGTGTCGCCCGAGGTCGCGGTGTTATCGCCCTCGGGCGCAATTCTCTACCTTGGCCGAATCGACAATCGAGTAGAAGATTTGACGCACCCCCGGCAGTTCGCCACGCAGCATGAATTGCGGAACGCTCTGGACGACATCGTAAATGGACGAAAGCCGACCGTCGCAACAACCCGAGCCGTGGGCTGCTCAATCCTCGTCGAAGGTGACGTGGAAAGTATTAAAGGAATCAAATGAGATCTAGCGGCTTCCTGGCGATCCTTGCAATGACTTCAGCGGCAATCGCCGCGCCGACCTATAACCAGGACATCGCGCCGATCCTGTATCAAAACTGCGCCACTTGCCATCGTCCAGGAGAGGTCGCGCCGTTCTCATTGCTGACCTATACCGACGCGGCGAAGCGCGCAGGCCTGATCGCTCAAGCGACCGCGAAGCGCTACATGCCTCCCTGGAAGCCCGAGCCTGGATATGGCGACTTCGCGCATGAACGCCGTTTAACGGACGCGCAGATCGGCCTGCTTCGCGACTGGGCTGCGGCAGGCGCTCCAGAGGGTGATGGGCCGCAGCCGCCAGCGCCGTTGTTCGCAAAAGGCTGGCAAGGTGGCGAGCCGGATCGCATAGTAAAAATGCCTTCGTCGTTCAACATCCCGGCAGACGGTCCCGACCAGTTCCAGTGTTTCGTGCTGCCGACCGGCCTGGATAAAGATGTGTTCGTCGGAGCCATGGAGTTCCGTCCCGGCAATCCGCGTGTGGTCCATCATGCTCTGGTATTTATGGATACGTCGGGCCAAGCTCGCAAGCTCGCGGAAGCCAACGGTGGCGATAGCTATCCCTGCTTCGGCGGCGCACGGGTCGGCATCAGCGGCCTCTTGTTCGGATGGGCACCAGGCTCTCCTGCATTGCCTGCCGAGGCCGGGTTGTCGCGAGTGATTCCCAAAGGTACCGATATCGTGGTGCAGCTTCACTATCATCCTTCGGGCAAGCCTGAGACCGACCAATCGCAACTGGGGCTGACGTTCGCGCCCGCGCCTACCAAAGGCGTTGCACTGGCGCCCATGGTAAACACCGGAATCTACATTCCAGCAGGCGATCCCGATTACCGCGTCAAATCCACGATGACGATTCCGCAAGATGCGGACTTGGTTGCATTGGCTCCGCATGCGCACTATTTGGGTAAGGAGATGAAGATCGACGCGAAGCTGCCCGATGGGTCGATCACGCATCTGCTGTGGATCAAGGATTGGGATTTCAATTGGCAAGGCCAGTATCGATTCAAGCAGGCGATTCACCTTCCGAAGGGCACGCAGATTGAAATGGAGTACAGCTACGATAACTCCAGCGCCAACCCGCGAAACCCATCCAATCCACCCAAAGAAGTGCATTGGGGCGAACAGACAACGGACGAAATGGCGGTAGCGTTCCTCGCATTGGTACTACCGAAGCCGGAAGATGTCCCGGCGTTTCAGCGCGCGGTGCAAAGGCAAGTGCTAGAGATGTTCATTAGCAACATTCGCGACGTGAATCATCTGCCGGAAGAGATTCCTCCCGCGCTCGCAAAGCAGTTGCAGGCAGCGATTCAGATCTTCGATGCGAATCATGACGGCAAGCTGGATGACAACGAGAGAAAAGCGCTGCAGCAAGCGGTGTCGCTGCTACTTCCCAGGTAATCCGGTTTACTATGGCGACAAAGAAGAAAGCAATTAAGAAGGCCGCCAGAGTTAAGGCAGTCACGCTGGTCAAGAGTAAACCATCCGAGCAAATGACTGGGCACCCGGTCCACACGTTCACGACGGACGGAGAAAACCACCTTCAACGGGTTCGGCAAATCTGCACGGCTCTGCCGGAGACGACGGAGAAGCTGTCGCACGGCTCGCCTACTTTCTTCCGCAATAAAGTCTACTGCACGTTCACGCACAACCATCACCGTGACGGCCGCGTTGCGGTATGGATTCCGGCTGCGCCCGGGGATCAGGAACTGTTGATCCGTTCGGCTCCAGAGGTCTATTTCCGTCCGCCGTACGTCGGGGTCGGCGGCTGGGTTGGGATTTGTCTCGACCAGATTGGCGATGAGGAGTTAGGGATTCATCTGCTGGACGCATGGAAGTTAGTCGCCGCGAAACCACGGCGCGACGCGTCGTAGAAACAGAAAGCCCCGGACTGGCCGGTGATGGCGGCGGATCCGGGGCTGATGGACTTAGGGCTGAGTAGGGTTTAATGGGGTGGAACTACGCCCACTGCTTGCCGAGCGCACCCAGATTGGCACTACCCAGATCTTCCGGCGTCATGCAAATCCGAAACTCGACGTCAGCTTCGAACATGAGGAAGAACGGCTCCGCCAGCCCCGGGATGTCAGATGCAGCTTTGACATCCACGATCAGGGTCGCCCCCCGGTGTCCATTGCGTTCGGAAAAGTAGGCGGCCTCGGGTTTGATGGCACCGAGAACCTTGTGCATTCTGTCGGCAATCGACCCGTCTTTGACGTAGGTGTTAAAAGGCTCAACGGGGAAATCGACGTTGACCAGCATTCGCATAGTGATAGCTCCTGTTATGAGTCAATTGAGGATCAGCCCCGAAGAGCAGTCCTGAGACTCCAGACTAGTATATGCAAGCGGCGAACCTTAAATGTTCAGGATCGCCCTCCCGTGATTTCTCTTGAATGTTGGCTAATTCGCACCAGGCTGCGCTGCGCTATCCACCACTAAAACGTCGAAGGGGGCCTTAATCGCCTCGAACTTCAAGCCAAGCTGCTCCTGGATCGCAGTGGAAAGCAGCGGTGGTGAGTTGGCCTCCATGGATACACCGTCTGGCGTCCAACTCAGCGTATAGGAGTATTGACCGGTGAGCCCGGTGCGGTCGATCACGGGCCGGCCCGCTTCGCGCGTCAATAGGGTGGCGATGCGATCTAAGCTCTGGTTGGCCTTGCAAGACGAGGTTGTCCGAGCGCCGCGCGGCAGCGAACTTTTTTCAATCCGTTTTATCAGTTCCGCGGGGGCACAGTTCCCATCGTCGACGGTCAACAGCTTTGGCCCGCCCTTCGCTACGGTCAAGGCGTAGATGGGAACCTCACGAGGCTCCATGTGGAACTTGAGCTGAAATCGCTCGGCCAGTAGAGCTTTCAACATCTCTCGAGCACGATCCTGCGTAACTTCGCCCGTGGCGGTCGCCTGAATGTCGAACAGCTCATCATCCTTGACGATGGCCTTTACTCCGTTGGCGAAGGCGATCCGATAGTCCTGCAATTGATAAGCGACACGAATCAGGCTACACAATCGAACCATCTGCATCGAGACCCGATTGTCCGAAATCGTAAGCGGAACATTAGGGCAGTTTCCGCCCCCGGCGAGGAACCCCGCCTTGTACTCATCGCTCGGGAAAGTGGCAGGCTTGATAGAGGCCACTTCGAATCTAGGCGTGGCGGGAGCCTGCGCCCGCGCCATGCCGGCGACCACAATTGTGAGCGCGATGAGGACAGCTTGGGAAACGCTTCGCATTGGAATCTGCTCCAAACTTATTGAGGCTTGCCGTAGCATATCAGCTCTTACTGATGGACGCTGAATGAGAATACTCTCGATCGAGGGAAAGGTTACAGCGGTTCTGGCCCCACGGGTCTGCCGCTCCCAACACGGCCTCAAATGCTACACTCCCCTTCACGGACTCAGGACAGGCTTCCGCTACGTTGGGCGTTGCTTGGCCTACGCAGCCGAGCTTCGAGACGTGAAGCAGACTTCGGGTCTTCTCGACCCGCCAAAGATCGTATTGCACCTGCTGATTGAGCCAACTCTCGGCGCTGGTTCCAAACGCGATCGAGAGACGAACAGCCATCTCTGCGCTGATGCCCGTTCGTCCGTTCAAGATGCTAGAAAGCGTCTTGAACGGACGCCAAGGCTTCGCGCCGCGTCGGTCACGGTAAGTCCAAGCGGCTCCAAACCCAGTTGCCGTAGAACCTCGCCCGGATGCGGGGGATTGTGCATCTTCATACTCACCTCAATGATAGTCCTCATAGTCCAAGACCAGCCCTACTTATCCCCCGCCGCCAGCACCGTCTCAAAATGCGGAGCCTCACTCTCCCGATGCACCACCGCCGTAGAAATGTTGTGAAATCCCGCACCCGACAACATCCTCTGCAACTCGACCTTAGTGAACCCCAACCACAAGTGCGCGTAGAGCGCCCGGGCCTCCTCGAAGTTGTGCTTCATCAAATCGAGCACCAGTACTCGGCCGCCCGGCTTCAGAATCCTGTGCGCTTCGGCCAGTGCCGTCTTCGGATGCTGCGCGTGATGCAGGGATTGGCTGAAGAAAGCCACATCGACCTCGCCCTTGGCGATCGGCAGCGATTCCAGGTCGCCCAAGCGATATTCGAGATTCTTGACGCCGTGACTGCGCGCGAGTTCTGACCCGAACTCGACCATTTTCTCGGAGTTGTCGACGGCGATCACCCGCTTCGCCCGACGAGCCAACAGTTGCGACATCGTGCCTTCGCCAGCGCCCAAATCGGCTATCACCAGGGGCGGCATCAGCATCAAGAACGTTTCTGACAAGCCCTGCCAACTGCGCCCCGGGACGTACTGCCGTCCGAACTTGCCCGCCAGTTCGTCAAAATAGCTGCGCATCTTGTCTTGCCGACGCGCCAGAACCAGTTGCAGAGCCTCGGCATCCTGCTCAGCCGCAGGAATCTCGGCCACGGCCTGACGGAGTACCCCGAGCAAAGGGGCACCTATGTCGCCACTTTCCGGCCCCCCGTCACCGATTCGCAACCTATATAGGATATTCTTGCCCGTGCGCCGATCTTCGACCAGAGCCGCCTGCTTCAGTTGCGACAAATAGGTCGATATGGTGCTCTGACCCATGCCCAGAATCTCTTGCAGTTCAGCCACCGATAGCTCCTCTTCTTGTAGCAGGAGCACGATGCGGGCGCGGCTGGAGTCTGCCAGCAGTCTAAGGGATTTTAGAATTGACGCCATGTACGTTCGTCCGTTATTATATCGTTGTATCCCGATGTGACGATACCTAATCGTCGCGAACCCTAAACGCAGTAAACCAAACTCTTCCCTGATCGCAGTTTTGAGGACCTATCATCTATGAGCGCCACCATTGCGAACCAGACACTCACCTACAAAGTAGCTGACATGTCGCTGGCCGAATTCGGCCGCAAAGAAATCAATATCGCCGAAGCCGAAATGCCCGGCCTCATGTCGATCCGCCACAAGTATGCCAAGGATAAGCCGCTGAAGGGCGTGCGCACCACTGGCTCCTTGCACATGACCATTCAGACCGCTGTGTTGATCGAAACGCTGGTCGAGCTCGGCGCCGATGTTCGCTGGGCGAGCTGCAACATCTTCTCGACGCAAGACCACGCCGCTGCCGCGATTGCCGCCTCTGGCGTTCCCGTATTCGCCTGGAAGGGCGAGACGCTGGAAGAGTACTGGTGGTGCACGAATCAGGCGCTCACCTTCCCCGGCGGCAAGGGTCCGCAGCTGGTAGTAGATGACGGCGGCGACGTAACGCTGCTGATCCACAAAGGCTACGAGCAGGAAAACGGCTCCGATTGGGTCAACACCGCGTCGGGCAGCACCGAAGAGCAGATCATCAAGAACCTGCTCAAGGAAATCCACAAGGAGACTCCGAAGCGCTGGGCCGGTGTGGTCAGCGAATGGAAGGGTGTTTCCGAAGAAACCACCACCGGTGTTCACCGCCTGTATGTGATGCAGAAAGAAGGCAAGCTGCTGGTTCCTTCGATCAACGTGAACGATTCGGTCACCAAGTCGAAGTTCGACAACCTGTACGGTTGCCGCGAATCGCTGGGCGACGGCATCAAGCGCGCTACCGACGTCATGGTGGCCGGCAAGGTCGCGGTCGTCTGCGGTTATGGCGACGTAGGCAAGGGTTCTGCGCAGTCCCTGCGTGGTTTGGGCGCGCGCGTGATCATCACCGAAATCGATCCGATCAACGCTCTGCAGGCCGCGATGGAAGGTTACGAAGTCACGACGGTTGAAGACACGCTGGGCCGTGGCGACATCTACGTCACCACCACCGGCAACGTCGACATCATCACCTTGGACCATATGTCGAAGATGAAGGACCAGGCCATCGTTTGCAACATCGGCCACTTCGATAACGAAATCCAGATCGACTTCCTGAACGAAGCCAAGGGCGTGAAGCGCACCAACATCAAGCCCCAGGTGGACATGTACACGTTCCCCAGCGGCAACAGCATCTTCATGCTGGCCGAAGGCCGCCTGGTGAACCTCGGCTGCGCAACCGGCCACCCGAGCTTCGTCATGTCAAACAGCTTCAGCAACCAGACGCTGGCGCAGTTGGACCTGTGGAAGAACAAGGACACCTACAAGGTCGGCGTCTACACGCTCCCGAAGTCCCTCGACGAAGAGGTCGCGCGGTTGCACCTGGAGAAAATCGGCGTAAAGCTGACGGTGCTCAGCCAGAAGCAGGCTGATTACTTGGGTGTGGCGGTGAGTGGTCCGTACAAGCCGGAGCATTATCGGTACTAACTTCAGGAGTCAGTAGACAGAAGTCAGGAGTCAGAATAGGCGGCGGGCAGCGATGCCCGCCGCTTTTTCTATTCAGGCTGTTGTTTGCGTTCTTGCGAAGCTATACTCTCGGACATGCGATCGATCATTGCGCTGTTCCTGACAAGCCAACTCGCATTTGGGTGCGAAACGGCAACGTTCATCTGGTCACTTCCGCGCGGAGCCGACCCACTATTTCGATTTGAACGGGGCAACGATGTAGGCTTCATCAACGCGACTGGCAAGATTGTCTTGAGTGCTATACCCAAGACAAAGGTACGCGTTTCCGGGGCTTTTTTTAGCGGAATGTTATCTTTAGGTGTTTCCGATGGACCCTTCATCGATACGAGGGGACGGGTGAGGCCTTTCAAGGAATTCGACCGGGTTTGGGATTTTCAGGAAGGATTGGCTCCAGCGATTCAGGACTTCACTAATTCCTCGCGCTGGGGTTATATCGATCGTTCGGGTGCCTGGGCAATCTCTCCTCGCTTCCCGTCTTACCCTGCGGGACTGGTCACAACCTTTTTGGAAGGCCTGGCCTCGATCGAAACAGAGGGGAAAGTTGGCTTCATTGATAAGTACGGCGAGTTTGCAATTCCTCAGCAATTCGCTCACGCGGGGTCATTTTCGGAAAGCGCCGTACGTGTAATCGTCTCTGGGCCCTGCGTCTATAGGTCTGAGGGGGCGTGTGGCGGTCCGAGCTGGGCTCCAAGTACGGGGCCTGAGAAAGTCAGAGGGACAAGCGCCTCTGATTGCCGTTGGAGCTTCGTAGACCGATCGGGCAGGCTGCTTTCCGACGGAACTTTTGAAGATGCGCAGGACTTCCACGATGGGCTTGCGGCTGTGCGCGCTGACGGGAAATGGGGGTACATCGGCAAACAAGGCAGTTTCATAGTCGCTCCTCGGTTCGCTCAAGCTGGCCCTTTCTCCGAAGGCATGGCCTTAGTCACAGATGGCGAATCCAGTGGATACATCGACAAGAATGGCAAAATGCAGTTCCTAGCCAAGTCAGGCGGAGCCTTTTCAGCAGGACTCGCCTTCGTTGGCGACTACGACCATGGCTTCGTCTATGTCGATAAGCGAGGCAAGCAGATTATCCAAGAGCGGTTTGAGTTCGCCACCGACTTTCAATACGGTCTCGCACATGTGAAACTCATTGGAAAACGGAATACATTCGCCTACATTGATCTGAAAGGGAAACATATATTCACCTATCAGGGGCAGATGTAGCCGCCACCGGTTGGTGGGGCTCTATAATGGCTGGAGAGCTTTCAAATGACGCCGACTCTAGAGCGAATCCTGGAAGAAGTCAGTACTCTTTCTTCGGAAGAAAAAACGCAGCTGCGAGAGATTCTTGCTCATGAGCCGCGAGTTGCTCACCCGCGCAATGTTGCCTTGGTGAATTAAATGTACGGTTCATTTGCTCACGTTCAGACATCAAGCGACGCCTTCGCTGCTCGCAAGGCTGAAGAAATCGAGCTCGAAGACCGCCGCTGTCAATAGTCGAAGGCCTCTCAACACGTGAGCTACCGCCCTCCTATAATGGAGATGGAGCCAGCAAATGCCGTCCACTTTGGAACGAATTCTAGAAGAGGCCAGCACTCTTTCCGACGCGGAGAGGGTTCGGCTTGGCGAAATTCTTATCAAGGGACAACCGATTGCTCCTGCTCATCCGAACCAAGGGGTCATCGATCAAGTCAGAGGCAAGTATGCCTGGACTTCAAATACCAGCGACGACTTCATCCAGCGCAAGACAGCCGAGATCGAGATAGAGAACCGCCGATTTGAGCCCGACCCTTCTGACGGGCGATGATCTACGTCTTCGACTCCAGCGCGATGATCGCGTTCGTCCGGAAAGAGCCGGGAGAAGCGATGGTCTGGGCGATTCTCAGTGATCGCACAAATACGTGCTTTGCACATTCGGTTAACCTTTGCGAAGTTTATTACGACTTTCATCGTAGCCACGGTGCAGAAGTCGCGTCGCACGTGATCGAGGATCTGTACGCTGCTGGCGTTCGCCAAAGGAATGAGATCGATGATGCCTTCTGGCAGAAGGCGGGTTCGCTAAAGTCCGTCCATCGCCGCGTATCCCTTGCCGACTGCTTCGCCATCACCCTCGCGCAACAACTGAACGGCTCCGTCCTAACCTCCGACCATCACGAGTTCGACGCCATCGCGACCCAAGGCGTCTGCAACATAACCTTCATCCGCTGAAGCTTGCCTTTCTCCCCCTCCAAGCCCCCTGAAACCGCCCAAATCTGATAACATCGACGCTGAACTCATGTCTACTCCTACCGCTCTGGCCGAAGCGCAAACACTGGCCGAACTCATCTCTTCCGCGCCCTCGGATGTGACCGCCGTTATCCTTCCTGAAGCCAATATCCGCGTCACCTACGGCCAGTTTCGTGAACAAGTGCAGACCATGGCGGACGCCTTGTACGCTCTGGGCATTCGTCCGGGCGACCGTGTTGCGACCAGCCTGACCAACGGCATTCCGGCGATCGTCAGCTTTCTAGCCGCGTCCTTCGCAGGCACGGCTGCGCCGCTGAATCCAGGCTATCGCCAGGACGAAGTCAATTTCTATCTGGAAGACACGTCTGCCAAGATTCTGCTGGTCCCCGGCGAAGGTATGGACGACGCGAAGGCCGCCGCCAAAGAACGTGGCGTTCCGACCTATGTGATCGAAACCGACGACGCGGGATTCTGCCGCATCGCAGGGGTTTCACCCAATGGCCACAAGGCAGCAGCGCCTTCTCCCGAAGCGGTCGCGTTGGTGCTGCATACCAGCGGCAGCACCGGACGTCCGAAGCGCGTGCCGATTCAGCATAAGAACATGGCGGCATCCGCGCGCAATATCGTGGCGACCTATGATCTGACTGCGAATGACGTCGCTTTGTGCGTCATGCCTCTGTTCCACGTGCATGGCTTGGTCGCATCGACCATCTCCACACTATCCAGCGGCGGCACTCTCGTGGTTCCCTCGAAATTCAACGCTCTGTCCTTCTGGCGGACCGTGCGCGACTTCAACGTCACTTGGTATTCCGCCGTACCCACCATTCACTCCATGCTGCTCACGCGCGCAGGGGATGAACGTCCGCAGGGCTCCGAAGGCCTACGTTTTATCCGCAGCTGTAGCGCAGCTCTACCCGCCGAGATGATGGCGAAGATGGAGTCCATATTCGGCGCACCTGTGCTCGAAGCCTACGGCATGACCGAGGCGTCGCACCAGATGGCGTCCAATCCCCTGCCCCCGCATGACCACAAAGGTGGCTCCGTTGGAAAGGCGACTGGCATTCAAATTGGCATCATGGATGGCGACCTGAACCTGGTCGCACAAGGCACGCGCGGCGAAGTCGTGATCATGGGACCCAACGTCGTCGACGGGTACGAGAACAATCCGGATGCCAACGCGACGTCGTATAAGGACGGCTGGTTCCGCACCGGCGACCAGGGCTATCTGGATGAACATGGTTATCTATTCCTGACTGGTCGCCTGAAAGAAATGATCAACCGTGGCGGCGAGAAAATCGGCCCGCGCGAGATCGACGAAGCACTGCTGCTGCATCCAGCCGTCGCCGAAGCCGTAGCGTTCGGCGTGCCGCACAAATCGTGGGGCGAAGAAGTCGCAGCCGCGGTCACCTTGAAGGAAGGCGAAGCCGCGACCGAAGCCGATATTCTGGCGTTCTGCAAAGAACGGCTCGCCGACTTCAAGCGGCCCAAGAAAATTTACATCGTCGAAAAGATTCCCCGCACCGCGACCGGCAAGATTCAACGCGGGGCCGTTGCCAAAGCCCTGACGGAGAACTAGCTCCATGCGCTTCCTGGTTGCAGGCGCGGGTGCCATCGGCGCATACGTCGGCGCTCGTCTTGCGAGATCTGGCGAAGACGTGACGCTATTCGCAAGAGGCGCGCATTTGGCCGCGATGCGAGATCACGGCGTCCGCGTCGTGTTTGAGCATGCTGCGCATGCCGAAGGCGAAAAGCCAGAAGCCCCGGAAGAAGATTTTGTAGTCCACCCGCGCGTCATCGGCAACCTGGCTGAAGCGGGTGAACTCGACGTCATCATCCTCGGCGTGAAGGCGCATGGACTCACCGGACTTGCTCCATCGATCACGCCACTGATCGGTCCCAACACGACGGTACTCAGCACACAGAACGGCATCCCCTGGTGGTATTTTCAGGCCGATACTGGCGAATTCGCCAACCTGCACCTCGAAAGCGTCGACCCCGGCGGCGTAATTGGGAATGCCATTCCCTACAAACACGTCGCCGGATCGCTGGTCTATTTCGCGACCGATCTCGCCGAGCCCGGCGTGGTCCGCCATATCGAAGGCAATCGGATTACGTTGGGCGAGCCCGACGGCACACGTAGCGATCGCATCAAGGCCATCGCGGAAGCACTGATCAAATCCGGCTTGCGCGCGCCAGTCACTACTCGCCTTCGCGGCGAGATCTTCGTCAAGCTGTTGGGTAATGCGGCGTTCAATCCCTTAAGCGCCTTGACCCGAGCAACCCTGGTCCGCATGGCGCGCGACCCCGACCTTCGCGCACTGGTAGTCAAAATTATGACTGAGGTCGAAACCATCGGCACGCGCCTCGGCATCAAGCTCCCCATTTCGATTGACCAGCGCATCGCAGGCGCCGAAGCTGTGGGTGAGCACAAGACGTCCATGTTGCAGGATGTGGAATTGGGCCGCCCGATAGAGTTAGAATGCATCGCGGGTGCTTTGGTCGAACTTGGCCGTAAGCTCGCGATCCCGACGCCGCATCTGGACACGATTTATGCGTCGACGAAGCTGTTGGGAGTAGTAGCCGCCGAGACCCGCAAGTAAGGTATTGCCAAGTACGCAAGGAGCGTATCCACCCGTGAACCGTTGGATTCGATTGGTTGCCGCAGTCATCGCGATGGTTCAGATCGCGAATCTTCAGTACGCCTGGACGCTGTTCGTGAAGCCTTTGACCACCACCGTCGCTCAAGGCGGGCATGGCTGGTCACTGACCTCCGTGCAGTGGGCGTTCACCATTTTTATCGCGCTCGAAACCTGGGCGATGCCCTTCACCGGCTTTCTGATCGATCGCCACGGAGCTCGGGTGTTGATGACCATCGCGGGCCTTCTGTGCGGTGTCGGCTGGGCATTGATCGGCACATCAGAATCGTTAACCCAACTTTATATGAACTATGCGCTCGCCGGGTTTGGCGCTGCCATCGTCTACTGCGGATCGATGGGCGTAGCGCTCAAGTGGTTCCCGGATCGGCGCGGACTCGCGGCAGGCCTCATCGCCGCAGGCTTCGGTTCGGGTTCGGCATTGTTCATCCCGCTCGTTCGCTCACTGCTCTCGACGCACGGCTATCAAGGGGCGTTCCTCTACACCGGCATCATTCAAGGCACGCTCATCGTGCTGGCGGCGCAATTCCTGGGCGGCACCGGCGTTCCAGTGATCCAAGCTGCCTCTAAACCTCAAAAACTAAATGTGCGCGGCGGAAGCCACCATTTCGCGTCCCATGAAATGCTTCGGACGCCGCAATTCTATGTGCTCTACGCGATGATGCTGATGATGGGTATCGGCGGACTATTAGCAACCGCGCAGGTCGCCCCGGTCGCGGATAACTTTGGTATCAGCACCTCCGCGCTGGCCCTGTCCTTGGTGGTCAACCCCATCGCGAACGGCTCCGGACGCCTGTTCTGGGGCATCGTTTCGGATCGGCTGGGCCGCGAACAAACCATGCTGATTGCCTTTACGCTGCAAGCGCTGTCCTTGCTAGGCGTGATCATGCTCGGACCTCACAACCCAACGATGTTTGTTATCAGTATGGGGATGGTCTTCTTCACGTGGGGTGAGGTCTACGTACTCTTCCCCTCGGCCTGTGCCGATTTCTTCGGTTCCAAGAGCGCGAGTTCCAATTACAGCTTTCTGTACAGCACGAAAGGCGTTGCGTCGATCATCGCGGGTGGCGCGGCCGCAGCGTTATTCGAATCCACCCACTCGTGGGGACCCGCGTTCTACGGCAGCGCGGTGCTGGCTGCAATCTCGGCCACCATGGCAATCGGGCTCAAGAAGATGCCACTTCCAGTCAAACCGGCTGAACTGCCACTGAGCAACGCGGCGACGGCTGAGCGGTAACATTCGCCGAAGTCGGCGAACCAAGTTTGCCTATGACAAGATGGGAAGAGGAGTTGTTGAATGAAGACTCTAGAATTTAAGGGTTCCGTCACGGCAAACGGGCAGATCCGCGTGCCATCGCAGATCGCGGAACAAATCCCCAAAGGGGAAACCGTGCAAATCGTCCTAGCGTGGGGATCTCCGAACGTGGAAGATGCCTGGAAGGCGCTCGGCAGGCAAGGCTTCGAAGCAGCCTACGCGTCTGAGGACTCTGTCTACGAACTGTTAGATCAATGAAGCTCGGCGAACTGGTCCTGATTCGAATGCAATTTCACCAGTCCGCTGGATCCAAGATACGTCCTGCGGTCGTACTGCTGGACTCTGGCGACGACGATTTCGTCGCTGCTCCAGTCACTTCACAATCTCGAAGTTCAGGATCTGATCTACCCATAAGTGATTGGCGAGTCGCGGGACTCAACGTTGATTCCTTCATACGCATAGACAAACTTGCAGTGCTGTCGAAAACGACGGTTGCCCGGAAACTGGGTTCTCTCTCGCCTCCCGATCATCAGGCACTTTCCGTATTGCTCTGCAGGACTTTTTGTCCTGCAAATCCAATCGTCTAATTGCCCAAGATCTGTCGGAACGATAAGAGCACACAGCCCGTGTTAAGTTCGTTATAGATGCCTAATCTTTATGACATTGATCCGGGACCGCAAAGCCCCGAGGTCGTCCGCGCCATTGTTGAAATTCCGAAGAACTGCGCTAACAAATACGAATACGATGGTGAACTTGGTATCTTCCGGCTGGACCGGCCCTTGTACTCGCCTCTGCACTATCCCGGCGATTATGGATTTGTGCCTGGAACACTGGCCGGTGATGGCGATCCACTAGATGTACTGGTGCTGATGTCGGAGCCGAGCTTCACGGGTTGCATGATCGAAGTGCGCCCACTAGGCGTGCTCGATCTGGTCGACAGTCAAGAGATAGACCAAAAAATCCTCGCCGTGCCCAACAAGAGCCCACGCTATGAGGGCTATCACACCATCGATCAAGTGTGGCCCCACATGCGCCGCGAGATCGAACACTTCTTCACCATCTACAAGGAACTGGAAGGCAAGCAGACCCGTATTGATGGATGGCGAGGTCCGATTGACGCCCGCAAGTTGATCTTGGAAAGCCGCCAAGCATATCTAGACGCGAAGGCTGAGACGTCCGGCAACTCGTAGATACAACCTGATTCGATGTGGCGCACGGTTCACCGTGCACGAGGGCTTCAGCCTCCCAACAAACCGAGAACCGGAGCAATCCTTCTATGCTCGAACAAGTCGCGCGCCACAATGCAGCCTAACTTCCGCTCTCTGAACTGTGCCAACGTCGTAAAGTAATCGCGCTAATCAGGTTGATCACCGCGAACAACGCCAGTCCCAACACCGACGCCAACAACACCGCCGCGAATACTTTGTCCACTCTCTGTTGAGTACGCGCCACATCGACGACCGAACCTAATCCCTGCCCTCCGATAAACTCTCCGACGATCGCCCCGATCACAGCCAATCCGGACGCAACGCGCAACCCGGTCAGGATCTGAGGCAAAGCCGCAGGGAAGCGTAGTTTGAACAACGTCACGCTCGAAGAAGCACCGTAAAGCCGGAACAAATCTCGCAACGCCGGATCGGTCGATAGCAGACCGGTCAACGTATTTGCGATCACGGGAAAGATCGACACGACAAACGCCGAAGCGATTACGGTCTGCAATCCGTAGCCGAACCAGATGACCAACAGCGGCGCGACGGCGATGATCGGAACCGTTTGGAAGAATACCGCGTACGGATAAAACGCCCTCTGAATCCGCCTCGACGACGACAATAATACAGCGATAGCGATACCTAGTATCGTGCTGAGCAAGAAGCCGATGAGCGTCCCAGCCGAGGTTTTTAGCAGCGCCTGCAATAGCTCCACACGACTCTCGATCAAGGTGTGAAACACGGCTGAGGGCGCAGGCACTAAGAACGCCGGTATCCAACCTCCGCGCACCGCTAGTTCCAATCCAGCCGTGATCACCACGAACGGGATCAACGGTGGCAGTACCGATTCAACCCAAGTGGATGATAGTTTCATGCGCTATTCGCTCGGCATCGCCGCCATCAAAGTCTTCATCTCACGCCCCAGCCTCGGGTCGGCACGAAGCTCATCATCGCGTTGCGCCGGAAGAAACATCCTATGATCGAGCTGGATATGCCCACCCCTCCGTGACAACACAATCGCGCGATTGGCCAGAAAAGCAGCCTCGGAAATGGAATGAGTCACGAAGACCACCGTCATGCCCCTCTGCTGCCACAGAGCCCGTAGCTGAGCCTCCAGATGAAAGCGCGTGATCTCATCCAATGCGGCGAAGGGCTC
>JBDTUY010000011.1:0-23053 GCA_040007495.1 Acidobacteriota bacterium | reverse complement strand
CTGACTTCCACCCCGACGGTCTGTCCGCCGCCGCCAAGCGAGATGCCCTTCACTGGCGTTACATCTCCATAGTCGCGTCCCCAGGCAACCGTGACGTGGCCATCGGTGGGACGAACATCATTCGTTGGGTCCAGATCCATCCATCCATATCCAGGAATAAACACTGAAACCCAAGCGTGGGATGCTTCGGCGCCCTGGTATTTGGCACCACTGCGAAGGTAGCCGCTAACGTAGCGTGCTGCCAGATGATACGAACGCAGCGCGCCGATCATGATGTGCGCGAAGTCCTGACACACGCCGCGCCGCTTGGCAAGTACCTCATTCAGCGGCATGTCGATGGAGGTCGAGGTCGGCTTATAGCGGAACTCTTCGTAGATGCGATGAGACAGCTCCGATACCGCATCCACCAGAGGCCGGTTGGCGGAAAAGCTCGGCTTCGCGTATTCAGCCAAAGCATCAAAGACCGGAACATAGGGAGAATCGAACACAAATTCGTAGGCTTCCAGCGAGACGGCGTCAGGGTGATCCGCTAACACACCACGCGCTGCCTCCCAGGTTAACTGGGGCTGTGGAGCAGGACTTGGGGCGGTGACTTCGACTATGCTATCGCCGGTTACTGTGAAACGATCATGCGCCCGGACCACGGTGAACGCAGCCACCTCATTACCGAAATAATCCTGTCTGCGTTCCAGCAATGCAGGGGGTGGATCGACAATGATGTTGGAATACAGAACACGTTGATTGGGAAACGACCGAGGTGTGAGACGGACTTCGGTTAGGCACTGCGCCACAGGCTCCTGATAGCGATAGGTGGTGACGTGAGTGGCTCGATAGCGCATGGTTAGAACGAGGGCGTGAGTCGGGTGGTGGTCAGGTGACTGAAGTGCCTGGCTGACAGGGCCGCAGAAATATCGTAGATGAGTCCCTTCATCTGGCGCGCGAACTCCTCCAGAGCAGGAAGGTTGCCTTCGGCATCGCGAGCCGCTAAGTCTTCGCAGGAAACGGCTCGCAATTGCTTCAGCGCCTGCTTGGCTAGTGCCTTTGGAATGGGGGCTTCGGCCAGAGCTTGGTAACCCGGCAAATGGACCATGTGGTCGAGTAAAGTGGCGAGTTGGAAGCCCAAGCTGCGGGGATTCGCCTCATCGGCCACCAATAGTTCCAACACAAACTCGGCCTTCAAGTTCGTGAAATAACGCGAGCGGTAGGTGATCGAACTGTCGGCGATTTGCAGCAGCGTCTGCATCGCGGGGTCCAGATCAAAGGGTCCGTTGCCAAACGTCGCCAATAGTAGTTCGGAGGTCTGAAGAGCGCGCTCCAGTCGTTTGCCGATCTGCAGAAAGTGCCACCCGTACCCACGCGTGGTGTTCTCCATCAACAGGCCGGCGAAAGACGATAGAGTGACAATCACGCGATCCAGCAGGTTGATCTGAGCCAGCAGACGACTTTCCCGATTCACCGGCCGAGTGTTCGATAACTCGCCTTCCAATTGTTGCAGCACCCGCCACGTATCCTGCGATAGACGCTCTTTGAGCGGCCACGCAACCCGCCGAACATTGTTCAAATTCCAGCCGATGCCGGACGTGCGTGCGGGATCGTAGACCATGTGCGACAACAAGCGCTCCAAGTGCCAGCGCGTTTGGCCGAGAGAAAAACTTGAGAATTCTTCGGGAAGGTAGCCCATCCCATTGAGAATCTGAACCATCGTCTCCAGCGATGCGGTGGCTCCAAAGTCTTCTTCGCCGGACAGTCCAGGTAACAGTGCGCGCACCATGCGCACCCCGGATTCGACACGCTCCGTATAACGCCCCAACCAGAACAAGTTATCCGCAGCCCGGCTGGGCAACGCCGTGGCGTGTTCAACCGGAGCTGTTTGCGCTGTAAAACTGGCGCGTCCGGAAGCATCTTCTGCTCCGCCCAGAACCCAGGTGTCCTTGCTTCCCCCTCCCATCTGCATGGAGACCACCAGCGAAGTAGCGTCGGTTGAGACTCGGGTCAAGCCTCCCGGCATGACGGCGTAGGAGTGTCCATCCCAGGAAGCAAACACCCGCAGAACAACGTGACGGGGAGCGATCCCCGTAGCGGTTCGAACCGGAGCAGTCGATAGCGAAACTTGCTCCTGCGCCACGAATGCATCCGGATCGGCCTCAATGCGACGCCACAGGTCCTGGCGTTGTTCGGCGGTCATTCCTGCGGGAAATTCGGCGTGGCGTCCCGGTTGCGAAGCCATCGGCTTCAAGACCAGGTCTTCCAGATGTTCCTTCACAAATCGCCGCGGTTTTTCCTGGCCGCACCACCACGTTGCCACCGACGGCATGTGCAGCGATTCGCCGAGCAGAAGCTTGCACAGTCCGGGCAGAAACGGCATGTGGGCGGAGGTCTCCATGAGTCCGGAGCCCAATGCGTTGGCTATCACCACATTGCCTTTACGGGCGGCGTGAACCAGTCCCGGAACCCCCAGCAGTGAGTCACCTCGCAATTCAAGCGGGTCGCAGAAGCTGTCATCCATGCGCCGTAATATGACGTCGACCTGCTCTAATCCGGATAGAGTTTTCAGGAAGACACTGTTGTCGCGAACTGTTAGGTCGGCACCTTCCACCAGAGGGAAACCCCAATGCCGTGCGAGAAACGAATGCTCAAAATACGTTTCGTTGTGCGGACCCGAAGTCAAGATCACAACGCGCGGGTTGGCGGAGCGATGTGCGCCCAATTGCTGGAGAGCGATACGGCGTTGCTCCAGGAATCCCGCCAGTGGACGAACGCTACCCTGATTAAAAATGGACGGGAGGGTGCGCGCGCCTACCAGTCGATTCTCAAGCGCATACCCGACGCCGGATGGAGACTGCGTGCGATCTGAGATCACCCACCAGCTCCCATCGGGCGACCGCGCCAGATCGGCGGCATAGAGATGGAGATGCGATCCTTCCGGCTGCTGAATGCCGACACAAGGCCGGAGAAAATTCGGGTTGGAATACAGGATCGCCGCCGGAAGATGGCGGTCGCGAATCAGGCGTTGTGGCCCGTATAAATCCGCCAGGATCGCATTCAACAGATGGGCTCTCTGCTGGATCGATCGCTCAATATGTTTCCATTCCGCATCCCCGATCAACATCGGAATCGGATCCAGCAGCCAGGGGCGTTCCCTGCCCTGAGGATCGCCATAGACGTTGTAAGTGACCCCATTGGCCTGGATCAGCTGACGGCCAACTTCCCAGCGGCGCGTCAACTGCGCGAAGCCCATCTTGCGGATCGAAACAGCCAGGTGACGCCACAGATGCCGCGGGAATCCGGAGGGGCGGAACGCTTCGTCCCAATGGCCCGAAACCGGGGCGTAGGACCACTCAGGTCCCTTCGCTGCGCGTTCTGACACCTTGCCGCTCCTCACCACTTCCCGTACCTCTCCTATACCGTCCGGCGCAAATCGAGTGTCGTTGGAAACTCCGGGTTGGACTCAACCGGAGGCGCGGCGACCGGTCCGGGTGTATGTCCAAACGAAAAGAATCGAGCTCTACGCCGCGATTCGGCTTCATTCGAGTTTACAGGAAATGTGTCATAGTGACGCCCACCGGGATGTGCCACATGATAAGTGCAGCCTCCGATCGAACGTCCCGCTGCGATGTCGTACAGATCGAAAATAAGTGGCGCGTGAGTCGGCACGGTCGGATGAAGACATCGAGGCGGCTGCCAAGCGCGAAAGCGAACTCCAGCGACGTATTCGCCATGCACGCCGGTCGATTGCAGAGGCACGCGCCGGCCGTTGCAGGTAACGACCATACGTTCTGGAATCAATCCGTGCACATGAACTTGCAGCCGTTCGACGGAAGAGTCCACGAAACGTGCGGTCCCGCCCGCGCCAGGCTCTTCGCCCAATACATACCAGGGTTCGATAGCCTGCCGGAGTTCCATTTGGACGCCTTGATAATTCACGTCGCCGTAGACGGGGAAGCGGAATTCGACATGCGGCGAGAACCAGGCTGCGTCCATTGGATAGCCAGCCCGCTGCAAATCGCCAATGATACTGGCGAAGTCCTGCTCCACGTAATAGGGGAGCAGAAATTGGTCGTGCAGACGCGTGCCCCAGCGGATCGGTTTCTGTTCGTAAGGCTCGCGCCAGAACCATGCTAGAAGCGAGCGAACCAAGAGCTGTTGCGCCAAGCTCATGCGGGCATGGGGGGGCATCTCAAACGCACGAAGCTCCAGAAGCCCCAGTCTTCCGGTGGAACTGTCCGGCGAAAACAGCTTGTCGATGCAGAATTCCGCGCGATGCGTATTGCCGGTAACGTCCACCAGTAGATTGCGGAAAATACGGTCCACCAACCAAGGTGGACAATGCGAGACTTTGCCTTCCAAGAGACCAAACGCGATCTCGAGTTCGTAGATCGCATCCATGCGCGTTTCATCCACACGCGGCGCTTGGCTAGTCGGTCCGATAAATACGCTGGAGAACAAGTAGGAAAGCGACGGATGATTCAGCCAGTACCCTACGAAGCTTTTCAGCAGATCGGGACGCCGCAGGAAAGGACTATCGGCTGGAGTTTTCCCGCCGAGTACCAGATGATTGCCTCCGCCTGTTCCCGTATGGCGGCCATCCAGCATGAACTTCTCAGTCCCGAGGCGGCTGAGCCGTGCTTCTTCGTACAGCTTGGTCGTGGTCTCAACCAATTCTTTCCAGTTTCGCGCAGGGTGAATATTGACCTCGATCACACCGGGGTCGGGCGTGACCTTGATCTGTTGCAGGCGCGGGTCGTCTGGGGGCGGATAGCCTTCGAGCAAGATCGGTGAGCCCAGCGCAGCGGCGGTGTGTTCGATCGCATTCACCAGATCGACGTAGTCTTCCGCTGAACGCACAGGCGGCAGGAACGCATACAGTCGACCTTCGCGAGCCTCAATCGTAAGTGCAGTTCGGACCACTGGTTCAATCGGAGCGCCGATGTCTGGCAGTGTCTGCTGGTTGCGAAGATCCCGGCTCCCATCTCTTCGCAGCAATTCTCTTTGGCGCTGCGCGGGACGCATCACAACCGGCAGAGGCTCCATCGGACTCATTGGGTCCAGACTCCACATTCGGTTGATTGCGGCGGCGGGTTCGGCCGGCAAACTTTCCAGAGGCAAACGGAATCCGACGGGTGAATCGCCAGGAATCAAGAACAAGCGACCCGAGCGCAACATCCACAGACCGCTCTGCCAGGCAGGACCACTCTTCCCCGGAACGCGTTCCAGAGGCAGAACGAACCCGACGGGTTCACCCAGGCCTCGGCTGAAGACACGGCGCAGGCGCTCGCGCTCTTCCGGATTCTCAAGATCGTTCTCAATCGGATCGACGTTGATGGGAAGCTGGCCCTCTTTGTGAATGTAGGACAGAGGATCTTCGTAAGCAGTCAACAGGAATTCCTTGCCTAGCTTCAAATGGGTGGCCAGTTCTTCCGCAAAGAGCTGTGCCTCATGGCTGGTATAACCGTAGTTCCTGTCTGGATTGCCGACCAGGTCGGGATTGTGCCACAGACAATGACCGTCGGTGCGCCAGAAACAAGTGAACGCCCAGCGAGGCAGGGACTCGCCCGGATACCATTTGCCCTGGCCAAAATGCAGCAGCCCTCCGGGACCAAAATTGTCGCGAATGCGGTTCAGCAGGTCACCCGCAAGTCTCCGCTTGGTGGGACCCGTGGCAGCGATATTCCACTCCTCGCCATCCATGTCGTCGATGGAGACAAACGTGGGTTCGCCGCCCATCGTCAGGCGAACGTCGGCAGCTTGCAGTTCCAGGTCGATACTCTCGCCCAAGTCCAGAATCTTCGTCCATTGCTCATCCGAGTAAGGCTTGGTAACGCGAGGATCTTCATGGATGCGCGTCACGCTCATCTCATGCTCAAATTCAACTTCAGAAGGGCTCACCAATCCGGAGACAGGAGCAGCCGATTGCGGATGCGGCGTGGCGGCCAATGGAATGTGGCCTTCGCCGGCAAACAGTCCGGAGGTCGGGTCGAGGCCGATCCAGCCCGCACCCGGAAGATACACTTCCGTCCACGCGTGCAGATCCGTGAAGTCCTCTTCAGCGCCGGATGGTCCATCCAGCGATTTCAGATCCGGCTTCAACTGAATCAAATAACCCGAAACGAAACGCGCAGCGAGACCAAGGTGACGCAGCACCTCAACCATCAGCCAAGCGGAATCGCGACAGGAGCCCCTCGCGCCATCCAGCGTTTCCTCCGATGTCTGCACACCCGGCTCCATGCGGATGACATAGGAGACGTGCTTTTGCAGGCGCTGATTCAGATCCACCAGGAACGTGATGATGTGGATGCCTGCTGGCCGGATGTCGTCGAGGAAAGCCTGGAGCTTGGGACCCGCAGGCGGAACGAATAAGAATGGCGCAAGCTCGCGACGCTCGTCTTCATCGTAGGTAAATGGTAGATGTTCGGCGTGCGGTTCCAGGAAGAAATCGAAAGGATTGATCACCGTCATTTCGGCGACCAGATCGACCTCTACCGAAAAGCTTCTGGTGGGTTCAGGAAACACCAGGCGAGCTAGAAAATTGCCTTGCGGGTCCTGCTGCCAATTGACGAAATGCTGCTCCGGATGAATTTTCAGCGAATAACTGGTAACCGGCGTGCGCGTGTGCGGCGCGGGTCGCAGACGCACAACCTGCGGTGAAAGGGTAACGGGACGGTCATAGTTATAAGTGGTTTTATGATGCAGCGCGACTCGGATGCTCATGCGTTTACGCCATTCCCGGACCTTTGATTGGAACCGGAGTTCTGGCTTTGCGACATTCCTGGTAAAGACTGGCTCTGTCCTTGTAACGCAACTTTATGGCCCAACAGGTCGTAATCCAAAGCGGTATCCACCTCATTCATCTTGTGTTGAAGCGAATCCAGGTATTCATGCAACCCGGTGCGGAGAACGTCGTCGACAAACGTGAAGTTGAGTTCTCCCATCAACAGGCCAAGCAACTGTTCGGACTTGAAGCGGGAGGAGCCAAACGGCGTGCCTGTGATGCGATGCAAGGATTCCGAGGCGCAGCTGACGCAGAAGTGAATCGCTCGCGGAAACTCGCGATCCAGCACCAGGAACTCCACTACGTCGTGCGGGGAAATGCGCCCGTATTGTTTACGGTACATTTCAAATCCGCTGACGGATTTGAGTACGGCAGACCAATGAATATCGTCGTACGGAGTGCCGACATCCTTAAGCGACGGCAGCAGCATGAAGTACTTGACGTCCAGAATGCGCGAGGTCTTATCGGCACGTTCCAGCATCCTACCTAAACGCAGAAAATGCCAAGCTTCGTTATGCGACATGGTGGCTTCGGCCAAGCCTTCAAACAAGTGGCAGCCAAGCCGGATCTCGCGAAACGCGTCCAGCAATCTTTCAGGTTCTGGAATCGAGCGCTGCGACTGGATCTGCAAATACATGCTATTGATCTGCGCCCACATCTCCGGTGAGATCGTCTCGCGCACGGATCGCGCATTTTCGCGCGCGAACCCTAAGCAGGACGCGATGGAATTCGGATTTGCCAGATCGTACGCCAGAAATTCGATGACGCTGGCTTGCGTCGCGGTGCCATACCGTTCTTTGAAGCCTTCCGTATCGCCCGTCGTGTCGATCAAAGGCTTCCATTGCTGCGATGGTGAAAGGGGGAGATCCAGTTGCAGATTCAGATTGACGCCAATATAGCGGGCAATATTTTCTGCGCGCTCCACGTAGCGGGCCATCCAATACACCGCGTCCGCAACGCGGCTCAACAGCGGCAGCGAATGATTCATGATGCCATCTCGCCAGCTGGGTTGGAGTTCGACACCGCATCCGCCGCAA
This sequence comes from Acidobacteriota bacterium, assembly GCA_040007495.1. Taxonomy (GTDB): domain Bacteria; phylum Acidobacteriota; class Terriglobia; order Bryobacterales; family Bryobacteraceae; genus Palsa-187. Next base: position 15,247 of record JBDTUY010000011.1, on the reverse strand, counting down.
GCACCCACGTATCCTTACTGCCGCCGCCCTGCGACGAATTCACCACTAGCGACCCTTTGCGCAGGGCAACGCGCGTGAGCCCACCGGGGATCACCTGAATGTCTTTCCCGTAGAGAACGTAGGGGCGCAGATCGACGTGCCGCCCTTCCAGATGATCGTCAACCAAAGTAGGAACACGAGAGAGAGCCAGCGTCGGTTGCGCTATGTAATTGCGGGGATTCGCTTCAATTTTTGCAGCAAAATCTTCGCGCTGCTGTTTGGTGGAATGCGGACCCACCAGCATGCCGTAGCCGCCGGCTTCGTTGGCCGCCTTGACCACTAACTTGTCCAAATTCTGCAAAACATGCTGACGGTCCTGATCTCGCCAGCATAGGAACGTGGGGACGTTCGGCAGAATGGGGTCTTGATCCATGTAGTACTTGATCATGTCCGGCACGTACGCGTACACAACCTTGTCGTCCGCCACCCCATTGCCGGGAGCATTCGCCAGCGCAACATTGCCGGAGCGGAAGACATCCATGATGCCCGGCACGCCCAGCATCGAATCTTTGCGGAATGAGGTCGGGTCCAGAAAATCGTCGTCGATACGGCGATAGATCACGTCCACCTTGCGGAGGCCTCGAGTCGTGCGCATCCAGACCGCTCCGCTCGATACCGTCAGATCGCGGCCCTCTACCAGAGGAATGCCCATCTTCTGGGCCAAAAAACTGTGTTCAAAGTACGCCGAGTTGTACATTCCCGGGGTCAACAAGACCACCAGGGGCTTACCGGAAGTGCCGGGAGGAGCAATTGCTTCCAGCGTCTCCAACAGATTGCTTGGATACTCATCCACAGGCTGGATCTGCAGCCCCTCGAAAACCTGAGGAAAGGTGCGCTTCATCAGATCGCGATTTTCCAGCACATATGATACGCCGGACGGCACCCGAAGATTGTCTTCCAGCACGTAGATTTGCCCGTCGCCATGCCGCACCAGATCCGTCCCCGTGATGTGGCACCAGACTCCACGCGGCGGGTTAATACCGGCGCACTGCGGACGGTAGAAGATGGCGGAACGAATCACTTCTTCGGGAATGATCTTGTCTTTCAGGATCTTTTGATCGTGGTAGATGTCGTTGATAAATTCGTTCAGCGCCTGAATGCGCTGTTTCAGACCACGTTCAATCCAAGCCCACTCGTCGGCGCGAATAATGCGCGGAATCAAGTCGAATGGAAAGGTTCTCTCGGTTCCGGCTGAATCGCCGTATACATTAAACGTAATGCCCAACTGAATCAGGAGCCGCTCAGCCGCCTGCTGGCACCGCTGCAACTGGCCCTCTTGCAACGATCCCAACGTCTCAAGCAACAACCGTGCTTCCGGACGCGCGCCACCCTCCGCATCAAACATTTCATCGTAAAAGCCATCAGCATCGTAGGAACTTAGCAACATTGAATCTCCCTGAGGGTTCGACCCGGAACCATTTCTCATGCGACGGCTGCGGTGGGCGCTCGCTGCCGCAGATTTGGAACTCAACGCAACTCCACTCATACAGTTAAGACCTCATGTCACTGGAAGTCCCGCCCGCTGCGGGTACATAGCACTTCAAGGTGTAGTCCATCACCATACGGTCGGCATTAAAACGCCATCCCAACGTTCGGATCGTGCGCTTCATACGTTTGATCCAGCCTAACGGCAGCCCGTCATGATCGCGCCGGTAGAACAACGGAATCACTTCTTCCTGCAGCACACGATACAGATCGTCTCCATCCCGCGAATCGTGGACGTCCATATTGGAATGCGTGCGCCCATTGCCAATCGCGAAGCCGTTCAGGCCGTCGTAGGCTTCTGCCCACCAACCATCTAATACTGACAGGTTTAGACCACCGTTCAGGACGACCTTCTGGCCGCTGGTGCCGGACGCCTCCAGAGGCCGCCGCGGATTGTTCAGCCAGACGTCGACGCCCTGCACCAGATGCCTACCTACGTTGATGTCATAATCCTCGACGAATACGAACTTCTCCGCGAAGCTGGTGTCGCGCATCAAATTCGCGATCTCTTGCAACACACGCTTACCCGGTTCGTCGTGCGGATGCGCCTTGCCAGCGAACACGAACTGCACCGGTCGTTTGGGGTCGTTTACCATCAACGCCAATTTCTCCAGATCTCGCAAAATGAGATTGGCACGTTTGTATGTTGCAAATCGTCGAGCAAACCCAATGGTCAACGCGTCTGGGCTAAGCAGCCGATGCAGGCGCTGAATCGACTCATGCGGTTCTCCCCGATAATTCGATTGACGAATCGCGCGCTGTCGCACGAACTCCAACAGGCTAGCCTTTAGAGCCAAGTGGGTTTCCCACAATTCTCCGTCGTCTACGTTTTCGATGCCTTCCCAGATACTGGATTCACTGCTTCTCTGCTGCCAACCGACACCCAAATGCCGATCATAGAGACGGACCATTTGAGGAGCCAGCCACGTCGGCACGTGAACGCCGTTCGTGATATGGCCGATCGGTACAGCGTCTTCACTCTTGCCTGGATGCAGCGGCGTCCACATGGCACGCGATACTTCGCCGTGAAGTGCGGAAACAGCGTTGGCCCGGCGGGAAAGCTTCAACCCGAGTACGGTCATGCAGAAGTCCTCATAGGGATTCTGCGGATTCTCGCGGCCCAACGCCATCAGCGCAGGCAGCGATAGCCCCAGTTCGTCGCGAATTGGCCCCAGGTGTTCCTCGATCAGATCAAGATGAAAGCGATCATGGCCGGCAGGCACCGGCGTGTGCGTCGTGAAGACCGTTTCGCGAGCCACTCGCGGGAGAGCCTGATCGAAGCTGATGCTCTCCTCTTCCATGCGGCTGCGAATCGCTTCCAGAACGCCAAATGCACTGTGCCCTTCGTTCAGATGCAGCACACCCGGAGTGACGCCCATCGCCCGCAAAGCTCGGTAGCCGCCGACGCCGAGTAGCAGTTCCTGACGAATGCGGACCCGACGATCGCCACCGTACAACCGCGAAGTTAGCTGCCGGTCCTCCGGCGTGTTGCCCTCCACGTCCGTATCCATCAAGAGCAGGTCGCAACGCCCAACCTTGACGCGCCAAACCTTGGCCAAAATGGCAGCGCCGCGCGTGGCTACTGTGACCGTGACAGGCTCGCCCGTAGTGCCAATGGCAGGCTCCATCGGAAGATTGGCTACGTCATTCGCCAAATACTCTTCCTGCTGCCAGCCGGTTCGATCCAGATGCTGACGGAAATAGCCTTGACCGTAAAAGAGTCCGACACCGATCAGCGGGATATCCAGATCGGAGGCGCTCTTGATGTGATCACCTGCCAACACACCCAGGCCACCCGAATAAATGGGGAACGATTCGTGCAACCCGAACTCTGCCGAAAAATATCCGACCGGACGCGGACGTAATACACCGGCGTTAGTCGCACCCCAGGTCTGATCCGCCGACAAGTACTCCTTCAAACGGCGAAACGCATAGTTGATTCGGCCATGCAGAACCAGTTCGCCAGCGCGCCGGTCGAGCGCCGCCAAAGGAATCTCCGACAACAGCGACAGCGGGTTGTGATTCACGCCGCGCCAGCCCACCGGGTCCAGATCGTTGAACAGTGTCGTGGACTCTTGATCCCAGCTCCACCACAAATTGCGCGCCAGGCTCCACAGCTTCTCCTGCGAAGGCGCTATGAAACGATCCAGCGTCCGAGCCTCGCTGACAACAGGCGCCACCTGCGCAGCCGCATGGGTCAGCATGTCAATCTCGTCGTCGGTGAATACCCGCGGCTTCTCGGTCTGAACGACTAACACGCCTTGCAGCACGCCACGGTCAACAAGAGGAACACCCAGGAACGACTTCATGGTTTCTTCGCCGGTTTCCGGGAAGTATTTGAAGCGACGATGGGTGGCAGCATCGGCCACCGAAACCGGGAGCATCTGTTCGCCAACCAGTCCCGTGAGCCCTTCATGCAGACCCAGGCGCAAGGTCCCGATGCATTCGGGCTTCAGACCAACCGAAGCCGCCAGCACCAGATTGGCGCGATCCGGTTCCAGCAGGTAGGCGGAGCACACGTCGGTTTGGAAGCGCTTGGCGATCAACGCCACAACGTCCATCAGCGTTTCAGCCGGTCGATTGCGTTCCTGGCTGAGTGCAGCCAATTCCTCAATCGTCAACACATCATCAGATACGCTCACTGTGCGGGCAGTCATAGTAACCTCACCGAAACCAGCCGATCTCATACGACGACTCAGGACGACAAGGGCGCAACCGCGACAGAGCGGGATCTATGGGTCTATTGTACGGGAAGTTGGGACCAAACCAAGCGGCTGAGGCCCATCATAGTTATCGATTGAGCGGCAAAGTTTTTTGAATGCACGATGCATTGCCTTAGTTGATAGTTTGCGGTACTCTTCTCTTACCGCACCTAGCCCCGTACGGCTCTTTTAAACTCGTCAACCGCACGAGCTCCGTCATGCTCCCAGTCCTTACTCATCGGGAGGCGCATGCCGCAACACCTTAATCCAACCGTCGCAGTGGTCACGGATCGCATCCGTTCTCGCAGCGCGTCGACCCGCGCCGACTACCTGAAACGCCTGGAACAGCTTGCCGCGCGTCCGCGTGGAGCCGACCGTATGGGATGCGCGAACGTTGCGCATGCGTTCGCCACGATGCCCCGTGATGAGAAAATGCGAGTGCTGTCGGATAAGGCTCCGAATTTCGGCATTGTCAGCGCCTATAACGACGTTCTCTCCGCACATCAACCTTACGAACGCTACCCGTGTCTATTGAAAGATGAGGCTCGCAAACTCGGAGCAACGGTTCAGATGGCAGGCGGTGTTCCAGCCATGTGCGATGGTGTGACGCAGGGCATGCCAGGCATGGAATTGAGCCTGTTCTCGCGCGACACGATCGCGATGTCGACCGCCATCGCTCTAACGCACGACGTTTTCGACGGCGCGTTGTTATTGGGCATTTGCGACAAGATCGTACCGGGCCTGTTAATTGGCGCGCTGCATTTCGGACACCTCCCTTGTGTGTTCGTACCCGCTGGTCCGATGAGCACCGGCCTAACCAATCGCGAAAAATCGAAGGTTCGCAATCAACACGCGCAAGGTCTGATCGGCCGGGACGGTCTACTGAAAGCAGAGACGGAAGCCTATCATGGCATCGGCACGTGCACGTTCTATGGCACCGCGAACAGCAATCAGATGCTGCTCGAAGCCATGGGCCTGCATGTTCCTGGCAGCGCGTTTGTCCATCCCAATGAACCGATTCGCGAAGTCCTGACTCGAGAAGCCGTCCGTCGCGTGTTCGCCATGCGCAGGGGAGCCGACTTCAAGCCCATCGGCCACATCGTAGATGAACGCTGCATTGTGAATGCCATGCTGGCGCTACTCTCGACCGGCGGGTCCACCAATCACCTGATCCACTGGGTCGCAGTGGCGCGCGCCGCTGGGATCTTAATTGATTGGACCGACTTCTCCGATCTCTCCGCCGTTGTGCCGTTGCTGGCGCGCGTGTATCCGAATGGCAGTGCGGACGTGAATCAGTTTCAAGCCGCCGGAGGACCCAGTTGGGTGATCCGTGAACTGCTCGACGCGGGGTATATGCATCCGGACGTGGCGACTGTAGATCCCGAAGGGCTGCGCGCCTATACCAGGGTTCCAGGGCTGCACGAACATGAGTTGCATTGGCATGATCTTCCCGCGCAGAGCGGCGACGAAGCCGTCGTCAGAACTGCAGCCAGCCCCTTCAGTAATCATGGAGGGTTGCGGCTGCTGCAAGGCAATCTGGGCCGCGCTGTGATCAAGACCTCCGCCGTACCAGCCGACCGCCACATCGTGGAAGCACCGGCGCTCTTATTCGACACGCAGGAGTCTTTGCTCAGCGCATTCAAGAACGGGAGCCTGGATCGCGACTTCGTTGCAGTCTTCCGATTTCAAGGTCCAAGAGCCAATGGGATGCCGGAGTTGCATAAGTTAACCCCTCCCCTGGTATGCCTGCAAGAGAAAGGCTTCAAAGTGGCAATCGTCACCGACGGCCGCATGAGTGGAGCGTCGGGCGAGATCCTCGCGGCCATTCACGTCAGCCCGGAGGTTCTAGCAGACGGCCCTCTCGGGCGCGTGAAGGATGGCGACATCATCCGCGTGGATTCTGAAGCGGGGACTCTGGACGCGCTGGTGCCCGCCGAAGAGTGGGCCACACGTAGTCACGCATCCATCTGCCCGCAGCAGATGGAAGGCAACGAGCACGGGTTAGGCCGGGATCTGTTCGGTGCATTGCGTCGCAACGTACTGACAGCGGAAGAAGGAGCAATTACGTGGCTCTAAAAGAAGTGGCTACATCGATCGCCGACGTGCGCGAACTGGCAACCTACGGACCGGTGATTCCGGTGATCGTGATTCGGGATTTGGAGGACGCGATCCCTTTGGCCGAGGCTTTGGTGGCTGGCGGAATTCGAGTTCTGGAGGTCACGCTTCGCACGCCAATCGCACTGCGATCCATTCGAGCCATCGCCGACGCCGTGCCGGACGCGATCGTTGGTGCGGGCACAGTGCGGTCGGTTGAAGATGCGTTTGCCGCCAAACAGGCCGGCAGCGCCTTTGCCGTCAGCCCCGGCTACACGCAGGAAGTGGGGCATATCTGCAAGACCCTTTCCCTGCCTTTGTTACCCGGCGTGGCGACGGCAGGCGAAGTGATGGCAGCCAACGCGGGTGGTTATGATTTCCTGAAGCTCTTCCCCGCTACGGTGGCCGGTGGCATTCCGATGCTGAAGGCTTTGGGCGGGCCTTTTCCTGATGTCGTATTTTGCCCGACAGGAGGGATCACGGCAGAGACCGCTCCGCAATTCCTGGCGCTTCCCAACGTGCCGGTATGTGGAGGTTCGTGGCTGACGCCCGATGATGCGATCCGCGCAAAGGACTGGGCTCGGATCACCGCGTTGGCTAAACAAGCAGTAGCACTGAGGCTGTAAGATGGCTGCCACTCCAACCCTGGAACCAGAACACAGCATTCTAAGTGTTGAATTGTCCAAGTGGGATTTGGACTTCGGGTTCTTGTTGGGTTGTTTCCAGAATGCGTTGTGCGCCATTGGCGAAGAGAATCTGGCGCAGTTTGCCACGGCCGCACTTGACTCCGCACCTGAAACCGCTGAGCGGCTTCCCCTGCGCGGTGGTCAAGCGCTTTCGATCGTATTTCAACTGCTGACCATGGCGGAAGAGAACGCCGCCAATCAGATTCGCAGAAAGCGCGAAACGTTGCACGGACCGGCTTCGGCTCCCGGGGGGTGGCCGCACCAATTACTGATCTTGAAAGAAGCGGGCTTCAGCGATCAAGCCATTCGATCGGTGCTCTCCCACATTCACGTGCAGCCGGTCTTGACCGCACATCCCACCGAGTCCAAACCGCCTGCGGTCCTGGAACGGCATCGTGACATTTACTTGTTGATGGTGGAGCGTGAGAATCCAACGCATACGCCTCTGGAACAAGCCGCATTGCAGCGCAGGATCACCGCGGCAATCGAATGTTTGTGGCGAACCGGCGAGATGGCCGCAATCGGGCCTAATCTGGAATCCGAGATCCGTAACACCCTTCACTATCTGATCAACGTATTTCCTGGGGTGCTGCAGCAGCTATCTGCACGCTTCGATGAATCGTGGGAGTGGATCTTTCCCGGCGCTTCGGTGCCACCTTCACCCAGACTTACCTTCGGAAGTTGGGTAGGCGGAGATCGCGATGGACATCCGCTGGTCACAACACAGGTCACACAGGCCGCCCTGGAATCACTTCGCGCCAGTGCCATCGGCGTATTGCGAAACCAATTGACTGGACTGGCCGCCAGCTTGAGCTTATCCGGCATCCTTCAGCCAGCACCGCCACGCTTGACAGAGAAACTACGACTCTACATGGAAATGTTCCCCGGCTCGGATACTCGAGTCGTGCAGCCCTGGCGAGAATTCTCACTGTTACTCGCCGCGCGTTTGCCCAAACCTGGTGCGACATCCGGCGGCCACTACACGCGAGCCGAGGAGCTCGATGCCGACCTGGAACTATTGGCCGAATCGCTGCGGGAGATCGGAGCGCATTCCATCGCCCGCGAACAGGTTGCCCCCGTGCAAGCGTTGGCTGCTGCTTACGGATTTCATGGAGCGGCACTGGACATCCGCCAAAACAGCGCGTTCCATGACCGTGCGATTGAGCAACTGCGAATAATCGCGGGCTCGCCCGGCAACTTCGCGAAGTGGAATCCCGAAGAACGACGAATCTGGATGGCGGAGGAATTGACCTCACTTCGCCCGTTCGCCCCTGTGGGCTCTCCGTTGCCTTTGGAAGCCGACGCCAGTGTTGGTGTGCTGCGACTGATTCGAGAATGGATCGAAAACCACGGGAATCGAGGGGTCGGATCCTTCGTGGTCAGCATGACCCACTCTGTGGCGGACCTGTTGACGCCCTATTTGCTGGCGCGCGAGGCCGGGTTAATGCATCGCGGAGACTGCGGCCCGGTCGCGGGCGTAGCTATCGTTCCTTTATTTGAAACCATCGAAGACCTGGATCGCAGCTCAGAGATCCTGGCCGCCTATCTGGCTGAGCCGATCGTGAAGCGGACGCTGAAATACCTGCAGCAACAGCGGGAGCAGACCGTGATGCCCGTGCAAGAGGTCATGGTCGGATATAGCGATAGCAACAAAGACGGCGGGATATTGGCCAGCCAATGGCATCTGCGAAAGGCGCAGATCGAGATGACGAAGGCGGCGAACGACGCCGGAGTCGCGATTCGTTTCTTCCACGGTCGCGGCGGCACGATCGGTCGCGGTGCAGGTCCGATGAACGCCTTCTTAGCCGCGTTGCCTCCGGGTACCGTGCAAGGCGGCATGCGCCTTACGGAGCAAGGCGAAGTGATTGCGCAGAAGTACGCGAACCGTATGACCGCCACCGTTCACCTGGAACGAATGCTAGCCGGAGCCACGCGCTGGACCTTGATGCACCAGCAGTACACGTCAGATGCACCCATCTCCTCCAGCGGCATCTCGGCTGAGGCTTTGCTGGAGGCCGCGGCAATCAGTAGCAAACACGCGTATCGCAGCCTGATCGAATCCGACGGCTTTGTCGAGTTCTTCTCGCAGGCGACGCCGATCGATGCGATCGAGTTTCACCGCATTGGCTCGCGCCCAGCACGCCGCACCGGACGCCGGACCATAGAAGATCTGCGCGCGATCCCCTGGGTATTTAGCTGGAGTCAGGCTCGTTTCAATTTACCTGGGTGGTACGGTCTGGGCAGCGCTTTTATGGACGTTTGCGGCGATGAAGGTGATCCGGACACCTCGCGGTGGGACGTACTGAGCGAGGCTGCAAATGACTGGCCATTCTTGTCCAATCTGCTGCACAATGCCGAATTCAGTGTGTTGGCCGCCGACCGACAGATCATGACGGAGTACGCCGCTCTGGTCAGCGATGGCGCACTTCGCGCCCGCGTGCTCGATGCCATCCTATCGGAGTATGAAAGGACCAAAGCCGTGCTGAGCCGCCTGTTTGGTCGCAAAGATCATCGACGTCCCCGATTGGTGAAGGCAGTCGAACTGCGGCGCAATGCGTTGACCCGACTGCATCGCGAGCAAATCGTTCTGCTGCGGGAATGGCGCGAAGCAGTATCTACCGACCATGCGGATGTAGCAGAACCGCTACTGGCGTCACTCTTGATCTCCGTGAATGCCATCGCCGGTGGATTGAAGACTACCGGGTAACATCGCCTTCCAACAACAAGAGATCCCCTAATATGGATTTATGCTTTTGGAATTGCTGCAGCTAGCTGACTCGGCTCTGCCCGTGGGCGCAGCGGCGCATTCCTTCGGCCTGGAAACTTTGGCGGAGGAAGGAACACTGCAGCCAGAAAATCTAGAACAATTCTTGCGCGACTACCTCTCAGAAGCGGGCGTTCTGGAGACCACCTTCGTCCGTCGAGCCTGGCGCAGAGAAGACCCGAAGCAACTACGCGAAGAATTTGAGGCTCGGCGACCGGCGCGGGAATCGAGAGAGGCGGCCTTTAAAATGGGTCATCGTTTCGCAGACCTGTTCAACGCTTTGTCAGGGGCGAGCATTCCTCTGGACCTGCACTATCCAATCGCATTTGGCGCAGCAGGAGCCGTGGTTGGAATCCCGGAAGAATCGATGGCGCTCGCGTATTTGCAGCAATCCGTAACAAGTCTGGTATCGGTCTGCCAGCGGTTGATGCCAATAGGACAAGTGGCGGCAAATCGGATTATTTGGAATCTAAAGCCGACCATACAAGACGCAGTAGCATGCTCAGAAAGGTTGGAGGTCGCTTGCTTCACACCTCTGCCGGAACTCGGATCGATGCGGCACAGCACGCTCGAGACGCGGCTATTCATCAGTTGAACGCCGATGAGCCGTTCCACAAGCCCGACTGGAATGCCCGATTGGGACTGCGTTTCGAGGCCCAAGGCTCGCGCACCCGCATGAGTGTGGACACGCAGGAGCCTCCCTGGAAGGTACTGCGAGCGTTTGAGCAATCCAATGGCGGCGCACTGGTGCATCTGCATAACGTCTCGGGCGGCATACTTTCAGGAGATCGACTTTCGCTACGACTACATGTCGGAAGTGGAGCGGTCGCGCAAGTTACGACTACCGGAGCGACCCGACTTTATCGGCATCGTGAACTCTCCTCCGATTCTGAGCAGGATCTGTCGATCACTGTCGCAGAAGGCGGTCTGTTGGAATATCTTCCAGACGCCTTGATTCCCTTTCGAGGATCCCGGCACTCGCAGCGGACCGTCGTCAACCTTGCCGATGGTGCGACCTTCTTCTGGTGGGAGACCGTCGCGCCGGGACGTCAGGCGATGGGAGAGAGCTTCGCCTTTGACAGGCTTCAGATTCAAACGGAGGTCCGTTCCCACCTCAGGCCCGTGGTGCTGGAGAACTTTGTGCTGCAGCCGGACGTAAGCTCGCTGCGATCGGCATCCCGCATGGGAGAGTATTCGCACACGGCGACCTTCTATGCCGTTCAAGTCGGAAGACCCGCCGCTGAGCTGCGGCAGCTTGAATCGCTGCTAGCAGAACAGGCGCACGCAGTATCCCATCCAGGCGTTACTATATGGGGAGCGAGTGCGCTTGCCGCGGACGGTGTAGTCGTTCGAGGCTTGAGCGCCACGGCTCGCGAACTGTCGGCCACGCTCGCCCGGTTCTGGAACACCGCGAGGCAATTCCTCACCGGCGAATCCCCAATCCCTCCAAGGAAATTAAAGTAAATGCCAATGGAATTGAGTAAGGAGACCGAATGCATCTAACGCCTCGCGAGCAGGAGCGGCTTATGATCCATGTCGCAGCCGACGTTGCACGCAAGCGACGCGGACGGGGACTTGCTCTGAATTATCCGGAAGCGATTGCCATCCTGACTGCGGACATCCTCGAATGGGCGCGCGATGGAAAATCGGTCGCGGAGATCATGACGTTGGGTACTCGGATTCTTACCAACGCCGACGTGATGCCCGGCATCGCGGAGATGATCCACGAAGTGCAAGTAGAAGCGACGTTTCCCGACGGCACCAAACTGGTGACCGTGCATGACCCAATTCACCCTGCATGACACAAAAATGGAGGCGGTGTCGCAAATGAAACCCGGAGAATATCTACTGGCCGATGAGGCCATCCAAGCCAACGTTGGTCGGCGAACCGCGAAGGTGGTCGTCCGGCAAACCGGAGATCGTCCAGTGCAGGTGGGCAGTCACTATCACTTCTTTGAGGTGAACAACGCGCTGAGCTTCGATCGCGCGGCAGTTCGCGGCATGCGCTTGAATATCGCGGCAGGCACGTCCGTGAGGTTCGAGCCTGGAGAAGAAAAGGAAGTAGAGCTGGTGGAATTCGCGGGCAAACAGATCGTGTTGGGACATCAAGGCTTGGGGATCGCAGTTACGACGAAGCCCAGCAAAACCAAGGTCGCCAAGAAGAAAACGAAGAGGACCACCCGATGAGTCTCTCCATCCCGCGCCGCGTTTACGCCGACCTTTACGGCCCCACAACGGGCGACCGCGTGCGACTGGCCGACACGGAATTGATTATCGAGGTCGAGAAAGACTTCACCTCTTACGGCGACGAGATTACCTTCGGCGGCGGTAAAGTAATTCGCGATGGCATGGGCCAGAGTTCACGAGCAACGCGTGCGGATGGCGCACTGGACCTGGTAATTACCAACGCGTTGATCGTTGATCACTGGGGTATCGTCAAAGGCGACATCGGCATTCGTGACGGTCGAATCGTGAAGGTGGGGAAAGCGGGCAACCCCGATACAATGGCAGGCGTGGATAAGGAGTTAGTCGTCGGCGCATCCACCGAAGTTATCGCGGGCGAGAATCTGATCGTCACCGCCGGAGCCATAGATAGTCACATCCACTTTATTTCCCCACAACAGATCTACGAAGCTCTGTCCAACGGCACTACTACGATGATCGGCGGAGGCACGGGTCCGGCAACAGGAACCAACGCTACAACCTGCTCACCCGGTGCGTGGAACCTCGCGCGCATGCTGGAGGCCGCCGACGCCTGGCCTATGAACTTCGGTTTTCTGGGCAAGGGCAACGCATCCACTGAAAAGCCTTTGGAAGAGCAGGTTCGTGCTGGCGCGTGCGGATTGAAGCTGCACGAAGACTGGGGAACAACACCCGCAGCAATCGATACCTGCCTCAGGGTCGCCGACAAAATGGACGTCCAGGTTGCGATCCACACTGACACGATCAACGAAGCGGGCTTTGTCGAAGACACGATCAGAGCCATCGCTGGTAGAACGATTCACACGTATCACACCGAAGGCGCGGGCGGCGGCCATGCGCCGGATATCATCTCCATCGCGGCGTTGCCGTACATTCTTCCCTCCTCCACCAATCCAACACGACCCTACACGGTCAACACGATTGCAGAACATCTGGACATGTTGATGGTCTGCCATCATCTGAACCCGATGGTGCCTGAAGACGTCGCGTTCGCCGAGAGCCGCATTCGACCGGAGACGATTGCTGCTGAGGACATCTTGCATGACCTCGGCGTATTCAGCATGATCTCCAGCGATTCACAGGCCATGGGTCGGGTCGGCGAAGTAGTGACGCGAACCTGGCAGACCGCGCACAAGATGAAAACGCAGCGCGGGGCATTGCCACAGGATTCGGCGCGTAACGATAACTTCCGAGTCAAGCGTTACATCGCGAAGTACACAATCAATCCGGCGATCACGCACGGCATCGCTCATGAAGTCGGCTCCATCGAACCCGGCAAGCTGGCGGATCTGGTGCTGTGGAAACCATCGATGTTCGGCGTGAAGCCCGAAATTATCGTGAAGGGCGGCTTCATCGCGTGGAGCGTGATGGGGGATGCAAACGCGTCTATTCCGACTCCGCAGCCCGTACTCTATCGACCCATGTTCGGCTCGTTCGGCGGAGCTACTGCAGCCACATCCTTGACCTTCGTATCTCAGGCTGCTGAGAAAGCCGGCATCCAGAAACTCTTCAAGAAGAAAGCCGCCGCCGTGCGAGGCTGCCGGAAGATCGGCAAGAAAAACATGATCCACAACGCGGCTACTCCGACGATTGAAGTTGATCCCGAGACGTACGAAGTTCGCGCCGATGGTGAACTGCTAACCTGCGAGCCGGCCAAAGAGTTGCCGCTGGCACAGCGATATTTCTTGTTCTAAGCGGTTTTGGAAATAGCGGAGGTTCGACCTTTGAGAGCATATCGAGTTGGCATTGCTGGACCCGTCGGCAGCGGCAAGACTGCGTTATTGGATCAATTGAGCAAGCGCCTGTGGCCGAAGGTCAACCTGGGCGTGGTGACCAATGACATCTACACAAAGGAAGACGCCGAATTCCTGATGCGGCAAGGAACGCTACCTTTGGATCGAATTCGCGGAGTGGAAACCGGCGGCTGTCCTCATGCCGCGATTCGCGAAGATGCGTCCATGAATCTGGAAGCGATTGATGACCTGGAACTCACGCACAAAGACCTGGAATTGATCTTTGTCGAAAGCGGGGGCGACAACCTGGCTGCCATGTTCAGTCCGGAGCTGGTCGACACTTCCATCTACGTGATCGACGTTTCGGGCGGCGACAAAATCCCGCGAAAAGGTGGTCCTGGAATCAGACGAAGCGGATTATTGGTGATCAACAAGATCGATCTCGCACCATACGTGGGTGCATCGCTTGAAGTTATGGATCGGGATTCACAAAGAATGCGCGGGGATCGGCCGTTTGTGTTCACGAACATGAAAACCGGCGAAGGCTTGGACAAAGTGCTGGCTTGGTTGGAAGCACGCAGGGCAGAAGGCCTGAAGGCTTCCGGGCGTCCCAAGATAACACCGCATTCCCATAGCCAGGATGATGACGAACTGCTCGCGGACCCCTCGCACGCGCACGGCAGCGTCACGCATTCACACCGTTAAGCTAAATAGATGAGCGTGCATTCGGTGGAACACGGATCGATAGAGGCTCTGTTGGCCCGGCTCAAGACGATCCTGCCTGAGGAATATCAGGAATGCTACGACGACGTGCAGCCCGTGTCGATGGGTTCTGCGGGCCTCAAGTATGGCCCTGATGGCAAGGTCGCCTGGGACCAGATCTGGGGGACCTTTTGCGATTTGGCCATGGCGGGTGGGCCGCCGCATAAAGGCAAACTGCTCGAACCGGGCTCCCCGTCCGATATTGACGCGCAGGCTGATCGCTATCAACAAGCGGTGCAAGAGATCTGCCGCGGGATCTCGATGGTCACCGAACTTCCGACCGAGGCTTCTCCGATTCCAGGATGGGTCCGAGTGACCTGTACCAGCACTGCCATGGCCGAGTGGTTAGTACGAGCCATCACCACAGAGAACGTCTCGGCTCATAGCGAAGGCCTGATGCTCGATCTCCCGGCAGGGTCCGACTACCGGGATGAGAAAGAGATCAAGAACGTAGTCACCTCCATCGCGAAGACCTGCCACTACTGGCAGGACCACATGTGGTCGGGTCAGCAGCGCGATATCACGGAACTGTTCGCAAAGATGACGACCGAGTCGCCACTGCTGCAACCCGCACTCTCAGGTCATGGCTTCCAGCCCGAGATGGATTCGATGCTCCGCGCAAAGATGGCGACTGCGATCCAGAATGCGACCGGGCTTCGCTCAACGAATCATGCTTACGCAGGCTGGCTCGGCCTGGAATGCCCAGATGTTCGCGCCGCAATTTGGATGATGCGCGCGTTGGTCGTGAGCACATAGGCGATGAACGTGTCGATCGACCGT